>CAZBBO010000004.1:0-56615 GCA_964490345.1 uncultured Ferruginibacter sp.
GTAGATTTATTTTTTTAAATATTTTACTAAACTTTTCCCATAAACCTTTTTCTTTTTTATGCTCTTTTTGTATGAGCCAAAAAATAGGATGAGAAGTTCACACCCTGTGAACATTAACAATTTGTTGTGCAGTAAAATGCGCATAGTTTTGTTGTATTGCACACATATCTGCTAAATCATTTTGCATGTTTGATATATTCTTACAAATAGATTCTACCGCAGTTGGGGCGGAGGTTGTTACCAAAACCGAATCAGTATGGAGTC
Organism: uncultured Ferruginibacter sp.; assembly: GCA_964490345.1. Classification (GTDB taxonomy): domain Bacteria; phylum Bacteroidota; class Bacteroidia; order Chitinophagales; family Chitinophagaceae; genus Ferruginibacter. The sequence continues at coordinate 265 of CAZBBO010000004.1, forward strand.
TCTTAGGAAAGGGCGGTCCATTGATGTGGCCTCTTTATCTGTTATTTGTTCTTACGATATTCTTTTTCTTTGAGCGTTTATTAGTTATAAGAAAAGCGGGGCAGGTAGATCAGAATTTCATGAGTATTATCAGAGATAATATTGTTAATGGGAATATTTCTGCTGCACGCAGTTTGGCTGCAAATACTTCCCATCCGGTAGCCCGTATAATTGACAAGGGTATTCAAAGGATTGGTAAACCCATTGATGCTATTGAGAAAAGTATGGAAAATACAGGGAAGTTAGAGATGTATAAATTAGAAAAGAACATGTCTATTCTTTCAGTTATTTCTCGCTTTGCACCGCTTTTTGGCTTCGTTGGTACAATTGTAGGCCTTGTTTTATTATTGAAACAATTTGCCACAGTAGAAAATCCTTCTATCAGTCAAATTGCAGATGCTATGTATATTAAATTAATTACCTCTGCTACCGGTTTGATTATTGGTATGTTGGCTTATTTAGGTTATGCTTATTTAGATACACAAGTTAACCGCACAGGTAATATGATGGAAAGTGCAAGCAATGAATTTATTGATATGCTCCAAGAGCCTACTCGTTAATTTTTAATTACATGAATTTAAGAAAGAATAAATTCAGGGATGAGCAACAAGAGGTGGACACGGGTCCGCTGAATGATATTTTGTTTATACTGCTTATGTTTTTCCTTATGATTTCTACACTTGCTAATCCTAACGTAATTAGAATGAGTGTGCCCAAGGCAAAAAGTGATACTCGTCAAAAACAAAGTGTGGTAGTAAGCGTAGATAAGAATAAGCGCATCTTTGTTGGTTCAAAACAGATCCACCCCGATTCCCTTGAATCGGCTTTGCGTAAATATATTCATGAAGGAGATAGTTTAAAGCCTGCTGTAGTTATTAATGCAGACTCTGTTGCCCAATGGGGCGAAATTGTAAGAGTGATGAAGGCAGCTCGTCGGCTCGGCGCAAATACATCAGCTACGGTTAGTGGAACTGAGTAATCTCAAGCATTCTTTTATTACCACTTATATCGGTTATAACTATAACCTCAGCATAGTTTTTCCTAAATAGCTCCGCTGTTTCCTCAATATAATCCTGGTGTGCTTCTAAAAATATTTTTCCACCGGGCATTAAATGTTTTTTGGCAAATTGAGCAATGGCTTTATAAAATATTTGATGGTCAGATGCAAATAAGGCTATACGAGGCTCATAGTCACGTACCGTTCTATCTACTTTATCACATTGTGTTATTGGTATATAAGGTGGATTGCTAACAATGATATTGTACTTGCCTAAACGGTCACTTTCCTGTTCGTTTAAAAAATCAACCTGTTTGAAAAAAACCTGAGTATGATGGTTTGAATTATTTAACGCTGCCACAGCCAATGCTTTCCGGCTTACATCAATGGCTTCAACCCGGAAATGCTTAAGGTACTTTTGTAAGGTGATAGCAATGCAACCACTGCCTGTACCTATATCTAGGAGTGTGCCTGAAGAATTCTTTGCATAGCGTATAATCATTTCCGTTAGCTCTTCTGTTTCAGGTCGGGGGATTAATACATCCGGCGTAACATGGAAGGCTAAATGATAGAAGTATTCAGTGCCAGTGATATATTGAATAGGTTTGCCGGCTATTAGCGCTTGGATAGCTAAACGGATTTCTGATTCCTGATTAGGAGAGATAGTGAACGCTTTGCCCGCTCGATATTGATTAGGGCTGATTCCGGTAAAATGTTCCAATAACCTTAAGCCTAAATGATTAGCCATTGAAGAAGAAAATCGGAATAATAATGGTTCTATAAACAATGTATTAAATTGCTTTACCTGCATAGCAGCAAACTTAGTTATTTTTGAAAAGTATGGTGGTTAATGAAAAATATATGTTTCGATGTCTTCAACTGGCAAGCTATGGAAAGGGATATGTAGCCCCAAATCCTTTAGTGGGAGCAGTTTTAGTTTATCAAGACAGGGTTATTGGAGAAGGATGGCACAAGAAATTTGGTATGCCTCATGCAGAGGTGAATTGCATTAATAGTGTTTCAGAGGAAGATAAATCATTTATTAAAGACGCTGTTTTATATGTGTCTCTCGAACCTTGCTGCCATACGGGTAAAACTCCTCCTTGTACAGACCTTATTATCAGGCAAGGTATTAAAAAGGTAGTTGTGGCTTGTAAAGATCCGTTTGGAATGGTGAACGGAGGCGGAATTCATCAATTGAAAAGTCATGGGGTTGAAGTGGTGGAAGGCGTCTTAGAGAAGGAAGCAAAGTGGCTAAATAAGCACTTTTTTACCTTTCATCTTTTTCATCGCCCTTATATCCTTTTGAAATGGGCTCAAACAGCAGATGGATTTATGGCAGGCCAAAATGATACCCAAAGGCTGATGATAACAGGCAAAACCGGAAATATATTTGTTCATGAGTTGAGAAGTGAATATGCGGCTATTATAATTGGCACCCGCACCGCATTGCTTGATAATCCACGTTTAACTAACCGGCTTATTCCGGGGCATTCACCTGTTCGAATTATAATAGATAAGCAATTGATAATTCCTCTTACTCATCATTTGCTGAATGATGGCAAACCCACCATTGTAATTAATGAAGTAAAAAAAGAAAAAAAGGATAACTTGGAATATGTGATGCCTGACTTTCCTGAACAGCCGCTTTTGCAAACCATCAACTCACTCTTATACCTACGCGGTTTAAATTCACTTATGGTGGAGGGTGGAAAAAAGTTTTTAGATCTTTTTATTTCTTCCAAAAACTGGGACGAGGCTTGCGTTATAACGGCTATGGATAAACGGATACTAGAGGGCTTGAAATCCCCCTTATTGCACAATGTGCATTGTATAAATGAAATACAACTGGAAAATGATGAAGTGAAAGTGTTTTTACCCAATATCTAAACAGTATGTTATTTTTAGCTGGAAGCATTGTATTTACAACTTGGCTTACGGTTTCCTTTAAGATTATCCAACGCCTGAACATTGATAGCTTTCAATCAATAGTTATAAATTATTTTGTGTGTATAATTACCGGAATCACTTTTGGAAACACACTCGAATCCGGAAAGGAAATTCTTCAGTTCTCCTGGTGGCCATGGGCAATTGTGTTGGGGTTTTGTTTTATTTCCTTCTTTAATTTAACAGCTATCACCGTTCGAGTATCCGGATTATCAGTGGCGGGTGTTGCCACCAAAATATCGCTGGTTATTCCCTTTCTATTTGCAGTTTTCTTTTTAAATGAGCGTACAGGAATGGGGAAATGGATTGGTGTGGGATTGGCTATGATAGCCGTTGTATTAACAAGTATTCCAGCTAATCCAATAATTAATAATCGCACCAAGAAAAAAATATTATTTTGGGTTGCCCCAATAATTTTATTTTTAGGAACAGGTTTTCAGGATACAGTAATTAAATGGACAGAATGGAAGTACGTATTAGCTGAACAATTAAATTTATTTTTAGTAGCCTGCTTTATTGTTGCCTTTTCAGTTGGATTTGTGGTGTTGCTGATATTGATACGATTACAAAAAATATTGTTCCAGCCCAAAGCGCTTATTGCAGGCATGATAATAGGTGTGCCAAATTATTTTTCCATTTGGTTTTTGATAAAGGCACTTAAAATGTATCCTGCCGATAGCTCGGTAATTATTCCTGTAAATAATGTGGCCATTTTATTATTAAATGTAGTAGTAGGATATTTTGTTTTTAAAGAAAAATTATCTTTCCTCAATTTTTTGGGTATTATTCTTTCAGTAGTAGCCATAGTGTTAATCTCTTCCAACTTCATTTAACTTTGAATTTATGGATCATTATCTAACGATAGAGTTGGAGGGCGAAGCTGTTTATACTGACCGGGGAAGCAAGTTTATTTCCTATGGTTTTCCTGTAAATTCCATTGATGAATTTAAAAAGAGGCTTGCACAAATTAAAAAAGAGCACCCTAAGGCAGTTCATCATTGTTTTGCCTATCGATTAGGCTTAACCGGAGATTTATATAGGGCCAATGATGATGGGGAGCCTTCAGGAACTGCCGGAAAGCAAATTCTTGGGCAAATTGATAGCCGTCAGTTAATAAATATTGGAGTAATCGTTGTGCGCTATTTTGGTGGAACATTATTAGGTGTACCCGGATTAATAAAAGCCTATAAAACATCTGCATCATTAGTGCTTCAAACAATTCCTATTATTAATAAGGCAGTTGAAATTCAATTGATAATACACTTTCCTTATGAGCGCTTAGGCCATGTATTAAAAATTGTAAAATATTTAGGAGCAACAATATTAGAGCGGGGGGATGGCTTATTTCCATATTTAAAAGTGAATATTGCTGCTGGTCGGGCCGATGAGTTTTTTGAAAAAATTGAAGGGATTGAACAGGTAGAAGTTAAAAAAATTGTAACATTGTAAGTTCTTTATCCTTTGAAACGCTAATCCGCCCAATCACAATCTATATTAACAAGATTTTTTATGAGGAAAATTTTATTCTCGTTTGGCTTAATTGCTTTTTCTTTTTCCGGTTATAGCCAACAATTACATTTTACCAGCCAATATCTTCAGCATAATGCAATGTACAATCCTGCTGCAGCTGGAATTTCTAATAAGAATATGGTTGGAGTTAGTTATCGGGATATGTGGACATCATTTCCCGGAAACCCACGCACTTTCATGCTATATGGTGATGTGGAGTTGAAAAAATTGAATGCCGGTATTGGTGCTTATGTTTACCGTGATGAAACAGGGCCTACTAGTCGTACCGGACTACAGTTGGCTTATTCATACCATATAAAGATGAATAATCCTGCTTATAAATTAGGTTTAGGTATTGAATTGCGTGCACTTCAATATGCTATTGATAAAAATAAAATATCGGGTGCTTTAGAAGACGATCCGGTATTGAGTGGTTCGAGTAACAAATTTGGATTTGATGCAGGTGCAGGAGCTTACTTCACTAATGGGAAGTTTAGTATTGGTGCTGCTGTTAGCCAAATGATTCAATCAAAATTACAACTGGCCAATGTTCCGGATGCTAAGCTGGGCGGTAAATTATATAGGCACTATAATATTAATGCCAATTATAAAATACAAGCCGGTGATGATATTTATTTGATACCAAATGCCATGGTTCGGGTAATTGAACATTCTCCAAGTGAATATGATTTTGGCGTGCTGGTAGATTATCAAGATAAATTATGGTGGGGCCTTAACTGGCGTGTAGAACAGTCATGGAGTTTACAAGCCGGGTTTAGACTTATGAAAAAAGTTGCCATTACCTATGCCTATGACTATTACCAAACCCCAATGAGTGTGTTTTCTAATGGGTCAGGGGCTCATGAAGTTGGACTTCGTTTTGATTTTGATAAATAATTTTGAACCATAAATTTTCTTTATAATCTAAGGTTATGAATATAATAATTCGCAATACATCGAAAGCTTTTCATGCTTTCTTTCTTACTGCCATTTTTTTAGTATTTGGAATATCGAGTTTTGCTCAGCCATCAAATGATGACCCATGTGCAGCTACTCCGTTACAGGTGAATACAACTTGTGTAAGAACAACTTCAACTACAAACGGTGCAACATCTACCACCGGAGTGTCAGATCCCTCATGTGGATATTATCAAGGAGAGGATGTTTGGTTCTCCTTAGTTGTTCCCGCAAATGGAAATGTACTTATTCAATCATGGCCCGGTGAAATTACAGATGGGGCAATGGCCGTTTATACCGGAACATGTGCTAACCTTAACGAGCTTTCCTGTAATGGCGATTTGGGCGTTGGTGGAACACTTTCAACAATTTTGGTAACAAATCAAGCTCCGGGAACTACCATTTTTGTAAGGTTCTGGGCATGGGGAGGCTTTGATGTAGGTGAGTTTGAAATTTGTGCTTCTGAATATACCCCTCCTGCAGCCCCGGCAAATGACGAATGTTCATCAGCTATTGCATTAACTGTTAATCCTGATCAAAGTTGTGCAGTAACAACAGCCGGTTCTACTCGGGGTGCAACACAAAGCACAGGAACTATCCCTACTTGTGGGGCTTCAGGTATTAATGATGATGTGTGGTACACTTTTGTGGCAACAAACAATATGCATACTATTTCTATTCAGAATGTTTCCGGAACAACTGATATGGTAATGCAGGTATATGCACAAGACTGTAGTAGCTTATTACCGGTGGCTTGTTCAGATCCTGAATATATGTTGGTTCCAAATTTACAGCCGGGTCAAACATATTATGTAAGGGTTTACACCTGGAGCAGTTCTATGGATACTCGTGCTGATTTTAATATTTGCGTTGGCTCCCTTGCTCCTGTAAATAATGATGATTGTTCTGCTGCTATCAATGTTCCTGTTAACCCGGATTTAAACTGTGCTCAAACGGTAGCCGGTACAACTGGAGGTGCTACTCAAAGTAATGGAGAAACAAATCCGGGTTGTGCAGCATCAGGATTAAATGATGATGTTTGGTATAGTTTTGTGGCCACCAATCCATCACATTTTGTTTCATTAGTGAATAACTCAGGCCCCACCACTGATTTTGTGATGGCTGTTTATAGGGGTAATTGCGGAAATTTACAGGTCATTCGTTGCTCTGACCCTGAAACTATGCAGGTAAATGGCTTAACTCCCGGCCAAACATATTATATTAGGGTGTGGACTTATTCATCAACAACCACAATCTTTGGTAACTTTAATGTGTGTATTACTACACCTCCACCACCTCCAAGCTATGATGAGCCTTGTTCAGCGCAGTTATTAACTGTTGAATATACATGTAATTATCAATCATTTCATAATATGGGAGCAACAGCCTCAGCCGGAATTCCTGCTCCAGGTTGTGCAGATTACCAGGGTTCAGATGTTTGGTTTAAAGTAGTAGTTCCTTGTGAGAAAACTCTTATTATTGACACCAAACAAGGTATGATTACTGATGGTGGTATGGCTGCCTATTCCGCTCCTTCATGTAATGGGCCTTTTACATTAATTAAGTGTGATGATGATAGTAGCCCTAATGGTTTTATGCCTATGTTATATCTTTCTAATCTTAACCAAGGTGATACCATTTACATTCGGTTCTGGAATGCTTGGTCTAGCAATCCCGGCTCATTTGAGATTTGTGCATCTATTCCTCCGCCTTCATCCACATCCACTTCATGTACAACTGCTCAGCCATTCTGTACAAGTCAAAACTATTCCTTGCCAAGTAGTACAAACGTACCCTCATTAGGTACAATGGGTTGCCTTTATTCCACACCTAATCCGGTATGGTATTATATTGAAGTGCAAAATGCCGGAGATATTATAATTGATATCAGCCAGGTAGATATAGGTGGAGTTGGTAGAGATGTGGATTATGCTGTTTGGGGGCCATTTTCATCTGCGGCAGCCGCTTGTTCTGGAATGACTGATGGAAATATTGTTAGTTGCAGTTATTCTGCAGCACCTACAGAAACAGCTACCATTCTCAATGCTCAACCTGGCCAGTTTTATATGTTCCTTTTAACGAACTATTCAAATCAACCGGCAACTATTAATTTCCAACAATCAGGAGGTACAGGTCAAAGCAATTGTGGTGCATTATGTAATATAGATGCTGATAATAATGGACCCGTATGTGCAGATGGATATGTTGATCTTACAACTCCGGGTTTTGGTGGTGCTACCTATCATTGGACTGGCCCACGTTGTTTTGAATCAACTGTTCAAAATCCAACACAAGTTCAAGTTCCTCCTATTCCGGGCGTGTTTACCTATTTTGTAGAAGCAGTAGATCCTGTTTCCGGTATCAAATGCTATGGCTTTACAGAAGTAACTGTTGTGGCAAGGGTGAAATTAGGAGCTGATTCATCTGTTATAGCTTGCCCCGGGAGTATAATAAATCTTACTACTTTTTATGACACCACCGGATTAACTGCAACTTGGACGTTAAATGGTAGTCCTGTAGCCACACCAGATGCAGTGTCTGCTGCGGGTATATATGAGTTAGTGGCTGTAAACAGTGCCAACTGTTCTGATACAGCGTATGTTACTATAATTGCTGGAACGTTAACCTTTGCTAGTGATACAGCAATAAACAGATGTTCAGGCGTTTCTGCAAATCTAACAGAGGTGTTCAATACTACAGGCTTTACAACTGCGTATGAATTTAATAATGCACCGGTAGCCGATCCAACCGCCGTTTCAATACCTGGTATTTATGATTTAATTGTTACAAACGCAGATGGCTGTAAAGATACCGTTAAGATAACAGTTTCTTTTGATAACGTAACTGCTACACAAACCACCGTTAATGCAAATTGTACTGATGAGGGTACAATAACCATTACTACAGGCACAGGAACTGCACCTTTTGAATATGGATTAGGAGTTGACCCCGATTCATATCAGTCAACAAATACTTTCAGCGTTCCGGAAGGTTCATATACTGTTACGGTAAGGGATGCACAAGGCTGTAAAACGGAGATAAGTGGAATTGAAGTTGGATTTACAGACAATCTTACTATGGATGATTTACAAAATGTATCTATTTGCGGAGATAATAGCGCTACCATTACCGTTAACGGTAATGCGGCAAGTTATGCTTGGTCTCCATCTACCGGCCTGAATACGGCTAGTGGGTCAACAGTAACTGCAAACCCATCTTCAACAACTACCTATACAGTAACAGGAACATTGGGCTCTTGCGTGAAGGATAAGGTGGTAACGGTTTCAGTTGAACTCCCCATTTCTGTGGATGCAGGTAGTGATTTAGTTATTTTGAGTGGAGGAACAGCAACAATTAATGCCACTTCAACAGGAGACATTGCTTCTATATTGTGGTCTCCTTCAATTTGGTTAAGTGATGCTACAATCCTTAATCCTGTTGTTACCCCGGTTGGTACACCACAAACAATTACTTATTTAGTTACTGTAACCAGTCCCTTAGGTTGCACAGCAACTGATGAGCTAACTATTACATTGGAATCTCCTGATTGTATAAAGATTAGAAACGCATTCTCACCTAATGGGGATGGAATAAATGATGTGTGGAAGGTTTATGATAGTTATGGCTGTTTAGGTAATGTAACTGTACATGTGTATAACCGGTATGGTCATAAGGTGTTTGAATCTAAGGATTACCGCAATACATGGGATGGACGATACCAAAATAAAGCAGTACCTGATGGCACATACTATGCAGTGGTAGTTTATACATTAACAGATGGTACGAAGAAATTTGTTCGTACAGATTTAACTATCATCCGTTAATTAAACTATAATAATATTTAAAATTGAAAAGAGGTTGTCTCAATATTATGAGGCAGCCTCTTTTAATTTATGAGGGACGCGTAGAAAAATATAAAAACAATTTTCGAGTTCTTTAACTCAGGATTTATTAGTACTTTTTTGTTTAATGTGATGATGTATTCAGATGAGATAAGAAACTATGCTATATCAAAGGAAGATGTGGAAGAGTGTTTTCCTTTTGATGAAGATACCTTGGTTTTTAAGGTGAACGGTAAAATTTTTATGCTGATGAGCTTAACCCCAAGCCCACCACAAATAAATTTAAAGTGTGACCCGGAAAAAGCAATTCTTTTGCGTGAAGAATACCCGGAAGGAGTATTTCCCGGATATCATATGAGTAAAAAGCACTGGAATACGGTTTGGGTAGGAAAGGTGCCGGGTAGGAGAGTGAAGGAGTGGATTGATGACAGCTATGGATTGGTAAGAAGAAAAAGGCGCTAAATCCTGATTATCCACTTACGACGCATTTCCCATTTTCAAATTCTTGCAATGAATAAGTTCTTCACTGCTTTCTAACCTTGGAAAGTTAGATCTTTGCATTTAGAAAAGGGCATATTTATTGCCATTTACGGAGTAGCACGCTGAAATACATTACTGTATTATGCGCGCTAAGTGGATAATCTAATTTTAAATTAATAATATCATGGATGACCCCTGTTTGCATAACCTAAATCTAATCCACCACCGAATCAACATTGCATGTGCTGCTACCGGTCGTAACCCAAACACTATCAGATTACTAATGGCTACCAAAACTGTTCCGGCAGAAAGAATAAAAATTGCATTGCAGGCTGGCGAATTCCTAATTGGAGAAAATAAAGTTCAAGAACTTAAAGAGAAATTCAATGAACTAAAGGATACTCCCCATGAGAGTCATTTTATTGGCCACCTTCAATCTAATAAAATTAAAGATTTACTTAAGTGTAGTGTGAGCTGTATTCAAAGTATTGACCGTTTTGAAATTGCAGAAAAATTACACGCCAGACTAACATTTGAAAAGAAGGAAATGAATGTTCTTATTCAGGTTAATTCATCTGATGAAGAAAGTAAATTTGGAGTATCACCGGAAAATGCGGTTGCCCTGATTAAAAAAGTGGCATCATTAAGCACCCTTCACATTAAAGGCTTAATGACTATTGGTTTGTTCTCGGCAGAAGAAAATAAAGTGAGACCATGTTTCAGAAAGATGAAGAATTTACAACAACATATTATCAAACACAAAATAAATGGAGTAGAAATGGATGTGTTATCCATGGGAATGAGCCATGATTTGGAAATAGCTATTGAAGAAGGAGCAACCCTAATACGAATAGGAACAGCTATTTTCGGCGAACGAATTTATCCGGATAGTTATTATTGGAAAGAATAATTAAAAATAGGTGATACAAATGCATTACCTATTATAAAATTAAATTTGAAGTAATTTATTTATTGAATGAATCGCTTACCACCAATTCTTTGCTGCCCAATGTATATTTATAAAATCCTTCGCCATTTTTAATACCTAATTTTTGAGCAGTAACCATATTTATTAGTAGTGGACATGGCGCATATTTGGAGTTTCCAAATCCATTATATAATACCTGTAATATACTCAAACATACATCTAAGCCAATAAAATCTGCTAATTGAAGAGGCCCCATTGGATGGGCCATCCCTAATTTCATTACGGTATCAATTTCTTCTACTCCAGCCACTCCTTCATATAAGCTATAAATAGCCTCGTTAATCATTGGCATTAAAATCCTGTTGGCAATAAAACCGGGATAATCATTTACTGAGCAAGGAATTTTACCCAACAACTTGCTTAACTCTATTATTGTATTTGATACTTCTTTAGTAGTTGCATAACCGTTTATTACTTCTACTAACTTCATTACCGGTACAGGGTTCATGAAATGCATTCCAATCACTTTTTCAGGTCGCTTAGTTACTGATGCAATCTTGGTAATGGAAATGGAAGATGTATTTGATGCCAGGATGCATCCGTCGGAAACGTTTTTGTCTAATTCTCTAAAAATTTCAAGTTTGATTTCCAAATTTTCTGTTGCAGCTTCAATAGCTAAGTCAACATTTCCTACTCCAGAAACTAAACTGGTGTCGGTAGTAATATTTTTAAGTGTGCTTTCTTTCTGTTCTGCTGTTAATATTCCTTTAGAAACCTGCCTGTCTATATTTTTAGCAATAGTGGCTAATGCTCTTTCTAATTGAGTTGGGTTTACATCAATTAATACTACCTTAAAACCAGATTGTGCAAATACATGCGCAATTCCATTACCCATTGTTCCTGCGCCAATTACTGCAACTTGTTGTATCATAATTTCTTGTTTATTTTATTTAAATGCATTTATACCGGTTACATCCATTCCGGTAATAAGCAGGTGAATATCATGAGTGCCCTCATAAGTGATTACACTTTCCAGGTTCATCATGTGGCGCATAATTGGGTATTCTCCTGTAATTCCCATTCCTCCAAGCATCTGGCGGGCATCACGACAAATATTTGTGGCTATTTCACATGCATTGCGTTTAGCCATACTTACTTGTTGTGGTGTTACCTTGTTCTCATTCATTAGTACTCCCATACGCCAATTAAGTAATTGTGCCTTGGTAATTTCGGTAATCATTTCTGCCAGCTTCTTTTGTTGCAATTGAAATCCTCCAATAGGTTTGTCAAATTGAATTCGTTCCTTACTATATTCTAATGCAGTATGATAGCAATCCATTGCAGCACCAACGGCACCCCAGGCAATTCCATATCGTGCCTTTGTAAGACAACTTAAAGGGCCTTTTAAGCCTTTTATATTAGGCAAAATATTTTCCTTAGGCACTTTTACATTATCAAACACCAATTCTCCGGTGGCGCTGGCTCTAAGACTCCATTTCCCATGGGTGGTGGGAGTAGAAAATCCCTCCATTCCTCTTTCCACAATTAAACCCCGTATAACTCCTGCCTCATCTTTTGCCCATACCACAGCTACCTGTGAAAACGGGGCATTGCTAATCCACATCTTTGCTCCGTTTAAAATAACATAATCACCTGCATCTTTTATATGCGTGAGCATACTACTTGGGTCACTTCCATGATTAGGTTCGGTAAGACCAAAACAACCAAGCCATTCCCCGCTTGCAAGTTTAGGCAGGTATTTCATACGCTGGTCTTCACTGCCATAAGCATAAATGGGAAACATAACTAAACTTCCTTGAACGCTTGCTGTGCTGCGTACACCACTGTCACCACGTTCCAGCTCCTGCATCATCAAGCCGTATGAAATGTAATCCATACCGCCCCCTCCGTATTGGGTAGGTATTGTAGGGCCAAAGCATCCTATACCACCTAATTGTTTTACAATATGTTGAGGAAATTCAGCACGCTGAGCATAGTCTTCAATAATTGGTGAAATTTCTTTTTTTACATAGTTGCGCACACTTTCGCGCACCAACTTTTGCTCTTCAGTAAGCAATTCATCCAAATTAAAATAGTCAGGCGATTGAAAATTATCTGTTTTTACAGCCATGATAGATTTTTAATGATTTTTTGCAAGCTTTTAAAGTGGATGCAAATATAAAGCATCTGTTTTTTAAGAGAAAGAATTGTATTATTACATCTGAAAATTCAGCCTTTTATTGGTTTTAATGTGTGTTTATTAATGTAGATATTGGTCTTTCCTTAAAACGAAATAATTGTTTAAAATGGATGATTTTATTGGATTTGTAATTGTCAAATGAACAAACAATATTCTTATCTGGCGCTTGGGGATAGCTATACAGTTGGAGAGTTGGTTCCATTATATGATAGCTTTCCATATCAATTAGTACAAATGCTTCGAAAGAGCAAGGTGAACTTTATGGCTCCGGAAATTATCGCACAGACCGGGTGGACTACTGATGAACTTCTATTGCATATATCAAAAACATCCTTGCTTACTCAATATGATTTGGTTACTTTATTAATTGGTGTAAATAATCAATACCGAGGTAGAGAACCTCATCTGTTCAAACCGGATATTGAATTATTAATTCAAAAGGCGATAAAGTGGACTAATGGGTCTTCAAAGAATGTAGTGGTGTTAAGTATTCCGGATTGGAGTGTTACTCCTTACGCACAAGAAAGGAATATTTTGGAGATAGCTTCAGCTATAGATGAATACAATAAGATTTGTAGAGAGCTTTCAAAGGCTATGGATGTTCATTTTATTGATATCACCACACAGCAGCGAAAGTTCGGACATGAAAAAGAGTTTTTAACTGGTGATGGATTGCACCCTTCAGGAAAAGAATATGAAAGATGGGCATACGCCGTAAAGGATGTGGTGTGTAATAATATGCGGTTAACGACCACTCATTAAGCCATTCATTTCTACTTGGTACTGTTGGGCAATAATTGCAGCTTCTTCTGCAAAATGTTCGTCTTCTTTTGCATAAATAATGGCCCTGGATACATTTACCAAAAGCCCAATGTCTTTATTCATGCCATGTTTAGCCACTTCTTCTAAACTGCCCCCTTGAAATCCTACGCCAGGTACAAGTAAGAAATTATCAGGTACAATTTTTCGTATTCGATTTAATTCCATTGGCTGTGTGGCACCTGCCACAAACATGAGGTTATTGATACTTCCCCACTTGGCAGCTACCTCAAATACCTTCTCATACAATCTTCCGCCCGATTTCATTTCTTGCATCTCAAAATCATTAGCTCCCGAATTACTGGTTAACCCCAATATAATGGTCCATTTGTTCTCATATTCTAAGAATGGTCTTATACTGTCTGCTCCCATATATGGAGCAACTGTAATGGCGTCAAAAGGAATGGTTTCAAAGAAAGCACGTGCATAATGGTCACTTGTGTTTCCTATATCACCTCTTTTTGCATCTGCAATTTTTAAATGTGTTGATGGTATTTCTTTCACCGTTTGCTTCATCATTTCCCATCCCTTGCTACCCATGGCCTCATAAAAAGCAGTATTAATTTTATAAGCAATACAATAGGCTTTTGTGGCTTCAATTATTTTACGGTTGAATTCAATTATTGCATCTTCACGATTGCGTAAATGAAGAGGTATTTTATTTGGGTCAGTATCCAACCCCACACATAAAAATGATTGTTTAAGTTTTATTTGGTTTATTAATGTAGTTCTTTCCATATCATTAAATCATTATCATTGTGCTTTGTGTAAAATCAGTTTCGAAAGAAATAATATTTCAAGTTACATACGCTCTTTTATCATTCTGGCAATTGTTTTTGTATTATCTGTGCCTTTTTTCTCCAATGCTTCAATGACCCCTAAGCGACTTTCTTTTGAATGATTTTGGCTTAGCTTAAAAGTATTTTCAAGCACCTCTACTTTAATTTCAAATCCAACAACAAACTTTGCCATAGCAGTTACATAATCACCATCCAGTTTTGAATAAGCTGCAGGAGAGTCAGGGGTTTCATAACGATCAGTTATTTCCTGTAGAATTTTAATGGTTTCAGTTTCGTCTGTAAAAATAATTTCTCCTTTAGCCTGAATAGTTATATAATTCCAGGTGCTGGCAACATTTTTCTTTACGTACCAGCTTGCACTAATATAACAATCAGGCCCTGTAAACAAAGCCATTACTTTTTTATTTTTTTCAAATGCTACATGATGGTCTGTGTCTTTCATGAGGTGACCGCGTAAATAAAGGGCATCTGTGCGACGAATAATTTCAAGAGGTAGTTGAGTGGCTACCGGAAAGTTGTCAATACCTGCTCCTATAATGGTGGCAAAAGGATATTCTCTCATGAATTCATCTACCTTTTGTAAATCTGTCTCAGTAAAATATTTCATTTTATACATCACTACTCAGTTTTAAAAGATGTAATATTTTATTTTCAACTTCCATCGAATCCCATATCTGCTCAATGTTTGGTATTCCCATTATTTCCTTCATAATGGTATCTTGCCTGTTTCCCAATGCTAATGCTTTGCTGTATCTGATATGTGGGCTAAAGGTTACCATTGAGTATGCCGGAATCCATTTGTCTGGATATTTTTTAGAAAAGGCAGCTTCTATTCTTTTCTGCAATAAAAATGTATTGTGTGCTACTTTGTCGCGCATTTCTACAAAATTTCCAATGGCCAGATCTGCAATGGCATCTCCATCAGGCTTGCGTAGTTGTTGGTAGGTGTTTAAAATAGTATTCCAATCATTACCATGGTTATTCATCAATTCATTTAATACACTGCAATCTTCAAATCCACAGTTCATTCCCTGGCCAAAAAAAGGAACTATAGCGTGTGCAGCATCACCAATTAATGCAAAGTTTTCATTTCGTATCCATGGATAACATTTTACCGTTACCATAGATGAAACTGGATTGTGTAAAAAATCATGTTCCAATGTGGGCATTAGTGTTGAGGCATCTTTAAATGTTTCATTGAAGAAAGACCTAAATGCTTCCGGGTTTTTTAAGGTGCTAAAAGAAGGATTGCCTTCAAAAGGGAAAAACAAAGTACAGGTGAAACTGCCATCCAAATTTGGAAGTGCAATCAACATATAATTACCTCGAGGCCAAATGTGAAGTGCATTTTTTTCTAATTGAAATCCACCATTTGCAGCCGGTGGTATTATCAACTCTTTATATCCAAAATCAATATAGTATTGATGGTATTGGAATCTATCATGATGTATTTGATGTTGTAGTCTTGCTGCAGAATAAGCGCCGTCAGCACCAAATGATAAATCGGCTGAGGTTGTTGTTCCATCGTCAAAACTCCAACAATTTGTTTTCCAGTCTATCGTTTCCAATTTTTTAGAAAAATGAAATTTAGCCCCTTGTTGTTCAGCATAATCCATAAGCTTCATATTCAATTGCCCACGCGATACGGAATTGATATACTGTCCTTCTTTGCCATAAGGTTGAAAAGCAGATGAGCCATCAAGGTTATGCATACTTCTTCCATGCATGGGGATAGCTATTTTTTTTATTTCGTCCATAATGCCCACTTCTTCTAATGCTCTTATGCCGCGGTCACTTAATGCTAAATTAATAGAACGTCCGGCGGATACATTACCCTTACGCATATCACTCCGCCTTTCATACACATTAACCTGATATCCTTTTTTAACTAAGAAAATAGCTAGTAATGACCCTACTAAACCGGCACCGGCAATATTTATTGTTTTTTGCATACCTGTTATTTCAACTAATAGCTTTTTTAATTATTTCAGCAAAATGATATACATCCTCAAATGTATTGTACAAGGGTACAGGTGCAACCCTAATTACATCCGGTTCACGCCAGTCGGCAATAACACCCTCCTTTTGAAGGGCATCAAAAACAAGTTTTCCATTTTGTTTCATCATAATACTTACCTGACAGCCGTATTCGTTTTGCTTCTGCGGCGTAATGATTTCTAAAACAGGCTGAGAGAACGAAGCATTTACTTCATTTAATACAAAAAATAAATATCCGGTAAGTTCACGACTTTTACTAACAAGGTCATTAAAGCCTGCTTGTTTAAAAATTTCCAAACCAGCCCTGTGTGCTGCCATACTAAATATAGGAGCATTACTAAGTTGCCAGCCTTCCGCTGTTGGTGTGGGATCAAAGTTGGATGGCATTTTAAAACGGGTATCTTTATTATGTCCCCACCAACCGGCAAGCCTGGGTAGTTTTTTATTGGTGGCATGTCTTTGGTGAATAAATACACCGGATACTCCACCAGGGCCACTGTTTAGATATTTATAACTACACCAAGTGGCAAAATCAACATCCCAATGGTGTAGTTTTAAAGGAACATTGCCCGCAGCATGTGCTAAATCAAAGCCACAGTAAGCACCGTGTTGATGTGCAGCACGAGTAATATCAGGCATATTAAATACTTGGCCGGTATAATAATTTACTCCACCAAAAAGAACAAGTGCCGTTGTGCTTCCATGCTTTTCAATAGCAGCTAATACATCTTCATGCTTAATATAATGTTCACCCTCTTGTGGCTTTATTTCAATGATGGATGTGGCCGGGTCAAATCCGTGGAGTTGAACTTGTGAAGCTATTGCATATTGGTCTGATGGGAATGCTTTTGCCTCACAAATAATTTTATATCGTTGTGTGGAAGGCCGGTAAAAAGTATTCATCAGCAAATGTAAATTAACAGTAAGCTGATTCATTACAACAATTTCCTCCGGATTAGCTCCTACAATATCGGCTAATAACGGTGGGAACATTTCATGGTAACTGAACCATGGGTTTCTTGCGTGAAGATGTCCCTCCACACCATAATTAGCCCAGTCTTCGAGCTCATCAACCACTTTATCCTGTGTGATTTTAGGTTGTAATCCTAAAGAATTTCCTGTAAAATAAATACAGGGTTTATCATTAATAAAGGGGATGTAAAACTCATTGCGAAAATGGTTTAAAGGATCCTGCTGATCCATTTGTTGCGCATATTCTAAGGTAAAAGAGTGTTCCATATTTATTCAATAACTGCAATAATTTTTAATTCAATAGCGATGGGTGTTGGAAGGCTTTTTACTTCTACTGTAGTGCGACAAGCCTGCACGTTTTTAAAATACTCCTCATAAATTCGGTTGTATATTGAGAAATCTTCTTTCATATGAGTAAGAAAAACGGTTACATCAATTATGTTTTCCCACTTACTACCACTGGCTTCCAATACCTCTTTTACATTTTTGAATACGGCTCTACATTCTGCTTCGATGTCGTGCTTAATGATATTGCCCTGTTTATCTTGTTCTAATCCCGGAATAGAATTGTCTGAGGCATTGCGCGAACCAATACCGGATAAAAATAAAAGATTACCAACCCGCCTGGCGTGGGGATATGCACCCAAGGGTGAAGCAGCTTTACTGGTATGAATAATTTCTTTACCCATATTTTATTTGGTTAGTAATGGATACAAATATTTTTTGGTTCTGTAAAAAAGCGCATGGCTTCCCATCCTCCTTCCCGACCAACACCACTGTTTTTAATTCCACCAAATGCTGTGCGTAAATCACGCTTTAACCAACAATTAATCCATACTATACCACATTCCAATTGATTGGCTACTTCGTGAGCAATGGAAATATGGTTAGTCCAAATAGTTGCTGATAAGCCATAAGAGGTAGCGTTAGCCAGATTAATGGCTTCTTCCTTCGTTCTAAAAGTTTGGAGTGTTACAACCGGGCCAAAAATTTCTTCAAGATTGGTTTTGCTTTCGGGGCCAACGCCTTCAATAATGGTGGGTTCAATGAAAAAACCATCTTTACAACGACCTTCCGGGTGGAAGGTTTTCCCACCAAAGAGTACACGTCCTCCTTCTTGCTTAGCGATTTCGATACAATTTATAATTTTATTATAATGAGCCTTGCTAACAATGGCGCCTTGCTTTGTTTCCGGCTCTAAAGGATCACCAATGCGCAACCGTGAGACTCTGTCAATAAATTCAATTTTAAATTTCTCATAAATACTTTCTTCAATGATAATGCGGCTGCCGCAAAGACAAATTTGTCCTTGGTTACTAAATGATGATTGAATGGTTGTTTTTATCATTTTCTCCCAATCGCAATCGGCAAAAATGAGGTTAGGATTCTTTCCTCCCAGTTCAAGAGATAGTTTCTTAAATAATGGTGCCGCAATGGAGGCAATACGCTCTCCGGCACGGGTGCTGCCAGTAAATGAAATGGCTTTAATGGAAGGATGCTTTACGATAGCCTCTCCGCAAACCGACCCGGTACCATGTACAATATTTAATACACCATCGGGCAAGCCTGCTTCTTTACAAATCTTGCCTAATAAAAAGGCAGTTATGGGCGTTACTTCCGATGGCTTTGCAATAACACAATTACCAGCCGCTAAGGCAGGAGCTATTTTCCAGGTAAATAAATACAAGGGTAAATTCCACGGAGAAATACACCCAACAATACCTATAGGCTGCCTGAGTGTATAATTTATGCCATCGGGCATAGCATAACTTTCAGATGCAAATTGCATGCATGCCGTAGCAAAGAAACGAAAGTTTGCAGCTGCCCTATAAATATCTACTTTTTTACTCAACCACAATGGTTTTCCATTATCATTGGTTTCAGCATGGGCAAAAAGGTTAGCATGCTCATCAATTAATGAAGCAATTCGGTTTAATATTGTAAACCGCTGCTCAGCATCCATGCTGCGCCAATTTTCAAAAGCCTTGTTTGCGGCGATTACTGCTACCTCAATATCCTTTTTGTCAGAGTCAGGTATCTGGCCGTAAACCTTACCTGTAGCAGGATTTATGTTATCTATAAAATTACCGCTTAACGGTCCGATAAAATTTCCACCTATATAATTTTCGAGATGATATGGGATTTCGTCTTGCATGGGTTAAAGGTAATTAAAAAAATAGCTGTAATTTTCTACTCCTAAATCTGTTTATTATGTTTATAGCTGCTCCTTTTAATTTAAAAAAGTGGATTGATGAACATCGTGATTTGCTAAAACCACCGGTGGGTAATCAATGTATTTATAAAGATGCTGAAAATTTTATTGTGATGGTGGTGGGAGGCCCCAATTCGCGAAAGGATTATCATTTTAATGAAAGTGAAGAGTTGTATTACCAGGTAGAAGGAAATATTATCTTACGAATCATTGATAATGGAAAGCCTCGTGATATCTTAATTAATGAAGGAGATATGTTCCTTCTTCCTCCTAAAACTCCTCATTCACCTCAACGCGGACCGGGAACGGTAGGCCTGGTTATTGAAAAAGTACGAGGGGAGGAAAATGATGGCTTTTTGTGGTATTGCGAAAATTGCGGTAATAAATTGTATGAGGAATTTATGAATGTGACTGATATTGTATCTCAATTGCCACCTGTTATGGAACGATTTAATAATAATGAATCACACCGTACTTGTAAAAATTGTGGCGCAGTAATGTCGCCTCCGGTTAAAAAAGGATAAAAGATTTTGTAAGGCCTTTATGGGCTCTTCGTATCATTTCCTAATTCAGATTTTTGTACTTAATTAAAAATGTTTTTAAATGCAGATAGCATAATTATCTGTACTTCTATTTAAATGAAAATTGACATACACACCCATATAATGCCGGATAAAATGCCTAACTGGACAAAAAAGTTCGGATATGGTGATTTTATCCACCTGGAACATAGAAACTGCAACGCTTGTATGATGAAGGGAGATAAATTGTTTAGGGTGGTGGAAGATAATTGTTATAATGAGGAAACTCGTATTCAGGATATGGACTCCACTGGAGTGAATATCCAGGTGTTAAGTACTATTCCGGTTTTGTTTAATTATTGGGCAAAACCAAAGGATGGAAGTGAAACAGCTCGGTTCTTTAATGATCATATTGCAAATGCGGTACATAAAAATCCAACTCGCTTTATTGGGCTAGGTACACTCCCAATGCAAGATGTTGAGATGGCAGTGTTAG
Organism: uncultured Ferruginibacter sp.; assembly: GCA_964490345.1. Taxonomy (GTDB): domain Bacteria; phylum Bacteroidota; class Bacteroidia; order Chitinophagales; family Chitinophagaceae; genus Ferruginibacter. The sequence goes on from CAZBBO010000004.1 coordinate 20,982, forward strand.
AAATGGAACGCTGCATTAATGAGCTGGGTTTAGTGGGGATAGAGATAGGTACAAATATTAATGGACTAAATTTAAGTGAAGAAAGATTCCTTCCCTTTTTTAAGCGAGCCGAAGAGCTAGGTTGTTCATTGTTTGTTCATCCGTGGGAAATGATGGGGCAGCCACAAATGCAGAAGTATTGGCTACCTTGGCTTGTGGGTATGCCTGCAGAGACATCACGGGCTATTTGTTCCTTAATTTTTTCCGGCGTGTTTGAAAAATTTCCCCAATTGCGCTTTGCCTTTGCACACGGAGGAGGCTCTTTTCCTGCTACCATAGGTAGAATAGGACATGGCTTTGCAGTTCGGCCTGATTTGGTGGCTATTGATAATAATATCCGGCCTGAAAAATATTTACATCATTTTTGGATTGACAGCTTGGTGCACGATGCGAAAGCGTTGAATTATATTATTGATGTAATGGGAGAAGATTTTATTTGCCTTGGTAGCGATTACCCATTCCCGTTAGGAGAGCATCGTCCCGGTGAATTAATTGAACAAATGAATTTTGATGAACAATTAAAACAAAAATTACTTTTTAAAAATGCAGTAACATGGATGGGAAATAAAATAAAAATCCCATTCAATAATTAAAGTACCTGTGAAATTTCCGTTGCAGGAATATTCGCATTGCGCATCGCAATTCCACGTACAGCATTATCTGCAAAAACCTTAAATGCATTGCGACTAATTTGGTCATCGCCTACCATAACCGGTACACCTAAATCACCACCTTCCCGGATTGATTGTACCAGCGGAATCTCTCCCAAGAGAGGAACATCATATTCTTCAGCTAAATTTTTTCCGCCATGCTTACCGAATATATAATATTTATTATTGGGTAATTCTGCCGGTGTGAAGTAGCTCATATTTTCAACTAAACCAATTACCGGTACATTAATACGTGCTTGATTAAACATGGCAATTCCTTTTTTCGCATCTGCCAATGCTACTAATTGTGGAGTGGTTACAACAATTACGCCGGTAACAGGTATGGTTTGAACAACAGTTAAATGAATATCTCCGGTTCCGGGCGGCATGTCAATTATTAAATAATCTAATTCACCCCAATCTACCTCACTAACAAATTGCCTAATGGCACTGCTCACCATAGGGCCGCGCCAAACAACCGCTTGCTTCTCATCAACCAATAAACCTATACTCATTACCTTAATTCCATATCGGTCAATAGGTACAATTAATCCTTTTCCACTACCGTTATCTCTCATCATCGGGCGCTCACCGCGAATGCCAAACATGATGTGTTGGCTGGGCCCATAAATGTCAGCATCCATTAAACCAACTTTTGCACCGCTTTCTCCTAAGGCTAAAGCAAGATTGGCAGAAACAGTGCTTTTCCCTACACCACCTTTACCACTTACTACTGCAATAATGTTCTTAACTCCTTTCAACACACTTTTTGCATCAAGACGATTACTAGTTGTTTGGCTGGTAAAGTTCACAGTAACCTTTGCATCTTTAAACTTTTCAGTAATAGCAGCAACACTTTCATTTTTCATCCTGTCTTTTAGCGGACAAGCCGGTGTGGTAAGAATTATTGTAAATGAAACCTTGTTCTCGTCAATCTCTAAGTCTTTAACCATACTTAAGGTTACAATGTCTTTTTTTAGGTCAGGTTCCTGCACGGTGCTTAATGCTGATAATATCTCCTCTTTTGTCATCACTCAATGATTTGTTAAAATGAAAATTGCGCTACAAAATTAGTCATTGCAGCCCGTACTTTGTTCATCATTATGTAACGGTTTGGTAAATTCTGCTTTGCACACTACAAACCTTACAAATAGCTTAATTTTGCAGATGTATATGATTAAATATATATTTCGGACTTTATTTATTTTCTTTCTATTTCCTTCAACTGCAAAAGCTCAGTTTGAAAGATTTCAGGATTCTGTGGTTCAGCTTTATGGAGTAGTTATGACTGCTGATAGCCTTATGGCAATCCCCGGCGTAAGTATTATGGTAAAAGGACAGAACAGAGGTACTATTTCAAGTGAATCAGGTGTTTTTAGTATTGTAGTGCTTAAAGGTGATGAAGTGGAATTTACTAGCATTGGCTATAAACCTAAAACTGTGGGAATTCCAAAAGACTTGAAAGGGAATCAATATAGCTTGATCCAACTTTTGATAAATGATACTGTTTATTTGCCTGCCACTATTATAAAACCAAGGATAACCAGACAACAATTTGATAGAGATTTTGCCAATACTCAAATTCCTGACGATGAAATAACAATTGCCCGTAATAATAATAATGAAGCAACCCGTAGAATGTTGATGTCGGGTTTGCCCGTGGATGGAAAAGAAGCTACTGCACAGTTTATGCAACAAAATGCTCGAAAAATGTATTATTCCGGACAAATGGCACCACAAAATATTTTTAACCCCTTTGCTTGGAATGAGTTTATTAAGGCGTGGAAACGGGGTGATTTTAGAAAAAAGAACTGATTCGTCCTCTTTTTTCTTTTCATTTGTATAGTTTAAATATTCCTGTTAGTTTTATCTTGTTTTCTTACGCTTTTTAATAAGCATAGCATGAACATATTTCTTACAGGTTTTATGGGCAGTGGAAAATCCTACTGGGGAAGAATATGGGCGGAGTTAGCTGGTTTTCAGTTTATTGATCTGGATAATGAAATTGAACAAGATACACAAACATCTATTGAGAAATTATTTGATCAAAGTGGAGAAGAGCATTTTAGAGAGGTAGAGGCTTTTGTATTACGAAGTTTAAATTTGAAAAATAATGTTGTAGTGGCGTGTGGTGGAGGAACTCCTTGCTTTTATGGCAATATGCAATGGATGAACGACCGTGGAATGACTGTTTATTTAAAAGCGATGCCCTCTTTTTTGTGGAATAGAATTAAGCAGGAAAAAGCAGTGAGGCCATTACTAAAAAATGTTAATGAGAATGAATTGCTGTTTTTTATTGAAAAGAAACTGCAAGAACGAGAAAATTTTTATCAAAGGGCTAAGGTAATTTTGAATGCAGAAGATTTGAATTCCTCCTCACTTAAATTAATTATGAGTAATGCATAAAGGATTTTTAAAGGCAGGGGCTTTGTTTGCTATGCTTTCGGTAATGCTGGGTGCTTTTGGCGCACATGCATTAAAAGAAATAATCTCCGAACGTGCGTTGGCTACTTTTGAAACCGGGGTGAGATATCAGTTCTTTCATGCCTTGGCATTGATACTTACCGGTGTGCTTTTTAAAGAATATAAAGAGAATATTCTAAAATGGGCCGGTCGCTTATTCATAATGGGTATTTTGCTATTTTCGTTTTCTCTATATTTCCTTTCGGCAGTACAGGCTGCTGTTCAACCGGGGTATCGTTGGGTGGGTTTAATTACTCCTATCGGCGGACTTTGTTTTATTTTTGGATGGCTTCTTTTGTTTATGGTCTTTTTTAAGAAAACACAATAACATTAAACTGTTTCCTATAAAATATACAACACAATAGTATTTATTTATCTTTGTTTCCGATGGCCACAAAAAAGAAAGAAAAGACACCTAAGTCGGACGAGATTAAACAAGAAAAGGACGAGACAATAGAAATGAAATCCTTAATCAAGGATGAAAGAACCCATAAAATTTTGGGTAGCATCTCCATCCTTATTGGTTTCTTATTATTTATAGCTTTCTCATCTTATTTGTTTACTTGGAATGAAGATCAGGATAAGGTGATAAAAGAAGGTTATCATTTGTTATGGGGTTCCGAATTTGAAATGAATAACCTAATGGGAACCTTTGGTGCCTATATTGCTCATTTCTTTATATTCAAGGGATTTGGCATAGCTTCTTACCTAATAAGTTTCTTCTTTTTTGTTTTAGGAATTAATTTGATCGTGGGCAGAAAGATATTTTCTCTCACACGTAACGTTAAATATATGGTAGTCGGCCTTCCCTTAATTAGTGTAGCCGCTGCCGTTATCTTTAATACTAAAATAGGAGATACTGCTGTTTTTCCATGGGGCGGACGTGTGGGCAGCCTCTGTAGAGATTATCTTTATAATACCATTGGCGTCCCCGGTACAATAGGCGTTTTGGTGGTCGCCCTGCTATCCTATATTATCTGGCGCTTCAACCCTTCATTCGATTTTAAAAGAACTAAAAAAGTGCTTCCTATTGCTGCAGAAAATACTATTGCAGCTACTGATGAAGAAACTGAATGGAAAGCTGATTTAATATCTGCTTCTGTAGGCAATTCTTTAAAAGAAGATATGGAAGAGGCAGAAGTAAAAGTTTTGCCTGCAGAGGAAAAGCAAGAAGTGGAGTTTAAGATTTCAGAAAAGGAAAATACAGAAAATCCGCCGGCGCCTCCTATTACTAAGGTGGAATCTAAAAAGGCACCCACATCAGATGTGGAGCTGGAAATAAAAAAAGCCGAAGAACCTAAAGAAGAAAGCACTTCTGCAGATAACGCACTCCAACCATACGACCCGGTGTTAGATTTGCGGGATTATAAATATCCAACACTCGATTTGCTTGAAAATTATGGCAACGATAAAATTGTACAAGACCAAGAAGAGTTGGAAAGTAATAAGAACCAAATTATTAATACGCTGAAGAATTATGATATTTCAATTCAACGTATAGCCGCTACCGTAGGGCCAACAGTAACTCTTTATGAAATTGTTCCCGCACCCGGTGTGCGTATTTCACGAATAAAAAACCTGGAAGATGATATAGCGCTTAGCCTGGCTGCATTGGGTATTCGTATTATTGCTCCCATCCCGGGAAAGGGAACAATAGGTATTGAAGTGCCCAATGCCAGAAAAACTATTGTGAGCATACGAACCTTGCTGGCATCTGAAAAGTTTAAACAAAGTAAATATTCATTACCTATTGCTTTAGGAAAGAAAATTGATAATGAAAATTTTATTGTGGATTTAGCCAGTATGCCTCACTTGCTTATGGCGGGAGCCACCGGGCAAGGAAAATCAGTAGGGTTAAATGCCATCCTCGTTTCGCTATTATACAAAAAACACCCTTCACAATTAAAGTTCGTTTTGGTTGACCCTAAAAAGGTTGAATTGAGTATCTATAAGGCTATAGAAAAGCATTTTCTGGCTAAGCTGCCGGGTGAAGAAGATGCAATTATTACTGATATCAGAAAAGTAATCAATACCCTTAATGCCATGTGTATTGAAATGGATAATAGGTACGATTTACTTAAAGAGGCCGGCTGCCGTAATATTAAAGAGTATAACGAAAAGTTTATTGCCCGGAAATTAAATCCGCAAAAAGGACATCAGTATCTTCCGTTTATTGTGTTGGTGGTAGATGAATTTGCCGATTTGATAATGACTGCAGGAAAAGAAGTGGAATTGCCGTTAACTCGACTTGCACAATTGGCTAGGGCAATTGGTATCCACCTGATTATTGCTACCCAACGACCTTCGGTTAATATTATTACCGGTACTATAAAGGCAAATTTCCCCGCACGTATAGGCTTTAAGGTTAGTGCAAAAATTGATAGCAGAACTATTTTGGATACAGGCGGAGCTGAACAACTCATTGGTAAAGGTGATATGCTTATAAGTTATAACGGAGATGTGGTAAGATTACAATGTGCCTTTGTTGACACGCCCGAAGTTGATAGGGTAGCAGATTTTATTGGAAATCAACGTGGGTATCCACAAGCATTCCTTTTACCGGAATATACGGGTGAAAAAGATGAAGAACGGGGTGATTTTGATGTAAATGATAAAGACCCTCTTTTTGAAGATGCTGCCAGATTGATTGTAAATAGCCAAAGCGGAAGTACTTCGTTGTTACAGCGGAGAATGAAGTTGGGTTATAATCGTGCAGGTAGGTTGATGGACCAATTAGAATCTGCAGGTATCGTTGGCCCTAATCAAGGTAGTAAAACACGAGATGTACTGATTAAAACAGATGTTGAATTACAACATTTTTTGGACGCAATGAACTAAATTCAATTTTGTTTAATGGCAAAGTTTCTTATTGTAGGTCTCGGTAATCCCGGGAATGAATATGCACATTCACGCCATAACATTGGCTTTGATGTGGTGAGTGCTTTTGTGCTTAAACATGGAGGTAAATTCTCTTCCTCCAGATTAGCTTATATGGCAGAAGTAAAATGGAAGGGAAGAACATTTATATGTATTTGCCCTACTACATTTATGAATTTGAGCGGAAAGGCTTTTGCTTATTGGCAAAAAAAGGAAAATGTGGCCTTGGAAAACACACTTACCGTTGTTGATGATTTGGCTTTGCCACTCAATAAGCTGCGGTTGAGAGCGTCCGGTAGCCATGGCGGACATAACGGGCTTAAAGATATTCAGGCTGAAATGGGTACGGAAAACTATCCCAAGTTACGCTTTGGTATTGGAAACCAGTTCCCAAAAGGATATCAAGCAGATTTTGTATTGGGTAAGTGGAACCCGGAAGAAATTCCCCTGGTTAAATTAAAAATTAATGCCTGTATTTCCGTAATTGAAGATATTTCCACAATCGGAATTGCTCAAACTATGGAAAAAATTAATAATTTGGTGTATTCGGTTGAACAATAATTAATGTATATAGTATATTATATTTGAATTGCCTATTTTCGTTGTCCAATTGCCGAGACCTGTTAAAAAAACAAGCTGCTGATGAAGATTATTTGTATTGGCCGTAACTATGCCGACCATATTAAGGAAATGGCTTCAGAAACTCCCGATGAGCCAATCATTTTTATGAAACCTAAAAGCGCGTTGCTTCAAGTACATACGCCATTTTACTATCCCGAATTTACTAATGAACTTAATTATGAATGTGAGTTAGTGTTGCGTGTGTGTAAAAATGGGAAGTATATTCAGCAAAGGCATGCCATCAATTATTATAACGGGATTTCGGTGGGAATAGATTTTACAGCACGTGATATCCAAGACTTGTGTAAAGAAAAGGGGCTCCCTTGGGAAAAGGCAAAAGCTTTTGATAATTCAGCTGCAGTAGGTAAATTTATTGACCTCACACCCGAACTCAGGAAGAATGCCTTTAACTTCGAACTAAGAAAAAATCAGGAGGTAGTTCAAAAAGGTAATTCCTCTGCACTTATTTTTTCTTTTGATTCCATTGTATCGCATATATCTAATTATTTCTCGCTTAATATTGGTGATTTAATTTTTACCGGAACGCCTGCAGGTGTAGGAGAGTGTGTGGTGGGAGACCAATTAGAAGCCTTCCTGGATGGCAAAAGCATGCTGAATTTAGAAATAAAATAACTACTATTCGTTATAAAAATCCTGTAAGGCTCCTATATAATTCTCTTTCCACCCGGAGGTAATATTGTTGTAGTCTTCATCAGGGATATTTGTTTGTCTTATTTCAATGGATGTTCCCTTTTTATCAGCATGAAGTTTAATGGTTACGATGGAAGCCGCTTCCTGCATTCCAAAATACCACTGCTGTTTGATTACTTTTTCCGGTATAAATTCCAAATTACGGCCGGTAATACTGCCATTCCATAATGAAAATTCACTGCCCGGAACGGTGCTCATTTCGGCTGTCTCACCTGTCCATAATTGAATGGTGGCAGGTTGGGTTAACGCCTGATATACTAATGCTGGCTCTGCTGAAATGATAAAATATGCTTTGTAGTCTTTCATTGTAAAGGGCAATTTAACAACTTTCAACAGAGTTGAAATCGTAATTTTGAATAATTTAATAATCCTCAACTGTAAAAAATGAAGTATCCACTTAGTTTTTTTCTTTTGCTGTTTTCTATAAGTATGGTTTATTGCGGTTACGCCCAGCCTAAGTCTTTCCAACTTATAGGTAATGGAGATACCTTAAACCTTGTTGATAATAAGGGATTGAAACAAGGTAAATGGGTACAGTCCTTTCCTGAATTGCGAGGAAACCCTGGATATGAGGAAGAAGGTGTTTTTGTGAACGATAAAAAGAATGGCGTGTGGAGAAAATTTACACCCGAAGGAGATTTGCTTGCTATTGAAAATTATATGAACGGGGGGAAGGATGGATTACAGCAATATTTCACATTTGTTGGAACCTTGATTCGCGAAGAAAACTGGCGTGGTTTTAATCCAGAAAACCCTTATGATACGATTCCGGTTTATGGAACGGAAAGTAATGCAGTGGTAGAGTTCAAAATTGTAAAAGCAGAACCTTATAGTGTTAAGCATGGCACATGGAAATATTATGATGACCAAGGCCGATTAATTAATGTGGAAGAGTATGATCGAAATAGACTTTTGGTTCCACAAGATGAAAAGCCGGAAGTGACAACCACCGAAAAACCAAAGAAAATTGAAAAGACACCAGAAATGCTGGAGTGGGAACGGAAAAACAGTGGAAAGAAAAAAGCATTGAGAGACGGAGCCACCGGACTGTAATAAGAAATTTTTGGATTCCACAACTTACTAATGTAATAGGTGGCTAATCGGATAGAAAAGAGTCTTTAAAAAAGCCTCTTTTCTATTTCCCTTTTAATACTTGATTTTTTATTTTCCTGTAACAGATAATTTTTTTGTGATTATTTCTGTTGTAGCCTTGCCAATGATACGGATCCTGTATAATCCGGATAACAAGTTGTTAATATTGAAATGATTCCTATTAGATGTAATTTTCTTTACCACCTTGCTGTTTATATCAACGATTTGTATTTGCAGGTATCTCATAGAAATAAATTTGACTATCTGGCTATGCCGGATTGAGGAAGTACCAATACTTAATGCGGTTGTTTTCAGTATTAATAAATAATTCTATTTTTTATAATTACTAATTTCTTTGAACCAAAAGGTTAACAGATCAATCATAAAGTATTGATTGTGGTATGAACCATTTAAAGTTATTAAATACTTTAATATACGCTTTTCTGCATTGGATTGGGGACTTTTGGACTTTGGGTACGGCTTTTAAACAGTTTAAATTTGCTTTGTTGTTCAAGCCTTGGCCATGAATTATTTTTCTCATCAATATCAGCAGTTTCTCTCATTGGGTCTAATAGAATAGATGTAACCTTTTTGCTCTTAATAAAGAGTTTAGTTACTTTATCTTCATTCATCCGCCAAATCCAAACCGGTATCCGGTCAATTTCTGTCGTTCCATCTTCAAAAGTCCATTTTACAATTAAAGGCATCACCATCCCTCCTTTATTAAGAAAACTTATTTCGTACATGAATTTATTTCCTGCAATATTTTGTTTTTCAGTTGTGGTAAGTGTGTCAGAAAATGCAGGAGTTGTAAGTGTAACTGGTGTGTCATCTATCTTTACCAAGCCCCGATCGTATTTCCAATAAAAGTCCTGCAAACTGGTATCAGCATCGGTGGCAAATTGAATCTGTTTATCTTCTCTGTTTCTAATTTTGGAAATATCCTCAAAGGAGCTAAGATTTGGTTTTGCAATATCTGCGTTTATAACTGATTCGGGAATAGTGGTAGGTGTGTCAAACGATACGGTTGCCCATTTTACAGTGTCAATGGCTATGTCACAAGGATCCGTGTTGTAAAACCAGCCGCGCCAAAACCAATCAAGGTCTTCACCGCTTGCGTCTTCAAGAGTGCGAAAAAAATCTGCAGGTGTAGGATGCTTAAATGCCCATCTTCGTGCATATTCTTTAAAGGCAAAGTCAAATAATTCACGGCCAATAATTGTTTCCCTAAGAATATTTAATCCGGTTGCCGGCTTTCCGTATGCATTGGGCCCAAATTGAATGATGTTTTCACTATTGGTCATAATTGGTTCCAATTGATTTTTTGGAAGCTTCATATAATCAATCATGGTATATGCTGGTCCTCTACGAGATGGGAACTTATTATCCCATAGCTCTTCACTTAAATATTCTACAAAGGTATTAAGCCCTTCATCCATCCATGTCCATTGCCGCTCATCACTATTAATTATCATAGGGAAGAAATTATGCCCTACTTCATGAATAATTACACCAATCATTCCGTTTTTAGTCGCTTCTGAATAAGTGCCGTCTTTTTCAGTTCTGCCAAAATTGAAGCAAATCATCGGGTACTCCATACCGTTAGATGCCTCAATGCTTTGTGCCACAGGATAGGGATACGGAATGGTAAAGTGAGAATAAGTTTTGATGGTATGAGCAACCACCTTGGTACTATAACGGCGATATAAACCATAAGCCTCCTTGCCATACGCACTCATGCACATTACTTTTTTACCTTCTACAAAAATGGGCATAGCATCCCAGATATACTTTCGGCTGCTAGTCCATGCAAAATCGCGTACCATATTAGCTTTGAAAATCCATGTTTTCTTTTGAGAAGAACGTTTTTTCTCTTTTTCCTGCGCTTCATCAAGTGTAACAATTTCTACAATGTCTTTTGCTGTTTGTGCTTTTTTCCAACGGGTTAGTTCTATGGGTGTGAGTACCTGAGGATAGTTTTGTGCTTCGCCTGTAGCCATTACGATATGGTCTGCAGGTACAGTCATGGCAACTTTATAATTTCCAAAAACCAGCGTAAACTCACCCCTTCCTGTAAATTGTTTATTTTGCCAGCCTTCATAATCACTATACACACACAATCGGGGAAACCACTGTGTTATGGTAAATAAGTCGTTCCCATCTTCCGGGAAATACTCATATCCACCGCGCCCGCCGTATTTGGTCCGTTCTATGATATTATAGTTCCATTCTACTTTAAAGACATATTTTCTGCCGGGTTTAAGTACCATCGGCAAATCAACACGCATCATGGTCTTGTTAATGCTATAGGTTAATGCTTTACCGGCAGAATCGGTCACTTTAGTTATATGGCATCCATATTCCTTATCTCTTTTTCCTTCCATTCTTTGCAATTCAGGAGGCGTTAAAGAGGTGGGTAGGGTAGAGGAGGTTTGATAACCTGAATTTTGAGTTGTGCTATGTTGGTTCTCGTCTAATTGAAGCCATAAATAAATAAGATCATCAGGGCTATTGTTGATATAAGTAATGGTTTCTTTTCCATGTAGTGTACGATTATTTTCATCCAAATCACAGGTGATATCATAATCAGCACGCTGTTGCCAATATTTGTGCCCCGGAGCTCCACTTGCAGTACGATATTCATTTGGTGTGGGTAAAATAGTGCCTAATTGTTCAAATCGGTTACCATGATTACTGCCTGGATTATTACGAATATCCTGTGCATTCAAATGGATACCAAAGCAAAAAAGAATAAAAGAAAGAAGTAATGTATTTCGCATATTACAGGTTATAAAAATTAGGGAATTCGTTGCCATGCAAGCCATGCTCCCCAAAAAAATGTAAATATAGATATGGAGGCTACCCAATACTTCCGTTGTAGTCTGTTGCCTTCAACAAAAAACCAGTGTAGTCCCAAAATTACAAATACTACAATTAATTGGCCGACTTCTAATCCCAAATTAAAACTAAATAATGGAATCGTAATAGCTTGCCCTTTGGCTAACATAAAACGAATTGTGTTAGCGAACCCCATTCCATGTATTAATCCAAAGCATAATGCAATGCCATAATGGATTGATATATTATTTAGCGTTCGCTTTATAATGTTTGTAGCGGCTGTAAGGCATATTGTAACCGGTATTAAAAACTCTACCCAGTTTGAATTAAACTGTATTACATCAAACGTACTTAGGGCAAGCGTAATCGAATGTCCAATGGTAAATGCAGTAACCAGAATGGCTACTTGCTTAATATGTTTTATGGAATAAATGGCGCCTAATGCAAATATAAATAATAGATGATCAATAGCGTCGAGGCTAATTATGTGTTCCCATCCTGTTGCGAAATAAAGTTTAAAATCCTCCATAATTGTCAAATTCCACCCCGGTTTGTACTATTTTTATTTTGAAGATTTTTTAAGAAATACTTTTGAACACCCAAATGTAAAGAAAGCGATGTTATTTTTTCATTGGCTCATTCCGTTGGCTTTTATTATTAATGGACCCACTTTGCATCCATATTATGTTTCCGTTACTGAAATAGAGTATAATGCGCAGGCACATTCTATTGAAGTAAGCTGCCGATTTTTTACCGATGATTTTGAGCATACTTTACATAATGCATTTCAGAAAAAGGCAGATTTATTAAAGCCTGATTTTAAGGAGGCTATGAATCCTCTGGTAAAGGCGTATATTTTGCAACATTTGAAAGTATCAGTTAATGGAATGTTTAAGCCACTTAACTACATTGGATTTGAAGGTGAGCCCGAAGCCACCACGGCTTATTTTGAAATCTTAGATGTTGACCGGGTTACTCAAATCGTTTTATCAAATACTTTATTGTATGATTATAAGCCCGAGCAAATAGGATTAATGCATGTAACGGTTAATGGTAAACGAAAAAGCTATAAGCTGGTTAATCCTAATAGTGAGGCTGTCTTTTCTTTCTAATTTATTCAATATCCTCCTTGAGTTCTTGTTTTAAAGAGTCACTAATTTTTACCAAAATTTTGTCAATACGTTGTCCATCCATATCCATTACTTCAAATTGGAAGTCCTTCCATTCAAAGGCTTCTCCTTCAACAGGGATATGCTCAAGATGATGTAGGGTAAAGCCTGCCAGCGTATCAAAGTCTTGCTCTTCTTCTTTCATCCAGTCTCCTCTTTCAAAATAAGAAAGGAAATCGTAAAAATGTATCTGTGCGTCCACTAAAAAGGTTCCATCATTTCTTTCAATTATTTCATACTCTTCCTGGCCTACCTGAGATACATCGCCCACTAAGGCTTCCAAAATATCATTTAAAGTAATCATGCCCTCTAATGTACCATATTCGTTTACTATAAAGCAGATATGAATCTTTGTTGCTTTAAATTTTTCTAACAGCATATACGCTGTATTGTTTTCGGGTACAAACATAGCCGGGCGGCTAATAGAAGAGATAGTTACATCATGCCTGGCTTTTAGCAGGTCTTTTACATACACTAAGCCTTTAATTTCATCTATAGAACCCTCACACACTGGATAAGCAGAGAACACAAATTGTTCAGTTCGGTTTATAACATCTCCTACCGTTTCATTCGAATCCACCCATACAATATCGGTTCTGTGAGTCATTAACGAAGTAATACTTCTATCTCCTAAATGAAAAACGCGCTCTATAATTTCTTTTTCATCCTCTTCAATATCCCCATGTTCACTTCCTTCTGTAATAAGGGCCTTAATTTCTTCTTCTGTTACTGTATTGTCCGTTTGTGGCTTTATGTTAAGTACTTTGAAAATTATATTAGTTACTCCTGATAACAGCATTACAACAGGGTAGGAGACTTTGGAAATAAATAACATGGGTGGAGCAACCAAGGTGGCAATTCTTTCTGCGCGCATTAAAGCAAGGCGCTTTGGAATGAGTTCTCCAATTATAATTGAAGCAAATGTTACGATGATTACAATTACTGTTGTGGAAATAGAATAGGCGTATTTCTCCAAACCATCAATTTCAGAGATATAAGGAACAAGCTTGTTGCCAAACTTCTCGCCAGAGTATAAACCGGTAAGAATTGAAATTAATGTGATACCAATCTGAATGGTGGAAAGAAAGGAGTCAGGGTTCTCAATTAATCGTAAAGCAACTGCTGCTTTTAAGTTCCCTTTATTTTTCATTGCTTCCAACCGTGCCTTTCGAACACTAACCAGCGCCATTTCACTAATTACAAAAAAGGCATTGATTAAGAATAGAAAAAGCAGAATAATGACCGAGGACATATTTCGCTAAGATAATTCGTAATTTTTATTGAACAATCTTGCACACAAATATCCGAAAAGAAACCCAAAAGTACCACCTGTTACTACATCGAGTGGAAAATGAACCCCTACGTATATTTGGGCATACCCGATACAAGCCGCCCAGAGGTAAAAAAGACCACTCCATTTTTTAAAATATTTTTTTAATGTGATTGCAAAAAAAGCGGCTTGTGCAAAATGGTTAAAGGCATGTGATGAGGTAAAACTGGAGCTTTGCGGCCTGTAGTTTAACAGAAACCTGGCCGGAGGATTGAGGGCTGGATCATTGCAAGGCCTTAGTCTTTGAATGTTTTCTTTAATTAATCTGCTGCTTATTACATCGGATAATGAAACTAATGCAATGGCAAATAATAACCACCACCACCTGTTTTTGCCTCCATTCACCAACACAAATACAATGAGAAAAAGATATAATGGAGCATGTGTTTCTGTTGTTCGCATTATCGGCATTATCTTATCGAATGCAGTATTTTGCCAGTCGTAATTAATTACGGTAAATATGGCCTTATCTATATCTATAATGGTTTCCAATTCCAGTCAAAAATAATAAACTAATTTTGGGCAGCATTAAATCTTTCACATGCGTATTTGGATGCGGGTTCCTCGAACTATCCGTTGGGTTGTTTATATTTCAGGTAGCTTTCTGATATTAATGACCTTATATCGTCTTTTCTTTTTCTTTCATTATCGTCCTGCCAATCGACCATTTAGCGGTACTTCATTTTGGCTTGGATTGCGTTACGATTTGCGTATTACCTCCATTATTTCTCTTGGTATTTTATTGATTACTGTGTTTCCACCCCTTCGGCCGTTTAAAAGAGAGCATTATGCAAGTTGGTGGCTTTGGCTTCTTTCTGTTGTATTTTTTGTATGGACCATATTCTATACCGCAGATTTTTATCATTTTGATTATTTGCGTACCCGGCTAAATGGCTCGGTGTTAAATTATTTAGCAGATGCGTCTATTTCTTTTTCAATGATGGTTGAATCTTATCCTGTGGTGCCTGGCTTGTTGTTTATTGTTTTTGCAGTGTGGTTATGGTTCGTTTTTATGCGAAGGATTATGAAGCATTTGGCCTTTTCAAAACCGGCCTCATCAGGCAAAATACGCATATTTATTTATTGCACGTATTCGTTAATCTTGGCTTTCTTTATTTTCGGTCGCTTTTCTCAATTTCCCCTTCGTTGGAGTGATGCCTATCGTTTTGGTGATGAATTTAAAGCCTCAATAGCACTTAATCCTTTTCAAAGTTTTGCCAGTACATTAAAATTTCGACATTCAGGTTATGATATCAAAAAAGTAAGGAAGGCTTATCCTTATATTGCAGATTACCTTGGCGTTAAAGATACCAATAGTATAACGCTGAACTTTACGCGGAGCATTGGTTATACTGATTCGTTATCCCCAAAGCCTAATGTAGTGCTGGTTATTTGTGAAAGTTATAGCATGTACAAAAGCTCTATGGTAAACAATCCGCTGAACCCTTCTCCCTTCTTCGATTCACTTACTCGTAAAGGAATATTTTTTGACAGGTGTTTTACTCCTTCTATAGGTACAGCAAGAGGCGTATGGGCAACCATTACCGGAATCCCTGATGTGGAGCGGCCTAAAACCGCCAGCAGAAACCCGATGGCGGTGGATCAGCATAGTATTATCAATGACTTTACTAATCATAAAAAATTTTATTTTTTAGGCGGAAGTACCACTTGGGCTAATATCCGGGGATTGCTTGCTAACAATCTTTTTGGTATCCGTATCTACGAACAGGAAGATTTTAATGTAGCAAAAGAAGATGTGTGGGGAATTAGTGATAAAAACCTTTTTTTAGAAGCCAATAAGGTGCTTTCTCAACAAAAATCTCCATTCTTTGCTATCATTCAAACTGCCGATAATCATCGCCCCTATACAATTCCTGATGAAGATTTAAAGTCTTTTAAAAAAAATAATTATTCTGATGATACTTTAAAAAAGTATGGATTTGATAATAATGATGAGCTGAATGCTTTTCGGTATATGGACTTTAGTATTGAAACATTTATGCAGGCTGCCGCTCAATCCCCTTATTATAAAAATACACTTTTTGTTTTTATTGGTGATCACGGTATCCGGGGAAATGCCGGAAAAATGCTCCCGGAAGTGTATTCAAAGTTTGGGCTTGTTGCAGAACATGTGCCCTTGCTTTTTTACTTCCCCAATAAATTATCACCACAACGCATAAACGAGGTTTGTTCCCAGGTTGATGTATTGCCAACTATAGCTGCTATTACCCGGCAAACACACACTAATACAACCCTTGGGGTTAATTTACTTGATAGCACCAGAAAGACTCGGTATGCTATGATTTTTGAACCAGATGTTACTGCGCGTGGGCTGGTTTCAGATCATTTCTATTTTTTACAGGATAATTCAGGGAAGAGTTTACTTTCTTTTATGCAAAGCAGCGGGCAGGTTCCTCAATCTGCCACAACAGATAGTTTGAAATCAGTAATGGGTAGATTGACAAATGGCCTTTTTGAAACAGCAAAGTATATGCTTTTTAATAATAAGAAACCTAATACTGAGGATAAATAAAAAGGTTTTTAATATGCATATCTTGCTTTTGAAAAAAAACAGCAATAATTTTTTTGTAGTTATTCTTAATGATTTGCTTAAATGAAATTTCTGATTACGTGGCGAGTACCTAAAACAATACAATGGTTAATAAAAGTATTTTTTATTTACCTGATAATTTTTACTGCTTTTAGAGTGGCTACAGTAATATTTTTTATGCCCACAACTACTACATTACCAAAAATCATTCCTGCATTTTGGTTGGGGTTGAAGTATGATTTAAGATGGATTTCATTATTGATTTCACCCATTGCATTTTTCTCTCTCTTTCCAAAACTCTCACCCTTTTTTAGTGAACGAGGAAAAAAGTTTTGGACGATTTATTTGGGCATCGTGACCTTGCTTGTTTTATTTTTTTATGGGGCAGATTTTGGCCAGTTTGCCTATCTAAGCGCAAGGTTAAATGCAGATGCTCTGGTATTTGTACGAAATCCAAAAGAAAGTTTGCAATTGGTATGGCAATCTTATCCGGTTATCTGGATTGTAATAGGTATTTCAGGTGCGGTGTTAATGATGATATGGCTCTTTAAAAGAGGATATAAAGATGTGCAGGCGGATAATAGCGAGGTGCATAAATTTGATTATAAGCGACGCTGGTCATTATTGGCTTTATTGGTTTTGGGCTGGTTTATGTATGGATTTCTTACCTATAAACCTTTAAATCTTTATCGGGCGTTTAACTTAAATAGTGAGTTCTCAACTAACCTGGCGCTTAATCCCATGCAGAATTTTTTCACCACCTTGGGCTTAAAAAAATCAACACCTGTTTCGGATGCTAAAAAATATTATAACACGATTGCCAAATTTTTAGGATTCACATCACCACTCCCAGATGAGGGGCCTTATGCCAGAATGGGAAGCTATGCTTACAATGCAGTGGAGACAATGCCAAATATTGTATTGGTCGTTTGTGAAAGTTTTAGTGTATATAAATCAAGTCTTGGCGGTAATAAACTCCAAATAACTCCTTATTTAAATCACCTTTCAAATAAAAGTATTTCATTCAATCGGTGTTTTGCTCCTGTGCATGGCACTGCACGGGGTATTTATTCTCTATTAACGGGTGTGCCTGATGTGCAAGGAAGAAAGTTCTCTATCCTTAATCCTGAAACCATAAGGCAGCAATCAATTCTCAATTCATTAACAGGATATGATAAATTTTATTTCCTTGGTGGAAGAAGTAAGTATAATAATCTCAACGAACTCGTAGCCAACATTCAAGGAATAAGGGTTTATGATGAAGAAAAACTAAATAGTCCGCTATTTGGAGTTTGGGGTGTGAGTGATAAGCATTTGTTGCTGGAAGCGAATAGGATATTATCACATCAAAAGAGGCCATTTTTTTCTATCATTCAACTGGCTAATAACCAGCGGCCATACGCTATCCCACCCGAAGACTCGGCTTTTAGAAAAATTGATGTTTTGCCCAACATGCTAAAGGAAAATGGATTTGAATCTATTGAAGAACTCAGATCTTTCGCCTACACCGATTTTTGTATTGAGCAATTTGTAAAAGCGGCAGAACAATCGCCCTTTTTTCAAAATACTATTTTTATATTCACCTCAGATCACGGCTTAGAAGGAGATACAGGCAATTCGTTTCCAAAAGCTTGGAGTGAACAGCGCTTGGGAGAATTACATATCCCCCTTTTATTTTATGCGCCTATGTTATTGAAGCCGGAAGTGCATAATGAAGTAGTATCGCAAATTGATATTCTGCCAACCATTGCAGCCTTAATAAAGCACCCCTATGTAAACACCTCATTGGGCAGGAATATATTGGATAAAATAAAAGCACCTGATGCGGCTTTTACCATGTATTACCCCGGCGGATGGATAGGTGTGGTAACCAATGATTTCTATTATCGAAAGAATATTCATATTTTAAAAGAAGAACTCTCATCATTGAATACTAATGGTGATACATATACTGCCTATCAACAGGATTCGGTAAAACACCGCTTATCTTTATTAACAGAGGCACTATATAATACATCTCGGTGGATGCTGTTTAATAATGCGCCAAGATAATTACCTTACTTTTTGAGCAAGGATAATTAACCGGGGAGAGTTTTTTATATCATATTCAGCTAACTTATAATCGCCAAATACTTCTTTTATCTGCATTCCATGATTTGAGAGCATTTCATTAAAATCACTCAGCTTAAATTTGGAAACTTTTTCGGTAAACACCTGCTGCTGATTTTTTAATTTATCTGTTATTTCTATTTTTTTATAAAAGTAACTTTCATCATTCCATTTAGAAATATTAAAATGAACACCATTAATTTCCTTTTTGTTTTCTTTTATGGTGTGGGATTCAGCATAATTTACGTTTAAGTAATCTAGTACAAAGGTGCCGCCGGGCTTTAAAGATCTACTGATGGTGCGCATAGCACTGTCATTTTCATGTTGTGTACGGAAATAACCAAAACTAGTGAAGAAATTAAATGCATAATCAAAGAAGTTTATCCAAAACAATTGCCGCATATCATGCCGGTAAAAATGTAAATTTTCATGTTGATAAGGTAGGGCTAAATCAATACTGGCTTCTGAAAGGTCAATTCCGGTTACATCAAACCCATGGTCGGCCAATTGAATAGAATATCGGCCTTTTCCACACGCTACATCCAACATGCGAACTCCCGCAGGGGGGTGGAGATATTGAATTAGCTTATTAATAAATGCGGCAGCTTCTTCCTCGTTCCGGTTGGCATATAATAAATGATAATATGGTGAGTTGAACCAGTTAGCAAACCATTGTTCCATAGCACAAATATAGCACAAGAACCTCTTGGCATATCTTCAAATTCTGTTTGTTGTTCTTATCTTTGCACCCCCAAACTTTCCATTAATGTCCTTAATCAAAAGTATTTCCGGAATCAGAGGCACCATAGGAGGAAATGTGGGCGATAATTTCACGCCGCCCGATGTGGTAAAATTTACTGCAGCATATGCCACTTGGCTTGCTTCAGGAAGAAAAAAGAAAACAACTCCAAAAGTGGTCGTTGGTCGAGACGGACGCATGAGTGGGGCTATGGTTCAGGGGCTGGTTAATGCTACGCTTTCAGGTATGGGTATTGATGTGATTGATTTAAATTTAAGTACAACCCCTACCGTTGAAATGGCGGTGAAATTGCTTTGTGCAGATGGGGGTATTATTATTACAGCCAGCCATAATCCGCGGGAGTGGAATGCACTTAAATTGCTTAATGCAAGAGGCGAATTTATTAGTGAAGAAGATGGAAGAACCATCCTTGATATTGCTTCATCAGATGCTTATTTGTTTGCAGGAGTAGATAAATTAGGCAACATTGAACAGCATAGTCAAATGTTGAATTTACATATTGAACATATTTTAAAAAACAAATGGGTTGACTTAAAAGCTATTGCTGCTGCCGATTTTAGTGTAGTGATAGATGCTATTAATAGCACCGGTGCCGAAGCTGTTCCGGCTTTGTTGCGTGCATTAGGGGTTGAAAAAATTACCGTACTTAATGGTGAAATCAATGGCAAGTTTGCACATAATCCCGAACCATTACCCGAAAATCTTGTTGAGCTAAGCAGAGAAGTGGTGCGGGCCAAGGCCGATATAGGAATCGCCGTAGATCCTGATGTGGATAGATTATGCTTTGTTTGTGAAGATGGTAGCATGTTTGGTGAAGAATATACTCTGGTAGCTGTAGCAGATTATGTATTAGAACGGCAAAAAGGGAATACAGTAAGTAATTTATCTTCTACACGAGCGTTAAAGGATATTACACTTATGCACGGTGGAGAATATTTCTCAAGTGCCGTAGGTGAAGTAAACGTAGTGAATAAAATGAAAGAGGTGAATGCGGTTATTGGTGGAGAGGGTAATGGAGGAATTATTGTACCTGATCTTCATTATGGAAGAGATGCACTTATTGGTATAGCTTTGTTTTTATCTCATTTGGCAAATAGTGGAAAAGGAGTGAAGAAATTACGAAGTTCTTATCCGGATTACTTTATCAGTAAAAATAAAATTGCACTGGAACCAGGAACAAATGTACAGGAGGTATTTAACAGAATTAAACAAAAGTATAAAAGCAATCCGATTAATACAGAAGATGGACTGAAGATTGAATTTGATAATGATTGGGTGCACCTCAGAACCAGTAATACCGAGCCTATTATTCGTATTTATTCGGAAAGTAGTTTTGAAACGACTGCTCAAAACATAGCACATCGCTTGATGAAGGATATTCAGGAAGCGATGATAGCAACAATATAACATAAATGGATAAACGAATTTATTTTGATAATGCAGCTACTACGGCATTGGACTCTTTGGTACTAGAAACCATGATGCCATACCTTACTGAAAAGTTTGGAAACCCTTCCTCCATCTACTCCTATGGAAGAGAATCTCGCATGGCAGTAGAAAATGCAAGAAAGTCCGTAGCCAAAATTTTAAACGCACGGCCGGCAGAGATTTTCTTTACAAGTTGCGGTACAGAAAGTAATAATACCATACTTACGGCTGCAGTTCGTGACTTGCAATGTAAGCGAATCATTACTTCACATATTGAGCATCACGCTGTTACTCATACAGTGGAATACCTTGATGAATTGGACAGTGTAAAGATTGAATACGTGCATTTATTACCTAATGGACATATTGACATCCACCATCTTGAAAAATTACTAGCTGCCTCAACAGATAAAACTCTAGTTTCTCTCATGCACGCCAATAATGAAATTGGAAATATGATTGATTTACATGAGGTGGGTACATTGTGCAAAAAATATAATGCATATTTTCATAGTGATACGGTACAAACCGTAGGGCACTTTCCTTTTGATTTACGTAATACTCCGGTAGATTTTATTACAGCTTCCGCACATAAGTTTCATGGTCCTAAAGGATGTGGTATGTTGTTTATTAATGAGCATGTTCGAATAAAGCCATTTATTCATGGAGGGTCACAAGAACGGAATATGAGGGCGGGAACAGAGAATGTTTATGGGATTGTAGGATTTGCTAAGGCATTGGAAATAGCTACTGAAAATTATTTGGCTGAGAGTGAGCACATACGTGCTGTGAAATATTATATGCATGATGAGTTGCAAAAGCATATTCATCATGTAGGCTTTAACGGTGATCCATTAGGAAGAAGTAATTACACAGTACTGAGTGTGAGCTTTCCAAAGAACGATAAAACCGGAATGTTGTTATTTAATCTTGATATTCATAATATATGTGCAAGTAGCGGAAGCGCTTGTTCTTCCGGCGCTGATGCGGGTAGCCATGTAATTAGCGCCATACATCCCCAAGATGATCAGGTTACCGTACGCTTTAGTTTTTGTAAATACAACACCACCCAAGAGGTAAATACCGTAGTATCTACCTTAAAGGAGTTGTTGAACGATTAACATCAAGGGTATTTTATCCCGGAGTATTCTGAGTTTGAATTATGTATTTCCTATTGTTATTTCAGCCTGTAGGCACTCAAACTATGCGTATCCGAGCTTTTGTGCTATTTCTTTAGGTAATACCGGTAGCTTTCTTCTTTCAATTAAATAGCTGTGAAGCCCCGTTAGTTCTCGAAAGATATAATGTTTTTCCATGGCTCCCTGTAAATAGCCTGCACCTGTGCTGCCGCCGGTACCGGTTCTGTTTCCAATCATTCGACGCACCATATTCACATGACGTGCACGCCATGTGCCCATGTGATTATCTATTTCAACTAAGGTATTTAATAATTGGAATGGTAATTCCAACATTGGATATCCGCGGTATAAGAATATAAATAAGGCAGCTCTGGAGGCAGCAGGTGAAAAACTCCTATTCTCTTGATTACCTTCACCAAACAACACCTGTTTGAATGCATGGATATTTTGCTTTTCATTTTCTGCTAACCCCTCTGTATAAATTCGCTCGTATTCTAACCAGAATGGATGATTCTTTCCTTCAGCAGAAGCTGGAAAGCCATCCCATTTTGTATTTGTAGAAAAAACAGGAATACGCTCTAGCCATTTATTGAGTAATTGTAATAATGTAGGCTCTGCTTCTATCTTTTTAATAATCTCTACATCTGCAGGCTTCAGTTGAGAGATATAATATTCTTGGCCATAACGATTTTTAAATTCTAATCCCAATTTGGCTTCTAAAATTTTAAATTGAACACTCTGAAAGCCTGATGCTGGCCTAAGCATATCTCTAAAATCTAAAAAATCCATCGGCGTCATCGTTTCAATAATATCCACCTGATGAACAAGCACATTTAAAATGGTGGAAACCCTGTTTAATCGCCAAACCATTTTTTGTAACTCTGGTGAGTTATCATTTACAGAAGGCTGGTTAAGCATGTCAATCACAGACTGTACTTCAAATAATATTTGTTTGAACCATAACTCGTAAGCCTGATGAATAATAATGAAAAGCATTTCATCATGCGCGGCCTTATCTTTCCATTGGAAGCTAACAGGATGCTGACTGTCTAAAATCCTGTTTAATTCAAGATACTCGCTGTAATAAACCGGTTTGTATTCCATATCCGCTTTTTTACAAATGTAATACTTTGAAGTTTTACCTGATTAAGGTTACTGAACCTTTTGATCGAATTATTTTTCTGGTTGCAGGTTCTGTGTATTGAAGCGTATATACATAGGTGCCCATATCTGCAGGCATTCCTTTATAACGGCCATCCCACCTATTGAGCCAATTTTCAGAATAAAATACCTGTTGGCCAAAGCGATTATAAACTGCAAACCTAAGGTTGGTAGCTTTGTATGCATTAAGCGGGTAAAAATAATCGTTTAACCCATCTCCGTTGGGTGTAAATGCACTGGGTACGGCAATATAACAGTTATTGGCTACGGTTAATTGTAAAAGAGCCGAGTCTTTACAGTTTAGGTTATCCATTACCGTGAGTTTTACTGGGATGATGATTACTGCATTTGCCGATAAATAGGTTTGCGGTGGCGGTGTGGCGCCTGAATAAATATTTCCATTGCCGAAATCCCAAAGCCATCCGCTTATTTGTCCCTTGCTGGAGTCAATAAATTGAATCATTTCATTTGGGCAAATGAAATGAGGTCCGGTTATAAAAGCTTCTACACGTTCCTGCAGGGTGATGGTTTTAGTTAGGGTATCTGTACAAAAACCATTACTTACTATTAGGGTGGTTTGTTTATCGGTTATAGTAGTGTAGGTAATTGTAGGATTTTGAATACTACTTCCTCTAAAGGTGTCAAATACCCAATTCCAATAATTAACTCCATGTTGCCCATTGTGTATATAATGAATAGTGTCAAGGACACAACTTCGATTTATACTAAAATTGAAATCAGCAGATACTGTATCCTTAACGCTGAACGAAAGTGCTGCCCCGGGAGGAGTTTCTCTGCCACATTCATCGATAATGGTATTTCCATCAGTTAATGATGATTGTAAATGAATGGCATAGGTTCCATTGCGATATATGGGCGTGGTGAGATAAACAATAATTTTTGTTGTGAATCCATTGGCATCACATATTCCGGTTGCAGCAGATATGCTTACCGGATGAGTTCCTGTAATAGCAAAATCACTTCCATTGGCAGCAATGGAGCTGCATTTAATTTTCTTACGAAACACCAGTTCTAATTTTTCGGGAGCACATTTAGGTGGGGTGAGGCTATCCATTGGTGTAGGTATTACCGGTATAACGGTTAGGGGTACCTGCTCGTTGATGGGAATGGTATTATCGCATAAATCTTTTAGTGTATTTCCATCGGTACCGTTTACTATGGTAACTGTATAATTCCCCGGAGGTAAGGAAGCATTTAATGTTAGCCTCACACGGGTTACATCAAATGAATTGGTACAGTTATCGCCCTCTGCAGCTATAATTTGTATGGTAGGGTGGCTTAAAACAAAATCACTCCCATTTAATGCCAACGAATTACACCGCATAGATTTATTAAGTAAAACATCTATGGTAGAACCGTCGCAAAGAATAGATGCACTGGCCAGGTGAGGAGGTGTGGGATCGGTAATCACCGCAGAGCCTCCTCCAAATGACAGGTCATAGCCAGATTGGGTATTGGTAAAATGACTAATCAATAATAAATAATCATGCCCAACCAAAAGCGTTGGCATAGATGAGAATAATGGCACTCCGGGTCCTTCACACAAAATCAATGATGAGCCTGTTGATGAGGCTCCGGTGGTACCCGGGTCACCCGACCAATTACAAGCCACAAAAGTACTTACATCGTTATACACAGAAGAGGCAGGCTTGCCGGTGATATCAAATAACTGCCAATCGTAATCATCTGAAGCCACCATAGGTGAAATGAGAAAACCAAGTGTGCCACTGGCAAAGCAGGTGAATTTATACCAGTAGGGATTTTTGTCTGTATAGGTAGTATTGTTGCACCTGCTTGCTACCGGCCTGTCACCGCATATTGCTACTGAACTTTGATGAAAAACAGAAGTTCCACAAACGGGAAATGCTGTTTGTGGATTTTGCCCAAGTGCTGTACACGTGGTTTGGCTGTAACCAGCCAGAGTGGATGATAAAATAGTAATCAGTGTTAGAACCACAATACGCATTTGGCAAAGATAAATGTTAGCTTTTGGCTTAATAATGGCAACCTTATTTAGATACTTGTTTTAACAATTTGTTACTGCAGTTTATTTTTTATTTCCTGCAATTTTAGCAAGGCTTCTACAGGAGTTAATCGGTTTATATCCACAGATTCAAGCAGTGACCTTATTTCATTAAATGTTTCTGTATGTAAATCAAAAATACTGAGTTGTACTTTGGAGGTATGTAATTCTTTCAAGGCCCCTTCAACTGAGCCATGTTGTTTATTTCGTTCGCTCTCTAATTGTGCCAAAATCTCATTTGCCCGGTCAATAAGCTTTGGCGGCATACCGGCCATGCGGGCAACATGGATACCAAAACTATGTGTACTGCCTCCGGGAGCGAGCTTTCGAAGAAAGATAATTTTGTTTCCTTGTTCTTTATTGGTAACATGGTAATTCTTAATACCCTCAAATTTATTTTCCAGTTCATTCAGTTCGTGGTAGTGAGTGGCAAAAAGTGTTTTTGGTTTTGCTGGAGATTGATACAGATATTCAGCAATGCTCCAGGCTATGGAGATGCCATCGTAAGTGGATGTGCCCCTGCCAATTTCATCTAAAATGATTAAACTCTTAGAAGTAAGATTATTAATGATTGATGCGGTTTCATTCATCTCCACCATGAAGGTACTTTCGCCGCCACTCAAATTATCAGATGCGCCAACACGAGTAAAAATTCTATCTGTTAGCGGAATTTTTGCATTGTTTGCTGGAACAAAACTCCCCATGTGAGCCATTAAGGTAATGAGTGCGGTTTGCCTGAGGATAGCACTTTTACCACTCATATTTGGGCCAGTTAAAATAATAATTTGTTGGTTGGTACTGTTGAGTATTATATCATTACTAATGTAACTTTCACCTGGTGGCAAATTTCGTTCAATTACCGGATGGCGGCTGGATTCCAATTTCAGTTCATCATCTGGATGAAGTTGCGGCCGCTTATAATTATATTTAAGCGCATTCTCTGCAAAGCAACAAAGACAATCAATTACTGCCATCACGTGGCCATTCAATTGCATAGGAGCAATATAGTCTTGTAACACATCAAGCAGGTTGTTAAATAATTGCTGCTCTATTTGCAAAATCTTATCCTCAGCACCTAAAATCTTTTCTTCATATACTTTAAGTTCAGGGGTTATGTATCGCTCTGCATTTGTAAGGGTTTGTTTCCGTATCCAGGTATTGGGTACTTTATCTTTATGTACGTTGGTTACTTCAAGGTAGTAACCAAAAACATTATTATAGCCTATTTTTAATGAAGAGATACCTGTGTCTGATGCTTCCTTTTGTTGTAATTCAACCAAGTAATTTTTCCCTCCACTGGATATTTTTCTCAGCTCGTCTAATTCGGGATTAACACCTTCTGCAATTAGACCGCCTTTTTGAGAAGTTGCCGGAGGGTTCTCATTAAGTTCACTAATGATTTTATCCAGGATATAACGGCATGGGTTAAACGAATCTGCAAGCCGGTTTAAATAAGGGTTATTTGCCGTTTTGCAACAAAAAGAAATTTGTTCTGTTTGTTGTAATCCGCGAGCTACTTGCAATACTTCACGAGGATTTATTTTTCGTAATGGAATTTTTGCTACCAATCGTTCTACATCTCCTGCCTGCTTTATACATTGCCACACTTCGGTTCGTAAGTCAGGTTGCTTAATTAAGTATTCTACAGCATCTAATCGTTCTTCAATGGGTGCGAGGTGGTTTAGCGGCATCATCATCCATCGCTTCAGCATGCGCGCACCCATAGGTGAGATGGTGTTATTAAGCGTATTAAATAAGGTTTGTTCTTCAGTTCCGCCTAACAATTCTAAATTACGTACAGTAAATCTATCCATCCATAAGTGCTCATCCCGACTGATGCGTTGAAGAGAAGTAACATGCTGTAAGTGAGGATGCTCGGTATCTTTTAGATAATGAAGAACTGCCCCTGCTGCAATTATTCCGTTTTTCATTCCTTCAATGCCAAACCCTTTTAAACTGTGCGTGCCAAAATGATTGAGCAGGGTATCGCGTGCATAGGTTTCATCAAAAATCCATTCGTCTAATGTGTATGTAAAAAAATGTTGGCCAAAATAATCTTTGAATAATTTTTGTTTATTGCGCTGAAAAATAACTTCTGATGGTTGTAGTCCTTGTAATAATTTATCCACGTAATCTTTGTCGCCTTCTGCTATAAAAAATTCACCGGTAGAAATGTCTAACAAAGAAAGACCAAATTGAAAATCAGCAAAATGAAGAGCTGCTAAGAAATTATTGCTATGATGATCAAGTAGTTTATCGTTAGTGGCTACACCGGGGGTTACTAATTCAGTTACTCCTCTTTTTACAATTCCCTTAGCAGCCTTAGGGTCTTCCAATTGATCGCAAATAGCCACTCGATAGCCGGCTTTTACTAATTTATGCAGGTATGTGTCTAATGCATGATGTGGAAACCCGGCTAATTCCTGAGATGCACTTCCTCCATTGTTTCGTTTGGTTAGGGTAATACCCAACACGCCTGAAGCAATTATCGCATCCTGGCCAAAGGTTTCATAAAAATCCCCAACCCGAAACAATAGAATTGCATCAGGATATTTCTGCTTTATTTGCTTATGTTGTTGCATAAGCGGGGTTTCCGAACGTAATTTGGCCATAATTCTTTCCTTTCGGGGGCAACAAAAATACGGAACACCATTGAGGAAAGTCTAACGTATCAGCAGGTTATATTTTATTTCTCCTCTTGCTTGAGCGGCTTGAATAATGTTAAAGAAAGGATTTTGTGTATGCCTTAACATCAAATTGGCAAATATCCGGTTAATCTTTTGAGGTAAAAATCACTCTAAACTTTAACTTTGCAACCTTTGTATTAGAATAGACAACTGATTATGAAGAATCTAATTTTGTTTACAGCAGCTTTATTTTTTGTTCACCTAACTGTGCAAGGACAGGTGCCAAAGGGAATGGGGAAAAGTGATCCAAAGGGTAAAGCGGTGCTGGATGCTGTGAGTAAGAAGTTTAAAACATTTAAAAACGTACAAGCCAAGTTTAATCTTAAAATTGAAAATGCATCAGGAAAGGTGATGGGAACAAAGGCGGGAATGGTGTATATGAAGGGTACCAAATACAGGGTTTCACTGCCCGACCAGGAAATTTTTTCGGATGGAAATAAAGTTTGGACCTATGATTCTGATGCCAATGAAGCCACTATCAGCAAGCTGGATCCGGAGGCAAACTCAATTACGCCACAAAAGCTATTTACTAATTTCTATGATAAAGACTTTTTGTATAAACTCAATGGGGACATTAAGGTTGGTGCAAAAATGATGCAAGAAATTGAGCTCACTCCGGTTGATAAAACCAAGCCTTTTTTTAAAGTACTGTTGTATGTAAGTAATAATATTATTTACTCAACCAAAGTTTTTGAAAAAACCGGAAATCGTTATACTTATAGCATAAGTAATTTAAATACTACATCCGGTGTTTCTGATGACATGTTTATTTTTGATGCGAAGAAGTTTCCTGATGTAGAGGTGATAGATTTATTATAATCCATTATTTCTCTCCCCATCTAAATGATTTTATATTTAATCCTGCTAAATCAATAACACGGTCAACAATAGTATCGGCTATTTCTTCAGGCGTTTTAGGATGGCTGTAGAATGACGGTGTTGCCGGACAAATTACTCCTCCTGCCAGGGTTATTGTTTCCATATTGCGGATGTGTATCAAATTATAAGGAGCTTCTCTTACCACACAGATTAATTTTCTCCTCTCTTTTAAAATAACGTCTGCTGCTCTAGAGATAAGGTCATTTGAAATTCCTGAAGCAATTCTTCCCATCGTACCCATACTGCATGGAATAATAATCATTGTATGGTATCTTCCGGATCCAGAGGCTACCGGTGCATTAAAGTCATGTAGGGCAAACATGCGATTATTAAAAAATTCATATTCACGGTTACCTAATTCGGTTTGCCATACCATTTTTGCATTTTCTGTCATAATAACGGACCATTCAGAAACCTGATTATTTAGTGCGTTTAGTTTCTCTAAAAGCCGTTTTGCATAGATGGAACCGCTTGCTCCGGTTATAGCCACCACTATTTTTTGCATAGTTTAATTTATGTTTAACCAAACAATACTTATTATTGTAGAATGAGTAAAGTTACGTTTAGAATAGTAATGGTGGTGGCGTGTATGATTTTGTTTACATCATTACAGGCACAAGTAAAATGGATGTCATTTGAAGAGGTTGAAAGGGCCTGGGAGAAAGAGCCACGACCGATATTAGTTGATTTATATACCGATTGGTGTGGTTGGTGTAAGCGAATGGATAAGGCAACGTATAGTGATGAGCGTGTTATTTCTTACATCAATCAAAAATATTATGCGGTGAAATATAATGCTGAGTCAAAAACACCGGTCATATTAAACGCTAAGCAATATATGTATAATGCACAATACCGTGCAAATGATTTGGCAATCTATTTAACAGGTGGGCAGTTACAATATCCCACCACGGTATTTCTTTCTTCACCCGCCGCACAGCCGGCACCTTTAGCCGGGTATATGGTACCAAAGGATATAGAAGCGCCACTAAAGTTTTTTGGTGAGAAAAAGGGAAAAGCCATGAATTATCAGGCGTTTTCAGCACAATTAAAAAAAGAGTGGTAAAATTCGCTTATTGAACTTCTGCCATATCAGGAATATCTGCAGCCTTATATAGGCCGGCATCTAATTTTTTCTTTGTTTCGTCAAATGCCTTTAATGTTTCATCCACGTCTTCAAATGAGTGGGCTGCTGTGGGAATAATACGATAAATAATTTCACCCTTTGGGATAACCGGATATACAACAATGCTGCAAAAGATGTGATAATTCTCGCGTAAATCCATTACCATTTGAGTAGCCTCAGGAACGTCGCCTTTCATGTAAATTGGAGTTACCGGACTATTCGTTTTGCCAATATCGAATCCACGTGTTTTTAATCCATCCTGAAGTCGGTGTACAATTGCCCATAGGTTTTCACGAAGATGAGGCATTGTTTTTAGCATATCCATTCGTTTAAGCATTCCTTCAACAACTATAAGCGGCAGGCTTTTTGCAAAAATCTGACTGCGCACATTGTATCGCAGATAGTTGATAATATCTTTTGGGCCTGCAATAAATGCGCCTATGCTACCCATACTTTTTACAAAAGTTGAGAAGTATAAATCAACCTGATCTTGTACGCCCTGAGCTTCATCTGCACCTGCACCGGTTGGTCCCATATAACCAAAACCATGAGCATCATCTATGAGTAGCCTGAATGAGTACTTCTTTTTTAGGGCGGTTATCTCTTTTAATACACCTTGCTCGCCGTCCATACCATAAACTCCTTCAGTTATTACCAAGATACCACCACCGGTTTTTGCTACCATTTCTGTAGCTCGTTGTAACTGCTTTTCACAATCTTCAATATCATTATGTTTAAATGCATAACGATGCCCCATGTGCATACGCATTCCATCAACCAAACAGGCATGTGCAATGGCGTCATAAACAATTACGTCGTGGCGATCTACTAATGCGTCAATACAACTCATTACGCCTTGATATCCGAAATTGAGCAACATAGCATCTTCGCGCTTAACAAAAGCACACAATACTTCTTCGAGTTTTTCGTGCAGTTCGGTATTCCCACTCATCATCCGTGAACCCATTGGATTTCCCATCCCAAATTTTGCAGCAGCTTCTGCATCTGCTTTTCTTACTTCAGGATGATTAACGAGGCCAAGGTAATTATTCAGGCTCCACACAATCATATCTTTTCCTCTAAATTTCATGCGCGGCCCTAATTCTCCTTCCAACTTTGGGAAGGCAAAGTAGCCATGTGCACGTTTCATGTGTTGGCCAATGGGACCGCCATTTTTGGTGAGTTTTTCAAATATGTCCATGATTTTCGTATTTTCTTAATTGTATTAAAGAAAGGAGCTATGTAGCAGATAATTTTTTTGCAAAACTAATCATTTGTAAGCAATCATTACATTTAGAGTGGTTTTGTGTGCATAGAATGGGAATTAGAAAGGAATATAATGCTTTTATGGTGCTTATTTCTTTAAAGCATTTTGTCTTTATCAAGTTGTTTGCAGTATGAAAAGTAATTTATTCTTTGGTAGATTTGTATAGGATTAAACTAAAGTATATAATAATGAGTTATTCATTTTCAAAAATGGTAAATTATGGGTTTGAGGAGGCAATTGCCAAGGTAACAGAGGAGTTGCAAAAGGAGGGTTTCGGTATTCTTACCGAAATTGATATGCAGGCTGCTTTAAAGAAGAAACTGGATGTACATTTTAGAAAGTATAAAATTTTAGGTGCATGTAATCCGCAATTTGCCTTTGAGGCACTGCAAAAGGAAGGTGATATTGGTACTATGTTACCTTGTAATGTTGTGGTTCAGCAAGGTGAGGAGGATAAAATAAAAATTAGTATAATAGATCCTCTCGCTTCAATGATGGCGGTAAAAGTAGATGGGATGGAAGAGCTCTTATTTACAGTTAGGGAAAAATTGAAGCGGGTAATTGAAAGGGTGTAGTTGAGATGTTCATTTTTTTTGAAAAATTAGTTGTAACCCCTATTTTTGCACTCCCTTTAAAGAGGGTAATTGGGTTATGGTGTAACGGTAGCACTACAGATTTTGATTCTGTCTGTCTTGGTTCGAATCCAGGTAACCCAACTGAAGAGCTGCCGTGAGGCGGCTTTTTTATTTATATGAGCATTTACATTCTATTTCCCACTACCATTCCTTCCTGGTCCTCCTTTTCTTTCAGATCTTTAATAATATCCAGTGCTTCTACAACCACATCGCACATGATGGTAATAAGAGAGCCGGGTTTTACGGTATTATAGGCATGTAAAATGGCTTCTTTCTCACTATAAATAATGGTAATGGGAATTTTCTTCTCGATATTTTCATTAATTCCTTCCACCAATAAATCCACAATTTCAGTAGCAGTTCGTCCTCGCAAGTTTTTGTCTTGACGAATAATAATTTCATCAAAATATTTTGAAGAGATGCGTCCTATTTCTCTGATATCCTCATCTCGCCTATCTCCGGTGCCACTGATAATTCCTACTCGGGGGCTACCATCCAGTTTCATCATAAAATCACACAGTAATTGAAGTCCTGCCGGATTGTGTGCATAATCAACTAAGAATTTAAAGTGTTTAAAATCGAAAAGGTTTAATCTTCCCGGTGTTTGGGAAGGTGAAGGAATAAAGGTGGACAAAGCATCCCGGATGTCGTCAACTTTAATATCCCGGTATAGATAGGTGGCCAAAATTGCAGGCAGGGTATTCATAATATTGTGAACAGCCTTACCTCCATAGGTGATGGGAATATTTACTACTTTCTCTACCCTAATTTTCCAGGTGCCTTTCATAATGGTTATAAATCCATTTTCGAAAACAGAGGCCAGTCCTCCGTTTTTGCAGTGTTCTACAATACGCGGGTTATTTTCGTTCATACTAAACAGTGCAATATTGCATTCTAAATCATTACGCATATTATATACTAGGTCATCATCTGCATTTAATATAGCATATCCATTTTTCTTTACTGTTTCGGGTACAACTGATTTTACTTTCGCCATTTGTTCCAGTGTTTCCACGCCACCCAGTCCGATATGGTCGGCAGATATATTCGTAACGATAGCGATATCACATTGCTGAAAGGCAAGGCCACTTTTGAGCATACCGCCTCGTGCACATTCCAAAACAGCAAAATCTACAGTAGGGTCTTTTAATACAAATTGTGCTGATATGGGTCCGGTACAATCGCCCTTCATTAGCATTTGATTTTGAATATATACGCCATCGCTCGTAGTGTATCCAACTTTATAGCCTGAGTTTTTAGCGATGTGTGCGGTAAGTCTTGTGGTGGTTGTTTTTCCATTAGTACCGGTTACCGCAATGATAGGAATAAGTCCATCGTTTCCTTTAGGGAAGAGCATATCGAGCACTGGTTCAGCAACGTTTCTTCCAATACCCTCGGAAGGTTCTATATGCATTCGAAATCCTGGTGCCGCATTTACTTCAAGTACAGCACCGCCATTTTCGGCTATTGGCATTTTTAGGTTAGGTGCCATTATATCAATCCCACAAATATCTAATCCAACAATACGGGCAATACGCTCTGCCATAAAAATATTTGATGGATGAACCTCATCAGTAACATCTGTAGAGGTGCCACCTGTGGAGATATTAGCTGTTGGTTTTAAAAAAAGGAGTTCATCTTTAGGTAAGATGGTGGTTAAAGTATATCCTTTTTCATCCAGCATTTTTTCTGTGAAGCCATCTACTTTTATTTGTGTGAGAACTTTTTCATGTCCGTATCCACGGCGGGGGTCTTTGTTAGTTTCATCTATGAGCCATTGTATTGTATGCTCACCATCTCCTCTAACAGAGGCGGGTGTACGAAGTGCGGCGCAAATAAATTTGTAATTTATTACCAGTATTCTGAAATCAAAACCTGTTATAAATTTTTCACAAATTACTGTACGCCCATAGTACTGTGCGTCTGCCAGTGCTTTTACCGCATGTTCCCAGTTATTAATATTGGTGGTGGCTCCTTTTCCATGGTTACCGCTAATGGGCTTAATTACGCAAGGATAGCCAATTCGGTCGATGGCATTTTTTAGGGCTTCTTCATCACGTACCATCCTTCCGGCAGGAACTGGGATAGAAGCTGCTTCAAGTAGGTTTTTTGTATCTTCTTTATCACCTGCAATGTCAACACCAATGCTACTGGTAGTGCCTGCAATGGTTGCGCGTATACGTTGTTGTTTAACACCATATCCTAATTGTACCAGGCTATACTTATTTAACCGGATATAGGGGATTCCTCGTTTAGCCGCTTCGTCTACAATACAACCTGTACTAGGTCCGAGGCGGGTATCTTCACGTATTTCGCGGAGATCTTGTATTATCGGTGCAAGATCTGTTTCCTTATTGGCAATGAGGTCTTCAACTATATTAAAGGCTGCTTTAGCCGCATAAATACCAGCGGCTTCTTCTATATAACTAAACACAACAAAGTATTCTCCTTTTTTGCCTGTGGTACGGGTGCGTCCAAAGCCGGTATCCATACCAGCAAGGGTTTGAAGTTCCAATGCAATGTGTTCTATTACATGTCCCATCCAAGTGCCTTCATCCACCCGCATAAAAAAACCACCCGGTACGCCTTCACTGCATCGGTGTTCATATAATGAGGGCAATAATTTTTCAAGTCTTTGGCGGAAACCCTTAATGGTATTGGTTGGTTTATCCTCCATTTCTTGCAGGTCAATACGCATTTGAATTAGCTTGGGGCGTCTGATACTCCATAAATTTGGGCCGCGCATAGCCCTGATATCCAAAATTTTCATACCCTGATTATTTTTCAAATAGAGGAGGAAATTAGTGAAAAAATTTAATTTGACCCTCAAATAAAATAAAGGTTCGTTCAATTAACATTCGTGAATAACTTCTATACCTGAAGAGGAACACGATTTCCCCTAAATTTGCGTTAACTATAAAAAGAAGTAATGTCTATAGCCAAAGGAAAGCTGATTGCCATAGGGGGCGCTGAAGATAAAGGAACAGATTTGGAGAAGGGAGAAATTTCCAGAAATAACTTGAATTTTTTTGAACTGGGTATATTAAGGCGAATTGTAAATGAGGTAGGAGGTACGGATGCCCATATTGAAGTGATTACAACCGCCAGTATGTCGCCTTTTGAAGTGGGTGATAATTACATTAATGCATTTAATAAAATTGGATGTAAGCATATTGGCTTAATGCATATTCGAAATAGAGAAGATGTATTGAGAATGGAATATTTTGAACGCATAAAGGCTTGTGATGCCATTATGTTTTCAGGAGGGAATCAAATGCGGTTAACCAGTACTTTTGGCGGCACAAATATTTTGGAAGAGATTATGCGTCGTTATCATGAGGAGGAGGGCTTTGTTGTTGCTGGCACTTCCGCCGGAGCTATGGCCATGAGTAACACCATGATTTATGAAGGCAATGCTACGCGTGCTCATTTGAAGGGTGAAGTGAAGATTACCACAGGCTTGGCATTTATGAAAGATGTAATTTTTGACTCACATTTTGAAAAACGAGGCCGTTTTGGCCGTTTAGCCCAAGCTGTGGCCACAAATCCTTCTTGTATTGGAGTAGGCTTGGGAGAAGATACCGGTATGCTTATTACACATGGTAATCAAATGGAAGCCATTGGCTCTGGACTTGTAGTAATTATTGATGGGCATGATATAAAGCATAGTAATATAGCAGACATCCCCGATGGTAATCCAATTAGTGTAGAAAATTTAAAAGTACATTTTTGTGAAAAAGGCAATGGCTATTTGGTAAAGGAAAGGAAGTTTGTATCGGAGATAGAGCAAGATGTTGTGAAGGTTGTAAAAGCTTAGTTTTTTATTTATTTTTTGATGTGAATGTGTTAATGAGAGATGAGCGGGCGTTTGTGGGAGGATAAAGAGATAATACATTCGGAAAAATAATGTTTCCTGCCCGGGGACGCTACCCGCGTCCCCGATTCAAAGATCGCAATTTTTAAAACTCGGAACAATACCCTGTAAGTTGTATTTAAGGAGTATAAATAATGTTTCCTGCCCGGGGACGCTACCCGCGTCCCCGATTCAAAGATCGCAA
>CAZBBO010000004.1:56715-171053 GCA_964490345.1 uncultured Ferruginibacter sp.
TTTTTAAAACTCGGAACAATACCTCGGCTTGGTACTTTATAGGGTATATTTCAAAAAAGGGGGAAACTGCGTTTCCCACCCCAATTCAAAGTTCGGATTATTTCAAACACGAAACAATACCCTATAATCGGTATTTATGGGGCATAACTGTTACGGATACACGAAATTCTTTATCAAACCGAAAATATAATCCTCCATGCCTAATTCAAAACTTAAAACACTACTGGTTTTGCCCTACTAAGCAAGCAGATGGGGACAGAAAAAACACCGATAAACATTAGCGAAATACACAGAAGATAATTTAGTGGTATAAATGATTTTCTGATAGAGATGAGAATATACCTACATCCTGCTCGTGTAGCCTTACGGGGTAACCCGATGCTTCAATAAACCCAGTATCCCTACCCGGGGACGCTACCCGCGTCCCCGATTCAAAGATCGCAATTTTTAAAACGCGAAACAATACCCTATGCAGGGTAGTTCCGGGGAATAAAAACAAAAAAAACAGGGGGCTTCACCCCCTACCCAATGTAAATTTCGCAAATTCTAAAATATCATCCAATACCCCACAAGACGTATTTATGGGGTATAACTGTTACGAATATACGAAGTTATTTTTAATCAAACCGGAGTCCTAATCCTACACGCCCAACTAAAATTAAAAACTAAAAAGTTATAACTTATAAATCATAACCTGTAACCCCACGGTTTGTTTCCCCCTGATTATTTAGTTAGACACATCTCCAAAAAAAATGCGAAATTTACAATTCTTCTTATAGAGATCTGATTATTTTAATATTAGGCCTGTTGGTAAACCTAATTTTCGAGAACGTCTGCTTTATTTCAATATTGCCTCCAGCACTTTTATATCACCATCAATTTTATCCGAAATAGTAAGTCCGAGTATTTTGGCAATTAACGGATATACGTTAACGTTAGCAAATGAATTTATTTTTTTATTTTGTTTAAAAAGAGGGCCCCATGCATAAAATACCGCCTGCATTTCATGAATAAAATTGTCATATCCGTGCGCTCCTCTTCCTCTAACCCTGTTTTCATTGCTGAAAGCCCTTGTGGGATTTGCTACCAAAATAATATCGCCTAAGTGATTCATATAATCCTCTTTTTTACTATACCGCCATTTTGCTGGAACATTTTCTTTAAGATATACGGTAAATCCAATAGCTTTCTTTTTTAGTTTGCGATAAGTGGAAAGAACATCGCTTTTATCTTTTGCATACGCATGTAAGATAGTGCTGCCAAACGCTATTTTAAATTTAGTGGAATCAAGATATCCGGATATTTTAATAGGATGCTCGGTATCTATATTCATCATACCATGGTCTGATACCAATATGTAATTTATTGGTAAGCCCAAGCTATCCGTCATTTCATTAAGCCTCTTTACAGCATGGTCAATAAATTGTACAGCCCCCTGTACCCTGCCTGATGGAATACCACTTCTATGCCCAGCGTGGTCCACTTCAGGCATATAAAAAGTAATGAAATGAGGCCGCTTTGATTCAGGAAGCTGAAGCCATTCTCTAACAATGGATATCCGACGTTCTAAAGGAATCTTTTCATTGTATTTGAAATAATAGGTGGGGTAGGTATTTTTTATATTTGCTTCCGATCCAACCCAGTAGAAGCTTGCTGTTATCATTTTTTGTTGTTCTGCCAACACCCAAAGTGGCGTACCTCCATACCATGAGCCGTCATGTACGGCAGCAGTATCCCCAATTTTGTATTTTCTAAAATCGTCATTTGCAAAAAAGGTATTGGCAACTATGCCATGATGGGCAGGATATAACCCGGTGATGATAGAATAATGATTTGGAAAGGTAAGTGAAGGAAAAGAGGGTCGCATTGATTTTGCCTGTATGCCCTGATTGCGTTTTGTTTTTAAAAAGACGGCATCATATTTATTTACCAAATCGTGACGTAATCCATCAATAGATATTAGAATCACATAAGGCTTTTCCTGTTGAATTGAAGCGTTCTCTCTGTTAGGTATAATGGTTTGAGTAGTGTCTTGCTGAGCAGAAGTGGAGTGAGATATCAAAAAAATTAAAGAGCAAATGATATAAAAGCGCCCGGTTACCTGCATAGTTTTTTTATAAAATTAATCAGATAAAAGGAAATGTGTCTTTTCTCCTTAAGGAACTATCAATTTAAAAATATTGAATCCCTTTTTAATTGGTGATTTCAACCAGGTAATAATTTTTCTTTCCCTTTTGCACCAGTAGATATTTATTGTGCAATAGGTGTTCTTCGGTTATGCTTACTTGTTGGTTAATCATTTTCACTCTATTGATGCTAACCCCTCCGTTCTGAATCATTTTACGAGCTTCTCCCTTGCTCGCAAAAATGGATGTTTCGGCTAAAAAGCTGATTATTTCTATCCCTTCCCGGAGTTTGCTTTTAGGATAGGAAATTTTTATAATTCCCTCCATTGTTTCTAAGTCATTTTCAGACATTTCTGAAATAGGTTTGTCCTGGTTATTAAAAAGCCTAAGTGTGGTTTCAATTGCTGTTTTTAATTTTTCTTCACCATGTACAAAGCGGGTAACCTCTTCTGCTAATTTTTTTTGAAGGATTCTTTTTGCAGGGTCATTATGGTGTTCGCTTATCAGTTTATTTATGGTGTGTTCATCTAAAAAAGTAAAAATTTTTATCCAGTTCTCCACATCGCTGTCTGATGCGTTTAACCAAAATTGATAAAATTGATATGGTGTAGTTCTGGTTTCATCGAGCCATATATTTCCTTGTTCTGTTTTTCCAAACTTCCCCCCATCAGACTTTTTTAACAAAGGACAGGTAAAGGCAAATGCTTCATCGCTTATTTTTCTACGAATGAGTTCGGTGCCTGTAACAATATTTCCCCATTGATCACTACCACCCATTTGTAGCTTGCAATTTTTATGTTTAAACAGCCAATAAAAATCAAACCCTTGAATGAGCTGGTACGAAAATTCAGTAAATGACATGCCATTGTTGCCCTCGATTCTTTTCTTTACACTTTCTTTTGCCATCATATAATTAATGGTAATATGCTTGCCGGTATCCCTAATAAAATCAAGTAGTGAAATATCTTTAAACCAATCGTAATTGTTTACTATCTCTGCATGATTGGGAATTGATTGATCAAACAGCAGGAAGTGGGCTAATTGTTTTTTTATACCGGCAAGGTTTAAGGCCAGGGTTTCTTCACTTAGCATGTTGCGTTCTTCACTTTTAAAACTGGGGTCACCTATCATTCCGGTGGCACCGCCCACTAATGCAATGGGTTTATGCCCACAGCGCTGAAGATGTACGAGTAATAAAATAGGCACAAGGCTGCCAATGTGAAGGCTGTCTGCGGTGGGATCAAAACCTACATATCCGGTGGTCATTTCCTTTAATAACTGTTCTTCGGTTCCGGGCATTATATCGTGTATCATACCACGCCAGCGAAGTTCTTTCACTAAATCTTTCAATTGCTCGTTCATGGGTGCAAAATTGCAATAAATCGTTCATAAGGCAAAAGCTCAGCTCTTTATTAATAGGAAAAAACCAATAATAAGGGGTGATTTTCTCTTTTTCTATTTTAAAAAATCATTTTTCTTGCCTATAGAAAGTTTTTTCAGTTCCGGAGCTAAAAACTCTTTTTTGGGCGACTCTTCCTGTTAACGCCTGTAATAAAATCTAAAGCAGGGTAATTTATTTAATACGTACTCTATGAAGATTTTATTTCCATTGTTGGCAGGAGCTGTTTTTTGTTTCTTGTCAATTACAGCATCTGCACAAGATCAAGGCCCTTCAAAGTGTGTTTGGCATATTGAGAAAATTAACTTCCACAAGCCCAAACGAGATTGCAAGTCAGGCTTCGGCCTTTGTATTAGGAGTCATTGGCACGTTCCGTTACAGGTTTCATTAGGGGAGGCCTGGTGTATTCCTTGGATTTGGATTACACCTTATGAGCCAAAACCCGCAATAGAAAAGGATGAGGTAGTGGCAGGTGTTATTGTTTTAAAAGATAAGGTGGTTGTGGCACTACCCAAAGAAATAGCCAAACTGAAGGATTATGCCAAAGAAGATTTTTCTGTTTTAGAAATTACAGAAAAAATATTTGTCACAACGGAAGATGAGTTTAATGGAACCATTTTACCGCAGAAGGCCAAGTTAAAAGTGCATGACAATTACCTGGTTTATGAGCTTTTGCTTACCATGTGACAATTCCGGAAGGTGAGTGCCGTAAGGCTCACCTTCCTTTTACACAAAAACTGTTTTTATGAAGAGGAATATGATATTGGTTATTTCAGGAATAATTGCCTTTTCTTTTTCGTCTTGCAAGTCTATCTATAAATCCAGCAAACAGTTAGGCCGTGAATTTCCTGGTATGTCTGCCGAGGTATTAAAAAAAATCTCTAAAGAAACAGGGGTGCCAACTGAACAAATTGTTTATCCTGATAATCAGACTCAGCATGAGATGGCCCTCGCTTTATCTAAAAATCAGTATGCCTTTCCTTTTATATATATGGTAGATGAAACAGGAAGGTTAGTGGTACTACCGGATTCTCTAACTTCTAATAATTGTACTGGAGTATTAGATAAGTATCTTAAAGAGAACAATAAAACAGCCGGCACAGGGCAGCCGCTTACAGGAGCTTTTTATACCGTTAGTGATTCAACGATGATTACCTATCTGCCGGGTAAACAGCATTTTATATTAGGTTATGTTTATTCTTTGGGCACCTCAATGAGTTGGTTTTATCGTTCAATGAATAAATTAGTGAGGAATGATCCGGAGGGGAAAAAGGTATTATTGGTTATGTTTGAACAGCAATAGTCCGGTCTATTGGAGAGAAAACAATTCCTGCTTTCATGTTTTATAGTTTAAGCAATAGCGCTTTTAAAATTATCTCTCAAAAGCATACCGGCATCATATTTCAATTATAAAGCAACACCTCTTTTGGGGTGTTGTTTTTTTGGCAAAAAGCTGAAAAATAATATCCATCTAATCAAGGGTAAAAAGAGGTCGTTAAATTCTGTAACAAACAGTAGGTTCATTCAACTTTTCATAATAAATTTGAAACATGGTATAGGAAACGATAATATGTACAAAATGAAATCTACATATTTTCGTTTAACCTTTATTAATCCAGTATAAACCAAATATATGAGGCAATGGCTTCTGATTCTGCTTGTATTTTTTTGTACCCAACAGGCTTTTCCACAGTTTAGGAAATATTCCAATGAGTTTTTAAATATTGGTGCAGGTGCGAGGGGGCTTGCTATGGGTGGGGCTCAAGTGGCAACGGCAAGTGATGCTACTGCAGGATATTGGAATCCTGCAGGTTTAGTGGGAGTAAAAGATTTTCCCAATGCAGGCATTATGCATGCTGAATATTTTGCCGGTATAGCTAAGTATGACTATGCTTCTTTTGCGCTTCCGGTTCAAAATAATAAACGCACACTAGGTTTTTCATTTCTTCGTTTTGCAGTGGATGATATCCCCAATACTTTATTTTTAGTGGAGCCGGATGGAAGTATTAATTATGGTAATATCCAGTCTTTTTCTTCTGCAGATTATGCATTCCTTTTTTCATTTGCGCAAAATATTCGTGAAAGGGAAAACCGAAGAATTAGCGTGGGTGCGAATGCAAAAATTATTTATCGAAAGGTGGGAAAATTTGCCAGCGCCTGGGGATTTGGCATAGATGCAGGCGTTCAAATGCATGGAGATAGGTGGCATGCAGGGCTCATGGCACGAGATATTACTACTACCTTCAATGCCTGGAGTTATAAGTTTACTGATAAAGAAAAGGAAATATTATACCTTACTAATAATGATATCCCTGTTAAGTCAACAGAAATGACCGCACCACGGCTTGAATTGGGTGGTGCGTATGATTTTCGTTTAAGCAAAGCCGTTAGCCTAACAGCAGAAGCAAATGCTTCACTAACGTTTGATGGTAAACGAAATACAGTTATCAGCAGTAATGTAGTGAGTGTTGATCCGCATATTGGTCTGGAGGCGGTGGTTAAGGAGGTGTTTTTTGTTCGTGCAGGAATAACTAATTTCCAACGAGCGTTAAAAGATGGAGATACGCTAAATTTAAAAAAGGTATGGATTTATCAACCTTCACTTGGTGCAGGGTTTAAAATAAAGAATGTTATGCTCGATTACGCTTTTTCTAATTTGGCTAATCAGTCTAATCCGCTATATACCCATATTTTCTCGGTACGCTTTAACCTGATGAAAAAAGAAAAATAATGAAAAGAAGTGCTGCGAGTATTCAAATAGGATACATGAAAAAAATATTAATACCCATATTTTTATTAATAACTTCTGTTGCATCTGCACAATTGAACAACAGTTGGATTGACTATAGTAAAACCTATTATAAATTTAAAATAGGAAAAGATACCCTCACACGTATTTATGGGTCCACCTTAGCCGGTGTGGGTTTGGGAAATGTGCAGGCTTCTGATTTTCAATTATGGCGTAACGGAGAAGAGGTAAGGATTTATACATCAACGAACACGGTGCTTGGCACCAATGATTATATAGAATTTTGGGGGCAGATGAATGACGGAAAGCCAGATAAGCAACTCTATCATAACCCTGATTTTCAACTAAACGACAAATACAGTTTTGAAACAGATACCGTGGCTTATTTTTTAACCGTTAATCCGGGTGGTACAAATCTTAGATATATTGATGCACCAAATCCTGACCCGGGCTCAAGGATAGCCGATGCATATTTCATGCGCAGCGTTGATTTGTATTATAGAACAAGGCAAAATCGCGGATATGCCCAAGTGCTTTCAGAGTATATTTATTCTTCAGCGTATGACCAAGGAGAGGGTTGGACAAGTAAGGATGTTGCTCCATGTTGTGATTTAGTTTATGAGTTTGGCGGTTTGAATGTATATACTTCCGGTCCGGCAAATAGTCTTTCTATTAGGGTAAATGTTGCAGGAAATGCACCTAACCTTAACCGCGATATAAGAATTCGTGCATATAGTAATGAAATTTACAGGGATGCATTGCCTTTATTTTCTTATAAAAGAATTAGGCTGAATAATTTACCGCTATCTCTGATGGCAAGTGTTAATCATTTTCCGGTTTATGTAGGATCGAACTCAGTTCCAAACGACAGGTTTGTTGTTGCCATGATGGGAATAACTTACCCTGCTCGTTTTATTTTTAATAATTTAAAGAATTTTCTTTTTAATCTTCAGCCATCATCAACCGGAAATTATTTGGATAT
Organism: uncultured Ferruginibacter sp.; assembly: GCA_964490345.1. Taxonomy (GTDB): domain Bacteria; phylum Bacteroidota; class Bacteroidia; order Chitinophagales; family Chitinophagaceae; genus Ferruginibacter. The sequence goes on from CAZBBO010000004.1 coordinate 63,972, forward strand.
TGGAAGTTTTAATTATGGAAGTGTCGCTCCTGTTCTTTATGATATGACAGGAGGCTACAGGTATGTTGCTGATATTGCCACGCCCGGTAGAGTGAGGTTTGTACTCCCTCCTTCTAATTTACCCGATAGACAGATGATTTTGGTGAATCAGGAGAATAATTACCCCTGTACGATAACATCATTAACACCTAAAAATTTTGTTGATTATAGCCAGTCTTCATTTCAGGGAGATTTTCTTATTATTAGCCACCCTTCATTATATAATGATGGCTCAGGAAATAATTATGTTGAGCAATACCGACAATATCGAAACTCCTTGCAAGGTGGAAGCTTTGATGCGAAGGTGTATGATATTAATGAATTAACAGACCAGTTCGGTTTTGGAATAAAAGGACACCCGGGCAGTATTCGTGATTTTATTCGTTTAGCAAGTGCTTCGTTTACTCCTTCTCCAAAATATGTATTCTTAATAGGCAGAGGGATGAATTATGTTGAATTAAGAAATAATGAGGCTAATCCGTTATCAGAAAAATTAGATCTTGTTCCTACGTTTGGATGGCCTGCGTCTGATATACTATTGGCATCTTTACCCTCTACTGTTAATCCAGTAATACCTATCGGACGTTTGTCGGTAATTAATGGTACAGAGATAGCTCATTATTTATCTAAGGTGGTAGAGTATGAACAAAAGCAGCAGAGCCCATCTCCTTTAATAGCAGAATCAGGATGGATGAAAAATATTTTACACGTTGCCGGAGGTAAGGATACAATAGAGAATGACATTTTTAAAGGATATATGAATAGCTATAAAACTATTGTTGAGGATACTCTTTTTGGCGGGTATGTAGAAACATTTACAAAAACCTCTGCAAGTGCGGTACAACAAGAAAATAATCAACGCATTCATAATTTATTTGAAATGGGATTGGGTTTAATAGGCTATTTTGGCCATTCTAGTGCCAATACTTTTGAATTTAATCTGAGCGATCCGCAGGTATATAATAATGCAGGAAAATATCCTTTCTTTAATGTGAGTGGTTGTAGTGCCGCAAATTTTTATGTTTTTGATCCAACTCGGATTAATGGAAATCTTACGATTTCTGAAAGTTATGTATTGGAACCTAATAGAGGCAGCATTGGCTTTTTAGCAGACACTCATTTTGGAATACCTCCTTTTTTAAATTTTTATAATGTTGCTTTTTACCATGCTTTTTCCCGTGATTTATATGGTCATGCAGTAGGTAATCAAATTAAACGGGTTATTGAAACATTAGGTGGTAATAATCCGGGACTAGATTTTTTTCATCGTATCCATCTTGAAGAAATTAATTTGCATGGAGATCCTGCTATTAAAATCAATAATTTTGAAAAGCCGGATTTTGTCATAGAAGAACAATTGGTAAAAGTTTCTCCAAGTATCATCTCTGTAGTGGATAATAATTTTGAATTGCGTATTACAATGATGAATATTGGACGTGCTACTAAAGATTCATTTAGAATAAAAGTAATCAGGCAATTACCTAATGATACTATTAGGGTTTTATATAACGAGAAGGTTGCCGGAATGGATTACAGTGATTCGTTGCACTTAATCGTGCCCATTAATCCACTTATTGACAAAGGGCTGAATAGAATTACCGTTGTATTAGATGAAGATGATGAAGTTGAAGAGTTGTTTGAAACCAACAATTCGGTAACAAAGGAGTTTTATATTTTTGAAGATGAATTAAATCCTATTAGCCCCGTTAATTTTTCTATATTAACGCAACCTGATTTTAGTTACTGGGCCAGTACCGCAAATCCGCTTGGTGATGTGCGGCAATATACGATGGAGCTGGATACTACTGAATTATTTAACTCCTCTTTCAAAAAAGTTTATAATTCAACAGGTGTTGGCGGGCTTATTCAATTTACACCTACTGATGTTACCTATACTGATAATAGGGTTTATTATTGGCGGGTTTCCGTAGTGCCCAATCCGGGAGAGCAAGTGATTTGGAATAGCTATTCGTTTATTTATTTACCTAATGAAACTTCCGGGTTTAATCAATCACATTATTATCAGCATCAAAAGAGTGCCATAAGAGGGATTACACTCAGTACGGATCGTAAATTTTATTTTGATCGTTCAGAACGAATCCTAAATATTCGAACCGGACTACATCCATATTATACCTATGATAAGATTAATGTAAATATGGATTTTGGGCAATTGGATCTTTATGGCTGCACACTTAATAGTATACAATTTTATGTTTTTGACAGTTCTACACTAACTCCGTGGCGTAATGGAGTTTACCCTCCGGGCCAAGGTATGTATGGTAGTAATTCGGTTTGTCCAAACGGTGCTACGCCCAATGACCCCAGCAGGATATTTTTTGAATTTCCATATAATAGTGCAGCATATCGCAAGGCTGCAATGGACTTTTTAGATTTGATTCCTAATGGGAAATATGTGGCTATTACGAACTTTGGCAATAAGTTAAATAATAATTCATTTATTCAACAATGGATGAATGATACCCTTGTTTTAGGCTCAGGTCAATCGCTCTATCATAAATTGAAATCGGTTGGATTCACTGAAATTGATAGTTTCTATCATAATCTCCCCTTTTTATATTTCTTCCAAAAAGGAGTGCCTTCTTATGCGGCTACACAAGTGATGGGGCCATTTGATTCTTCACATATTGATCGGTCATTTACATTGTTTTCAAATGCCACTTCTGGCACTATAGAATCTCCTGCATTTGGACCGGCATTAAGTTGGGATGCATTGCATTGGCGGGGTCGAAGTGTAGATGCCGATCCTACACATGATACCACACGTATTGAGGTATGGGGTGTGAAGCCTAATGGAGATAGGGATTTATTAACTACAGTATTTCAAGCGCAGGATACAACAGTTAACTTTATTGATGCAGATATGTATCCCTTTGTGAAGTTGAAAATGGTTGCAAAAGATGATTCGAGTGCAACACCATATCAATTAGATTATTGGCGACTCAGTGGAACTGTGATGCCTGAAGGCGCAGTAGCTCCAAACATTCATTTTCAAATGGCGGATACTATTGCTCAGGGTGAGCCGATTGCTTTTTCTATTGCATTTAAGAATATCAGTCAAACCGCATTTAGTAATCTGATAAAAACTAAGGTGATAATAACTGATCGTAATAATCTATCGCATACTTATTATATTCCTCCACGTAAAGCATTAATTGCCGGTGATACTTTAATTGCAACCTATTCTATAGAAAGCCGTGACTTCCCTGGAGTGAATACCCTGTTTATAGAATTTAATCCGGATAATGACCAGCCTGAACAGAACCACTTTAATAATATATTGTATAAGGAATTCTTTGTTACTGAAGATAGAACAAACCCCTTGTTAGATGTAACCTTTGATGGGGTGCATATACTTAACAGAGACATTGTATCTGCAAAGCCTAATATTCTTATTAAGTTAAAGGATGAGAATCGTTTTCTTGCATTACGCGATACCTCTCTTTTAAGTGTTTATGTACGATTTCCGGATGAGCCTACTCCGCGTAGATATTATTTTAATGATACGATGAGGTTTATTCCGGCAAGCGTAAATCCGGGTAATGATAATACTGCCAGTATAGAGTTTAATCCTTATTTCTTTGCAGATGGAGAGTATGAGTTGATTGTGTCGGGAAAAGATGTTGTAGGTAATCCTACAGGCAATTTGGAACATCGTGTAATGTTCACCGTTATTAACAAGGCTATGTTTTCTAATTTGCTTAATTATCCTAATCCTTTTACCACTTCAACCGCATTTGTATTTACCGTAACCGGTAGCGAAGTGCCGCAAAATATTCGTATTCAAATTTTGACTATTACCGGAAAGGTCGTGCGTGAAATAACCAAAGGAGAACTAGGGCCTATACATATTGGAAGAAATATTACTGAATATAAGTGGGATGGTACAGATATGTATGGGCAGCGTTTGGCTAATGGAGTGTATTTATACAGGGTGCTTACCAATCTCAATGGTAAGCGTTTAGATAAATATCGTGCACCATACGAGGATACAGATAAGTATTTTAATAAAGGATATGGGAAAATGTATTTGATGAGGTAAGGTAACAATAAGAAAGTAAGATCTTACTTTGTAAGTAAGCGTTGTACATATTTACCAATCACATCGAACTCGATGTTTACAGTATCCCCAATTTTTAATTCTTTAAAATTGGTATGTGAATAGGTATATGGAATGATACCCACTGTAAACTTATTTTCTTCAATATTAAAAATGGTGAGGCTTATACCATTTATGGTAATGGAGCCCTTTTCAATAATTAATCCGATTGCGGAACTATTTAATTGAAAGGTAAATTCTATACTTCCGTTGCAATCTTTTCTATCCACACAAGTTGCAGTACAATCTACATGTCCTTGCACAATATGTCCATCAAAACGACCATTCATAACCATGGCTCGTTCCAAATTAATGGTTCTTCCTTCCTTCCAATTGGCTAAATTGGTTTTAGTGAGGGTTTCGGCAATGGCAGTAACAGTGTGGTTCCTGCCTGAAATTAATTCTACGGTAAGGCATACACCATCATGATTAACACTTTGATCAACAGATAGTTCCGTTGAAAAAGGAGATTCAATTACAAATTGTAAGTTATTTTCAATTCTTTTAATTTCGACTAAGTAGCCGGTGTTTTCGATAATTCCGGTAAACATGGTGCAAATTTCGGATTTTTGTACTATTAATAATTTTTTTACCAATAAATTACTATCTTTGCGCGCTGCTAAAAATGGCAGCTTAACTATTAAAAAGAGGTTTATTTATGTTGATTATTGATTCTAAAGATTGCGAAAATATTGACAAGGCACTTAAAAAGTATAAAAAGAAATTTGAGAAGAGTCGTGTGCTGTTGCAACTTCGTGAAAGGCAGTCTTATACTAAACCTTCTGTTCGCAGAAGGAATGAGGTGTTGAAAGCTGTTTACAAGCAGCAAATAGTTTCTGGAAAGATTGAGGCGTAAAAATAATTAAACCGGCATTATATTTAACTGATAACCATTTGTACATTTGGTTATCAGTTTTTTTATGTCTATACCTCAGAATAACCATATTATCCAGTTTATTAATTATCTAAAATTTCAAAAGCGTTATTCCATACACACTTTAACGGCTTATGAAAAAGATCTTTCTTCTTTTGAGGATTATTTAAAGGAAAAGGTGGGAGAGGAGGATTTGGTGAATGTGGCTCCCGCATTAGTACGAAGCTGGTTGGCCACCTTAAAAGGAGAAAATATTTCTTCTCGTTCCATTAATCGGAAAATTTCAAGTTTAAAATCATTTTATAAGTACTTAATGAAAGAGGGAGTAATTGTTGCCGGCCCTATGGAGCAGGTTATTTCTCCAAAAATTAAAAAGCGCCTTCCTCAGTTCGTAGCGAAGGAAGAAATGAATGTATTGTTTAATACTGTAGAATTTAGTGATGATTTTAGAGGAGAAACCGAAAGATTAGTTTTACAGATACTATATGAATCGGGCATACGAAGGGCTGAACTTATTTCCTTAAAAGAGCAGCATATTGATTTCGCTAATAGCACCATAAAAGTTTTAGGAAAAGGCAGTAAGGAAAGAATAATTCCGGTAGGTAATGCGTTATTAGCTTCGATGCGTAAATATTTGGAGGATAAGATACAACTTCCTTATGAAGCCAATAGGCTGGTGTTTCTTGTAAATGAGCACGGGAAGCCTTTAACAGGGTCTTATGTATATAAAACTGTAAAAAAATACCTGGGTATGATAACCACTATTGAAAAGAAGAGTCCACATATATTGCGACATTCATTTGCCACCCATTTAACCGGTGATGGTGCTGATTTAAATGCAGTTAAAGAACTATTGGGCCATAGCAGTTTGGCCGCAACCCAGGTGTACACCCATAATAATATTCAAAAATTGAAGGATATTCATAAAAAGGCTCATCCAAAATCGTGAAGTAAAAATTTAAGGTGAAATTATCATGGAATCTTTTTTTTAAACTTCAATTATCTGTATCTTCATTAGCTCACATCAAGCTTTGCAATCAACTTTAAATGGCCTATGAATTAATACTACCTATCTTTTATTACTTCACTAAAAAATGTGGATTATGAACGTAAACATTCAAACCGTGCGTTTTGCTGCTGATAGCAAATTGTTAGATTTTATTAACCGTAAGATTGAAAAAGTAAAACAATTTCATGACCGGATTACGCATGTTGATGTGTATTTAAAGCTGGATAATGTTGTGCACACAATTAAAGACAAGATTGTGGAAATAAGGGTGAGTGTGCCACGGCATGAGTTTTTTGTAAAGCAATCGTCTAAGTCATTTGAAGAAAGTTTTGATACCGCATTGAATGCAGTGGTGAATCAGATAAAGCGAAAAAAAGAGCGTTCGTTTGCTTAATTCAGAAGAAAAAAGAGTGTTGAAAAGTTCCGTTTTTTAGGCGGGACTTTTTTTATTAAAAATTGACAACTCTTTTCATAAAAAAATGTAAATCAAAATTTTTGAATTAATCAAATTCACTTACCTTTGCCTTCCCAAAAAATAGGGTGGCATTAGTACGCCCTGTTCTAAGGGGTGAGAAAAGTAAAAAAGGCAGTTCTTTTATAATAAAAAATAGAGGCCGAAGTAGCTCAGTTGGTAGAGCAACTGATTTGTAATCAGTAGGTCGGGGGTTCGACTCCCTTCTTCGGCTCTAAGGGCAGTTACCAGAGTGGCCAAATGGGGCGGACTGTAAATCCGCTGTCTTTCGACTTCGGTGGTTCGAATCCACCACTGCCCACCTGAAGTTCTTTTAGTTGGTGTTTTTAATCAATTTGCGGAAGTAGCTCATTTGGTAGAGCGATAGCCTTCCAAGCTATAGGTGGCCGGTTCGAGCCCGGTCTTCCGCTCAAATACTACCGGGAGGTGGTAGATGCCTATGTAGCTCAGGGGTAGAGCACTTCCTTGGTAGGGAAGAGGTCGTGAGTTCGATTCTCACCATCGGCTCATAAAAAAATAATTGTCTGGGAGGTGGCCGACATAAAATGCCATCCACTTATTTAAACAAATTTTAAAAAACAAAAAATGGCAAAAGAGAATTTTAAGAGGGATAAACCTCACGTAAACGTTGGTACTATTGGTCACGTAGATCATGGTAAAACAACCTTAACGGCCGCTATTACCGATATTTTGTCAAAAAAGGGTTTAGCGGAGAAGAAAAACTATGCAGAAATTGATGGTGCACCAGAAGAAAAGGAAAGAGGTATTACCATTAATACTTCACATGTAGAATATCAAACAGCTAATCGTCACTATGCACACGTTGACTGCCCGGGCCACGCAGACTATGTTAAGAATATGATTACCGGAGCGGCTCAAATGGATGGTGCTATCTTGGTGGTTGCTGCAACAGACGGACCTATGCCTCAAACCAAGGAGCATATCCTGCTTGCACGCCAGGTAGGGGTACCTCGTATTGTGGTATTTATGAACAAGGTTGATTTGGTTGATGATCCTGAATTGTTGGAGTTAGTTGAAATCGAAATTCGTGAGTTGTTATCTTCTTACGGTTTTGATGGAGATAATACACCTATTATCCAGGGCTCTGCTACCGGCGCTTTGGCTGGAGATGAAAAATGGGTGGCTAAAATTGAAGAATTGATGGCTGCTGTAGATGAGTATATTCCATTACCTCCACGTCCGGTTGATTTACCTTTCTTGATGAGTGTAGAAGACGTATTCTCCATTACAGGCCGTGGTACTGTGGCTACCGGTCGTATTGAGCGTGGACGTATTAAAGTAGGTGAACCTGTTGAAATTGTAGGTTTGATGGAAAAACCACTTACTTCTACTGTTACTGGTGTTGAAATGTTTAAAAAACTTTTGGATGAAGGTGAAGCAGGTGATAATGCAGGGTTACTTCTTCGTGGTATTGAGAAAAACCAAATCCGCCGTGGTATGGTTATTTGCAAACCCGGGTCTATTACTCCACACACTGAATTTAAAGGTGAGGTGTACGTATTGAGCAAAGATGAAGGTGGCCGTCATACTCCATTCTTCAATAAATACCGTCCGCAATTCTATTTCCGTACTACCGATGTTACCGGGGAGGTACAATTGGATGCCGGTACAGAAATGGTAATGCCTGGTGATAATACTTCACTGACTGTAAAACTTATTGCTCCAATTGCAATGGAAAAAGGACTGAAATTCGCTATTCGCGAAGGTGGACGTACAGTAGGTGCCGGACAGGTTACTGAGATTATTAAATAAGATAGCTGTTAGCTTCCGGTCAAAATGACCAACTAATAAGAGATTGACTATCTTTGAAAGTTCTGCTAAAAGCTATTGGCTAATTGCTAATAGCTTTTAGTTTTCTTACGGGCATGGTGCAATGGTAGCATACGGGTCTCCAAAACCTTTGATCTGGGTTCGAATCCTAGTGCCCGTGCAGGTTAATTATACCAAACATTACGGTATAATATATTTTTTAACAGGCTGTAAGCTATATTTGCAGTTCCTAAATTAATGGTGATTTATGGCTAAATTCGGGGTTTTTGTAAAAGATTCCTATAAGGAATTGATGGAAAAAGTAACCTGGCCTAAGTGGGATGAGTTACAACAATCTACCATGGTTGTATTAGGCGGCACCGTTTTAATTACCGCAGTGGTGGCGCTCATGGATTTTATTTCCAATGGAGTGTTGAAATTTATTTATTCGTTACTTAACTAAGCGAACATGACTGAAGAGGTTTTACCAATTATAGAGAAATCAGGAAAAGAAAGCAAATGGTATGTATTGAGGGTAGTGAGTGGAAAGGAGCGTAAGATTAAAGAATACCTTGACAAGGATATTACGCGCAACGGATGGACAAAAGTGATTAAACAGGTTTTTCTTCCGGTTGAAAAAGTTTATAAAGTGCATAACGGCAAAAAGGTTATGCGGGAAAGAAACTTTTATCCGGGATATATCATGATTGAAGTGGAAGGAGAAAAGCTGAATGATGATATTATTCAACACATATCCAATGTTACTAATGTAATGCACTTCCTTACTGATGGAAAAGGATCAAAAGGAAATATTATTTCTCTTAGAAAGGCTGAAGTAAATAAAATGCTGGGTAAGGTAGATGAAATGAGTGATGCGGGTGGTGTTACTATGAGCGAGCCTTTTATTATTGGAGAAACAATTAAAATTATTGATGGTCCTTTCAATGATTTCAATGGAGTAATTGAAGAAGTAAATGATGAAAAGAAAAAATTAAAGGTGCAAGTGAAAATTTTTGGACGAGCCACTCCGGTTGAATTGAGTTATATGCAAGTAGAAAAAATCGCTTAATTTTAAAACAACCATAACATGAAAAAAATAACTACACTTTTTGTCGCAATGCTTTTCTCATTTGCGCTTATGGCCCAGCCTCCACAAATGGAAATTACTAAAGGAATGACCTTTGGAGCCAGAATGTCTCCACAAGATGCTTTAAGCACTAATGAATTAGTTACTTTTCTTCAAAACACCCCGACGCCTAAAGAAGATGTAAAGGTTAAAGGAGAGGTTATTGAAGTATGCAAAGAAGAAGGTTGCTGGATAAGATTGAAAACAAATGACGGATCTATTTTTGTAAAATTTAAGGATCATGCATTTCTTGTTCCATTGTCATTGGTTGGCCATAACGTAGCGGTTGAAGGAGCTGGAAGTATTAAGGAAATGTCGGTTGATCAATTACGTCACTTTGCAGAAGATGCCGGCAAATCAAAAGAAGAAATTGATGCAATTACTCAACCCAAAAAGGAAACAATGGTAAAGGCAACTGCCCTTGCTGTGCTGGATTAATTAAAAATATTTTTATCAAAAAAAAGGTCACCATTGTGTGGCTTTTTTTGTTTTTGCATAAACGGCTTTAGTGCCTTTTTTATGGATGAACATCCTATTAAATAGTGGTTATAAAGCTGAGTAATTAAAGAACACTATTTTGTTTTTTTAATCGCTGGCACATTTTTTGACTCATCACAACCATAGGTTTGTATTACTTAAACGCAACCTATTGTTTATGATTAGTTACTTAAACAATATTTGGATTTGCAACTATGTCTATTCGATTTTATCCGGATTTAAAACAAATGGTAGAGGTAATGTTTACTTACTATTTAATAAAATAGCAGGCATGTTTTTTTCTATAAACCTTTACAGCGCGGTTGAACAACAGCTATCAAGGAATTTATACAGTATTTATTTTTATTTCTCACTTTTTGAAATGAATGGCCTGAATATTGTTAAGCTAATAATGAGGTTAACTACCGGTGGTTTAAGTGCTGAGGTGTGTAAGAATTATAAGTGCGAGGCGAGTATGAAGCATTATGAGGTTTGGAAATGATGGGTTTGGATAATAATAATTTGATGAACGCCTGCATCAGGATTAAATGAATTTTCGAAGAGTAAATGAATGTTAAGTGTTATGTTTTATATAGTTAAACATCTGATTAATCAACACTATAATAAGTGGTATCATTTTTTATGTGAGTATTGCCCCACTTGATTTCTAGCCCCTTATTTAAAGTTTTTTGTAAGCTTTTGTTTAAGTCAAGTACAAAAGCGTTACATGTGGATTGCTTTTATTTTATAATCATTATTAAAAAACAAAAAAAATGAAAACGTTGAAGAATATGTCCCTGTTTTGTGGGATGTTAGTTTTTTCTTTGTTCACTTCACAAACCGGTTATGCTCAGAAGGATCAAAAGTTTACGGATCCTGAAATTGCCTCTATTGCCGTTACAGCTAATCAAATAGATGTTGACTATGCTTTAATTGCACAGAAAAAATCGAAGGATAAGGCTGTTCTGGATTTTGCAAACACCATGAAGAACGACCACCTTAGCGTAATTGATTTGTGTACTAAGTTGGCAAAAAAATTAGGGGTAACACCTCAAACCAATTCAATGACAAAATCATTATTGGAAGGGGCTAAAACAACCACAGCTACTTTAAACAAAGTATCAGGTAAAGCATTCAATAAAGCTTATATAGATAATGAAGTGGCTTATCATGAGGCAGTAATAAACGCAGTTGAAACAATATTAATTCCACAAGCACAAAATGCTGAATTAAAAGGTTTGTTAGTAAAAGTATTGCCTACTTTAAAAACACACCTTGAGCATTCTAAAATGGTTCAAAAAGGTTTAAAATAAATAGAAATGAGTATTAATTTTAAAAGAGCCGGTTTGGTTATATCCTGCATTGCATTATTCATAGCAGGGTGTAATTCAGGTGGGGATAAAAAAGCAACATCTGAATCGGCAACAGAAGTGGCTACAGGTCCAAAAACGGATACTGTAATTATAGAACAGATGAAGTTTAATCCTGATTTGCTCACTATCAATAAGGGGGATACCGTGTTATTTATTAACCGGGATATTGTTCAGCACAATGCTACTCAAATAGATAGTGCCTGGGCATCTCCTAATTTAAATACCGATGAATCATGGTCATTTGTTCCCGATAAGAGTGCTGATTATTATTGTAGCCTGCATATTGTGATGAAAGGAAGGATTGTAGTGCCGTAATTGAATATTAAACTCTTTGCAAGCCATGCGATGGCTTTAATAATGTAACACCGGAGAGATAGTGATTGATAGGTGATATGTGCGGTTGATTTTTTTGGTTTTGTTTGGTTGAAATTTTAAGTCTCTCCGGTTTTTTTATTTGTCTTATCTAAATTATTAGACATTTGTTACCATCCTAGGAGAAGACTATTGATTATCACGAAATAATTTTTTTAAAAGAGGGTAATTATTAGCATGTAATGCAGGTGGGATAGAGATTTTAATGACAATAGGATATTTATCGTAAATTAGTAAATTTAGTTAGTCCTTTATAGGTGAGCTAAAGTTGTGAATTTGGGTTTGTGTGCTGTGCATTTTTTAAAATTTTATGAACCTTATAGTTTGTATTTATGAGTTACGAGAAAGCAAAATCAGTAAAGAAAATCAATATTGGGAATAAGAGTTACCAATATTGTTCATTAAAAGATTTAGGTGAATCAAAAGTCAATCACTTGCCTTTTAGTATTCGTATTCTATTGGAGAATGTGCTGAGGCATTATGATGGATTTAGTATTACCGATGAACACTTAGACACTTTGAAGCACTGGTTGCCTACTCCTCCAGATAAGGATATTCCATTTATGCCTGCACGAATTTTGATGCAGGACTTTACAGGTGTGCCCGCTGTGGTTGATATGGCATCTCTGCGTGCGGAATTTGTGCGCCATGGTAAGGATGGCCAAAAGATTAATCCTGCTATTCCTGTTGATTTAATTATTGATCACTCAGTACAGGTAGATTATTTTGGGACCAATTATGCTTATGATAGAAATGTTGAATTGGAGTTTAAACGGAATAAGGAGCGGTATGAATTACTGAAATGGGCACAGAAAGGGTTGAATAATTTTACTGTTGTTCCACCGGGAATGGGGATATGCCACCAGGTAAACTTGGAATATTTAGCAAAGGGTATTACTTCCCGTGATGGTTGGTTATTTCCTGATACTTTGGTAGGTACTGATTCTCACACGCCCATGGTTAATGGAATTGGGGTTGTGGCATGGGGAGTTGGAGGTATTGAAGCAGAAGCTGCAATGCTTGGTCAGCCTATTTTCTTTTCTTGTCCAGAAGTAGTTGGACTGAAATTAACCGGAAAGATTCCGAACGAATGTACAGCAACCGATTTGGTGTTGTCAATAACTAAGGTATTGCGTGACACAGGCGTTGTTGGGAAATTTGTTGAAGTTTTTGGAGATGGATTAAATAATCTAACGGTAACGGATAGAGCAACGATCGGAAATATGTCACCTGAGTTTGGTTGTACGGTTACTTATTTTCCTATTGATAATCGTACCATTGAATATATGCGCTCTACCAATCGGTCTGAAGAACAAATAAAAATTGTAGAAACCTATTGCAAGGAAAATTTGTTGTGGCGAACCGGTAATGAAGAAATCAATTACTCTTCCATTGTTGAGTTAGATTTATCAACATTAGAGCCAACTGTTTCCGGCCCCAAACGCCCACAAGATAAAATTCTGGTTAAAAATTTAGCTACCAAGTTTGCAGAGTTAATGGAAAAGGAATATAGCAGGGAATATACTGATATAGAAAAGCGAAGGGTGTGCAATTTTGTTAGTGAGGGAGGCTCCGGTACTGAATTTACTTTTGGGCAAGTTCCTAAAGAGGGAGATACTATTCCCGCAGAAGTAATTCAGGATGGATTGCATGCTGTAAGAGTAAAATACCGCAATCAAGAATTTGTGTTAAGTGATGGATGCATCGCTATTGCTGCCATTACCAGCTGTACTAACACCTCTAATCCCGCAGTAATGGTTGGAGCCGGACTGCTTGCACGAAATGCAGTAGCCAGAGGGTTGCGAACAAAATCATGGGTGAAAACATCTTTGGCCCCCGGTTCCAAAGTGGTTACTCAATACCTTGAACGCTCAGGATTAAATGAAGATCTTAATGCACTTCGCTTTCATACTGTGGGCTATGGCTGTACTTCTTGCATTGGTAATTCAGGACCATTGCCTAATCATATTGCGGAGGCGGTAGATAAAGGAGAATTAGTTGTAGCTTCTGTGCTTTCAGGGAATAGAAATTTTGAAGCTCGCGTTCATCCACAAACAAAGATGAATTTTTTAATGTCGCCCATGTTAGTTGTAGCTTATGCATTAGTGGGACGGGTGGATGTAGATCTAATTCATGACCCTATATCTTTTGATCCCAATGGAAGCCCTGTTTATTTACGAGATATTTGGCCAAGCCGTGAGGAGATTCAGAATACTATTAATGAATGTGTTAAACAGAGTGACTTTAAAGAAGTGTATGATGTAATTTTTGAAGGTGCTGAAGATTGGAAAAATCTAGAAGTGAACATTGAACAAAATTTTGAATGGCAAAAAGATTCAACTTATGTGAGGGAAGCACCATTTTTTGAAAATTTGAAAGCTGAGCCAAATCCTGTTTTAGATATTAAAGATGCGCGTGTTTTATTATATTTAGGAGATTCTGTTACTACTGATCATATCTCGCCTGCCGGGTCATTTAAGGAAGATAGCGCTGCAGGGCAGTATTTAAAATCTAAAGGAGTAGAAAAAGCTGATTTTAATTCATACGGTTCTCGAAGAGGAAACCATGAAGTAATGATGAGGGGAACATTTGCTAACGTTCGTATTAAAAACAAGATTACAGATAAAGAAGGAGGATATAGTCGCTATCTGCCTACAAATGAAGTAAAAACAGTTTTTGATGTTGCTATGGCTTATCAAAAAGAAAAAACGCCATTAATTGTTCTGGCTGGTAAAGAATATGGTTCTGGTTCATCTCGCGATTGGGCTGCAAAAGGAACCTACTTGCTGGGTATTAAAGCAGTGATTGCAGAAAGTTTTGAACGCATTCACCGAAGTAATTTAGTGGGAATGGGCGTGGCTCCGCTTATTTTTACAAATGGAGAAAATGCTGAGAAATTGGGATTAGATGGCACTGAGAGTTTTTCTATAAGTGGATTGGCTAAGGACCTTGTACCGCACAAAACACTTGAAGTAAAAGCCGTTCATCCTTCAGGAAAGGTAACTAACTTTAAAGTGAAAGCGAGGTTAGACTCTGCTATTGAAATAGAATATTTTAAAAACGATGGTATTCTTCAATATGTATTGAGAGATTATTTGAAAAAGAGTTAATAGAATTGCCCGGGTTCCTACCGGGCATTTCTATTAGTGTATAGGTTTTTTGGGAGATGTAAATATTTTATAAAAAAATATTGTTTATCATCAACGGATTTAAATGAGAGCATTGGTCATTTCAGGAGGCGGCAGTAAGGGCGCTTTTGCCGGAGGAGTTGCACAATATCTGATACAAGAGAAGAAGTATGATTACGATATTTTCGTTGGAACTTCAACCGGCAGTTTGTTAGCATCACATTTAGCTTTAGGAAAGGTTTCTAAAATAAAAGAAGTATATACTTCTGTAAATCAAAATAGTATTTTTAGTAGTAGCCCCTTTACAATAAAACAAGATCGATTTGGATTTAAACAAATCGGAATTAACCACCTGAATGTTTTAATCAGCTTTATCAAAAGAACTAAAACCTTTGGTGAGAGTTTTAATTTACGAAAGCTAATTACTAAAACTTTTACTGAAGAGGAATTTAATGAATTAAGAGCTTCAGATAAGGATGTGGTGGTAACCGTTTCCAATTTGTCATTGGATGAGGTAGAATATAAATCTATTAGAGATTTTAATTACAAAGAATTTTGTGATTGGGTATGGATTTCTGCCAATTTTACTCCCTTTATGAGCCTTGCAAAAAAAAATGGATGTGAATATGCTGATGGTGGGTTTGCCAGTATGGTGCCCATTGAAGAAGCTATTAAAAGGGGAGCTAATGTGGTTGATGTGATTGTGCTGCATACAGAAGTAACTTTTGCAAACCGGCTATCATCAAAAAATGCATTTGCCTTACTTACTAGTATTCATACCTATATGGCAGATAGAATTGAAAGGCAGAATATTAGAATTGGCAAGTTTGTTGCTGCACAACATAATGCAATCTTAAATTTTTATTATACCCCAACCATTTTAACTACCAACCCCCTTGTTTTTGATAAAAGGTTAATGGCTGAATGGTGGGAAGAAGGTTTTAAATATGCAGAACAGCGTAATATGAATATGAGTGAAATCAAGTCTAGCCAAACCTGAGTGTAAAGAGGTAAATGGAAGTATATCGGATGAACTGCAGGTTGTTTTTTTCGCATTATTAGTATCATTTTAAAATATATAGTTATGAAAACGCATAGAGCAAATGCCGTTTGGAACGGTTCAATTAAGGAAGGAGAGGGGAAAATTTCTACATTTAGTAAGGTGCTCGATAATAAGCCTTATTCTTTCAGTTCACGCTTTGAAAACGGGCAAGGTACCAACCCGGATGAATTATTAGCTGCTTCACATGCAGGTTGCTTTGTAATGGCATTAAGCCTTATTTTAGGAAAGGCTGGGTTTACACCTGATTTCCTTGAAGCAAATGCTGAGGTAACCATGAATCCTGATAAATTGGAACTTACAGAATCTCACTTAAAACTTAGAGCCAGAGTGCCAAAAATCTCAAAAGAAAAATTTTTTGAATGTGCTGAAGCAGCTAAAGAAAATTGTCCTATTAGTAAAGCGCTCAGTTTAAATATTACAATGGAGGCTGTGCTTGAATGATGTTTGAAAAGGTAATTAGATTAGCATTGAGGCTTTCTGTTTCTGCAGGATTCCTTTCTGCAGTGGCAGATAGGTTTGGTATGTGGCATTATCATGTGGCCTGGGGCACATGGATAAATTTCAAAGCTTATCTTTTCCAATTAGTGCCATGGCTACCTGCAAAGTTGGTGGCTCCTTTAGCTATTTTGGCAACAATTGCAGAGTTAGTTTTATCTCTCTTCTTAATTATTGGATGGAAGACAAATTTCTTTGCTGTTTTGAGTGGCGCACTTTTACTTTTGTTTGCGTTGGCAATGACTTTTTCCACAGGTATAAAAACTGCATTTGATGCATCTGTTTTTGCCGCTGCCACTGCTGCCTTTGCTATCGCTGTTAATAAATCAAGATGGCTTGAGTTAGATTCTTTTTTGGAAAAACACAAACAAAAGTGAAATACTATTCTATTTCTTAAAGCGCAGGAGATTAAATAGTATTTCTTTCATTTATGGAAAAGCAATGCATGAGCTATTCCCTTTCCAAGTTTGCAAGAATGAAGAAATAATTTTACTTGTAGTATGTTATTAAAGGCAACTTCATAAAGACCTATTTTTCTGAAATAGTAAATCCATTTACCAAATTCGTAACGCTCACCATTCCTTTAAGGTTAATTTCGTGCCAATTTTTATCTAGGTTTAAACTAAAACAAAAGAAAGCATTTTTTGATGCTGATTTTTTATCAGATAGAGATTAGAATAAAGATAAATTTTTAAAAGATATCATGTTCAATAATAAAATAAAGGTTTCTCTTTTTGTTTTTGCAATACTTGTTTTTTCATCGGCATTTGCAAATGATGGGAATGGTGGAAAAATTTCAGGTACAGTTAAAACGGTAGATGGCAAGGCAGTGCCATGGGTTTCGGTAACCTTGAAGAATAAGGAAATTTCTACTATCACAGATGAGGATGGTGATTTTTATTTTAGAAATCTAAGCCCGGGTAGTTACACTGTTGTTATTTCATTAGTTGGAACTTCAAAAGTTGAAAAGCAGATTACTGTTAATAACCGCGATGTAAGAGCAGACTTTGTGATTACATTGAGTGCTAAGATGCTTGATAATATTGTAATAGATGGAAGAAGGAGTCCTAATCTTCAGCCCGTGTTAACAGGTAGGATGCCTGTGGCACCTATTGATATGCCTCAAAATTTTAGTGTTATTAACCATACTGTTTTACAAAATCAACAAGTGCAAAAATTAAGTGATGCAATTAGAAATGTAAATGGAGTTTATTTATCTACTACTCGTGGAAATGCACAAGAAACCTTTTTTGCTCGGGGCTATCGTTTACAGGGTGATAATTTTTATAAAAATGGTGCACGAATAAATGTATCGGCTTTTCCCGAAATGAGTTCATTGGAAAGAGTTGAAGTCCTAAAAGGAAGCGCTTCCATTTTATATGGTGAGGTGGTGCCGGGAGGGATTATCAATTTAATTACTAAAGAGCCTAAGTTTCAGCACGGTGGCAGTGTGGCTTTGCGAACAGGTAGTTATGATATGTGGAAGCCCATGGTTGATTTGTATGGGCCATTAAGTAAAAAGGTAGCCTTTCGAATTAACGGAACTTATGAAAAGGCTAATAGTTTTAAAGATATTGTTCATTCCAGGAGATATTACGTTAACCCATCTTTAAAGTATCAAATAAATAATACAACCTCTTTGTTAATTACTGCAGATTATTTGAATGATTATTACACTCCTGATTTCGGAATCGGTTCTTTGGATAATAATATTATTCCTGATGTGCCCCGATCTACATTTAATGGAACACCATGGCAATATAATAAGATTCAACAATCTACTGCTTATATGTTGCTTGAACATAGATTTAAGAAGAGTTGGAATTTAAAATCCTCCATAAATTATCAGGATTATACAAGAGATTATTATTCTACTGAAAGAATTCAAGCGTCATTAAATGGTGATTGGCAGCGTCCTCTAAATAAAATTTATGAAAGAAGCCACAGTATCTTTGGCCAGGTATATTTAACCGGCAAATTCAAAACGGGAAGTTTTGGACATGTGATACTAACCGGTGTAGATTTAGAAGACGGAGTGGTAAAGAGCACCAGCTTTGATAATCCTAAAGTTTATGATCAATATAATATATTGGATCATTCCAAGTTTACACCACGTTTGGATATTCCCAGTGCTAATGCAGTTGCAATGGTAAAAACTCCGGTAACTCGTACAGGTATCTATTTGCAGGATTTGATGAGCCTATCTAATAAGATTTTAGTACTTGGGGGAGTTCGCTGGTCGTTAATTAATGCTTCGGGTTCAAACACATTTGATTACCAACATGGTGAAGTAAAATATGGGCAATCAAAGAATTTTAACGCATTTTCTCCCCGTCTTGGTGTAGTGTATAAAGCTTTTCCAAAAACCTCCTTTTTTGTGAGTTTTTCTAATTCATTTTCTTCTAATCCGAAGGCTACAGATGTGGATGGGAATATTTTGGATCCGTCATTTATAAATCAGTATGAAGCTGGAATGAAAAATGATTTTCTTAAAGGAGGTTTAACTGTTAATGTAATTGGGTATTTGATTGTAAACAGCAATTTGGCGCAAACCGCACAGTTCGGCCCGGATGGTGTTACGCCTAACAGTAATCCGGCTTTGCAGGAATTGGTTGGACAAACAAAAAGTAAGGGTATTGAATTGGATATTAGCGGAAGACCTGCAAAAGGGTTAGAAATTATGGCTGGATACAGTTATAATGATATGCGCTTTTCTAAAACTCCGAATACTGTGGGTAGCTATATTTCCGGTGAACAATTAGTAGGCACCATTCCACATAATGCCAATGGTAGTTTTTTCTATTCATTTGATGGGAAATTGAAAGGACTTAAAGTGGGAGCAGGAATTTATTATACCGGTAATCGCTATGCGGGATGGAATAATAAGGAGGGGCAAACCCAAAATTATTCGAGGATGATTTCCGTTAAGGGTTTTGCATTATTGGATGTAAGTGCTGGATATACCTATAAGCACTTTTCGTTTATGGCTAAGTTGAGCAATCTAACCAATGTATATAATTATTATGTACATGAAAATTACAGCATTAACCCACTTCCGCCCCGCCAACTATTGACCACGTTGCAGTATCAGTTTCATCGTTAACAGGATGTTTATAATTCCTCTGCCTTTTAATTTAATGATAATGTAATTTTGAAAGAAAATAATTATGCTTAAGCAAGGATTAATTAGTGAATTTCAACATGAAGTAGAAAATACCCGAAAATTATTAAAGGCAGTTCCTGATGCTGCATTGAATTGGAAGCCTACTGAAAAAAACTGGACAACTGCTGAACTGGCTTCTCATATTGCCGGGATTTACAGCTGGTTTTATCCGGTAATTCATCAAAATGAATTAGTGTTGGATAATCATAAATATGATAGAGGGGATATTTCAAAGATGGAAAATATCTTAGCTAAATTGGAAGAGAATGTTTTATCTGCAAGAAAGGCACTTGATGATTTTGATGAATCAAAAGCAATGGATAAATGGAGGTTGGTGCTTAAAGGGAATGAACTTATACCTCCTTTGCCTAAGGTAGCCGTTATCAGGGGAGTGCTGTGTAACCATTTGTATCATCATAGAGGAGAGTTAGTAGTTTACCTCCGACTTACCGGCAATAAGGTTCCCGGATTGTATGGTCCTTCTGCAGATGAAATGTAATAAAATGCGAAATTAATAAACAGCCATTCAGTATGAAGAACGGCTGTTTATTGTAATTCGTTTATTCCTAAAAGTCAGTAATCTATTATTTAATTTCGCTACCATTTGAATTTATAATCTTTACTGGTCCTATATTCAGTTCCCTGATTCCTTTCTCTATTTTTTTTCTGTCCCCAATAATCAGCCAGGTGAGGCTATTGGGTTTTATCACCTTGTTAGCTACTTGTTGGATGTCTGAAATTTTAAATTGCTGAAGTATAGTAGCATATTTTTCGGGGTAATCAATTCCTCTGTTAAATAAAATAGCATTAAAAAGGAAGTTCATTATTCCATTGTTAGTTTGCCATGTGTCCGGGAGTGATAAGATGGTTGAGTTTTGCTCATTTTCAAATTCTTCCTTGCCTATTTTTTTTGTTGTTGTAATTTGGGTTAGTTCTTTCAATATTTCCTCAATACTTTCTTTTGTTTTATCTGTTTGTACTCCTGCAGTAGCAACAAACATTCCCTTTCCTTTTACAGGTCTTAGATAGGATCCTGCCCCGTAACTCCAGTGCTTGTCTTCTCTTAAATTCATATTTAATCTTGAAAGAAATGTGCCACCCAAAATATGGTTCATTAAGTTAAATGCATCTATATCTTTGTCTTCTGCTGATAAAGAAATCTCTGCAGCAAATAATTGAGATTGTATTGCATCCGGTTTATCAATGATATAAACAACGGGAGATGTGGGAAGTTTGGCTGTGTTACTAACCGGAATAAGTGGTGTCTTTTGTGATTTCCATCCTTTTAAGGAAATTTCCAATGTTGTTTTTAATTCACTTTCAGTAATATCTCCTACAGCAACAATAATGGCATTATTGGGCACAAACCATGTTTGGTGGTATTTTATCAAATCGTTCCTGGAGATCTTGTTAGATGATTCGATGGTTCCAGATCCGGTAAGGGGTGTATTATAAATATCACCAACAGGATAAATTAACTGAGGAAGAATTCTTGCACCTAGCAAATTAGGAGAAGCCTTTTCTTGTTCAATCCGAAGCAATTGTTCCTTTTTTACACGTTCAAACTCTTTTACCGGAAATGATGGGTGTAATATAACATCACTAAATAAATTCATAGAGGCATCGAAATGAGTTTTAAGGCAGCTCATTCTTACTGTCATGTTATCTATGCTTGATGAACTATTTAGAGTAGATCCCATTGTACTAAGTAGGTCACTAATCTGAATGGCTGTTTTGGTTGTAGTGCCTTCAGAAAGCATAGTTCCGGTCATTTTTGCGGTGCCTGCATTTGAAAAAATATCTACTGACGACCCTCCGTTAAATGACGCCATAATATTTACCAATGGAAGATCATGGCGTTCTGCAAGATAAACCTGAGCTCCGTTACTCAAAGAGAATGATTTTATTTGTGGAAATTTTGCAGGAGCTGCTTTAGATACCGGCGGCATTATTGTTCTGTCCACTTTAATAGGATCAGTTTTATAATCCTCATAAGGATTGATTTCCAAAATGTATTCTCCATCAGTTAACCAGTCATGAGCAACGTTTTTTATGTCATTCGGTGTAGCCGCTTTTGTATAATCTAAAATCTTTTTATATGCATCAGGGCTGCCACCATAAGTTTCACTCATAGCAAGCCAATCACTCTTCCCTCCAAAACCACCTAAGGTTTCAAGATTATTTAATAGTTGTACAAAGAAATTTGTCTTTGATCTTTCTAACTCTTCTTCTGTAACTCCTGAGGTAAGAATTTTTTGTAATTCCTGATCAATAATGTCATTTATTTTAGAAAGACTCACGCCGGGCTTAGCATCAGTAAAAAGATAAAACTGGCCGCCAATTTCTTTGTCATCTAAATAAAAGGATACATCTGTTACCAAGTCTTCATCCAAGACTAATCTTTTATAAAGTCTTGAAGATTTCCCGGAAGTAAGGATTTCTCCAAGCATACTTAAATAAGAAGACTCCTTAGTTCCCCACCCCGGAACGTTCCACGTATTTTGTAGCCGAGCTTGAGGTACTCTGTCTTGCGCTTGTTGGATGATGGTGCCCTTCATTTTGGCAATATTATTAGTGAATTTAACTATAGGCGGGCTAGGAGGAATTTCACCAAAATATTTTTTCACCAACTGAAGTACTTCATCTGTGTTTACATCACCGGCAATAGCAATAAAGGCATTATTGGGGCCATAGTAGGTTTTAAACCATTCCTTTACATCATCCACACTTGCGGCGCTTAAGTCATCCATGCTACCTATTACTGTCCATGAATAAGGATGACCTTCAGGATATGTTGCTTTTACTGTAAGCTCATTGGATATAGCATAAGGTTGATTTTCGCCTTGGCGCTTTTCATTTTGTACTACGCCACGTTGTACTTCAATCTTTGCACTATCTAAACCTTTCAGTAAAAATCCCATTCTATCTGCTTCTACCCATAGCACACGCTCTAACCCTGTATTAGTAAAAGTTTCAAAATAATTTGTTCGGTCGTTATTTGTGGTACCATTATTGTTTCCACCACCTACAGTTTGCATTACTTCATCAAAATTGCTCCAATGTTCGGTGCTGGTAAACATGATGTGTTCAAATAAATGAGCAAATCCTGTTTTTCCGGGTTTTTCATTTTTACTTCCTACATGATACCAGATATTGAATGCTGCAATTGGAAGTTTGTGATCTTCATGCACAATAAGTGTGAGGCCATTATCAAGTACAAACTTTTTGTATGATATATCAATGTTTGGATATTGTTTTGTTTGACTAAAGGAAATAATGGAAATGAGTGAAAACAAGAATGAGAATATGTATTTCATTTTTAGTGGGAGTAAGAATGGTTATATAATAAAAGTAGTATTCATTGATGAGTTACCTAAGGTAAAAACATTTTTTTAAATGTGTAACTTTGGCCTTTTGAATTTTGTTTATTCTTTTTAAATATAAAAATTAATACAATGAAACCTCGGTTAGATTATGGGAAGGCCAATCCGGAAGCAATGAAAGCTATGTTGGGCGTGGAAAGTTTTGTACGTCATTCTGGATTGGAACACAGTTTGTATGAATTGGTTAAAACAAGAGCATCACAAATTAATGGTTGTGCTTATTGTTTGGATATGCATACTAAGGATGCACGAAAAGCCGGTGAAACCGAACAGCGACTCTATGCGCTATCTGCCTGGCGCGAAACGCCTTTTTTTTCTGAGCGGGAAAGAGCTGCATTGGAATGGGCAGAGGCATTGACATTGATTTCTCAGAATCATGTTTCGGATGAATTATATGCAATGGTATCGAAGCATTTTACTGAGAAGGAAATTGTATCGCTTACTATGGCCATCATTGCCATTAACGGATGGAATAGATTAGCTATAGGATTTCGTACGGTTCCTGGTTCGTATAATCCATAATTGATATGATACTTGAAAATCAAATTGCCATTGTAACCGGAGCGAGCAGTGGATTGGGATTCGCTATTTCATCCGCATTAGTTCAAAAGGGTGCTGTTGTTTTTGGAGTTGCTCGAAACGTTGAAACGTTGGAGGCGGTTAAGCAAAAATTAGGAAGAAACTTTTATTCCGTTCAATTAAATATTGCTAATCGTGATGCCGTGGTGAATTGGATTAATAATACTTTTTCTGATAATAACAGGCCCTCCATATTAATTAATAATGCAGGTGTTGGCTCTTTTGGAAAAATTGATGAAGCACCAGCCTCAGAATGGTTGAATATGATAAATACTAATTTAAATGGTATGTATTTTGTTACTTCAGCCATAGTACCATTAATGAAGAGGAGTGCTACTTATTCTCATATTATTAATATTGGCTCAATTTTGGGCACCATGGGAAGGCATGAAGGGGCTGCATATTGCACAACAAAATATGGGGTAAATGGATTTAGTGATGCACTGTATAAAGAATTGAGGTTTTTTAATATCAAAGTTACCTGTATCAATCCCGGCTCAATTGACACCGGATTTTTTAATAGCTCGGGTATAAAAAGTCATCACAATATGCTTCAACCGGAGGATCTGGCTAAAACAATTGTTCATGTTTTGGAAACACCGGATAATATGTTGATTAATGAAATTACCATTAGACCATTAAATCCTAAAGAACCAACACACATGGAAAAATAGCTTATTATGGAATATATTATTATTAAAAGAATTTATGAGAAACCTGCACGTGATGATGGGTATCGCTTGTTGGTAGATAGGGTTTGGCCAAGAGGGATTAGTAAGGATGAGGCAAAACTTGATGAATGGAATAAAGATATCGGCCCTTCAACAGAGTTGCGAAAATGGTTTAACCATCAGGATGAGCGTTTTGAAGAATTTGCAAAGCGATATAAAGAAGAATTAAAATTGCAAAAGGAAGCACTTAAAGAAATAAAGAAGATTTCAAGGACTAGGCAGGTGTGTTTATTATATGGGGCGAAGAATGAAAAATTCAATCAGGCAGTAGTTATTAGGTCTGTATTAAGGGCAATGAAATAACGTCTTACTTTCTGTTTCTATTTTGGATAGTTTTTATTTTTTTTTAAAAGATTGCACTTAATGCTTAAATTGAGTGCACAGAAAATGTTTATTATAATTACTTCATCTCACTGAAATTTATTGTACATGCGAAAGAAATTTATTGTAATTTCTATAATTACACTATCTATTTTACTGGCGCTTGCCATTTTCTTGAATGATAACTGGTATGTTGTTTTTGCTGTTTGCTGTGTGTTCGTGTTTATGGGTATTCAGGATATGTATCAAAAGAGGCATGCAATACGCCGTATCTTTCCATTGGTGGGAAGATTCCGTTATATTCTTGAAGAATTAAGGCCTAAGATGTATCAGTATTTTATTGAGTCAGATATTGATGGTCGGCCTATTCATCGCGTAGATCGTTCTACTATTTATCAACGCGCAAAAAAGGAACTTGAAACCATTCCATTTGGCACCCAACTTGATGTTTACGCTGAAGGCTATGAGTGGATGTGTCATTCCATGGCACCCAAAGCGTTTGATACTCTTAATCATAATCCCCGTGTGGTTTTTGGTAATAAAGATTGTAAGC
This sequence comes from uncultured Ferruginibacter sp., assembly GCA_964490345.1. Taxonomy (GTDB): domain Bacteria; phylum Bacteroidota; class Bacteroidia; order Chitinophagales; family Chitinophagaceae; genus Ferruginibacter. Next base: position 89,020 of record CAZBBO010000004.1, read on the forward strand.
ATCCATACTCTGCAAGTATTTTAAATGTTTCGGCTATGAGTTATGGTTCTTTAAGTTCACAGGCAGTAGAAGCCTTAAATGCCGGGGCACAAATTGGCGGTTTTGCACATAATACAGGTGAAGGAGGGTTAAGTGATTATCATTTAAAGCATGGTGGTGATTTAATTTGGCAAATTGGTACCGGATATTTTGGGTGCCGGGATGAGCATGGGAATTTCGAGCCGGAATTGTTTGAAAAAAAAGCGGCTCATACCAGTGTTAAGATGATTGAACTAAAAATCTCACAAGGTGCAAAACCCGGACATGGTGGGATATTGCCGGCATCAAAAAATTCAGAAGAAATCGCTCGTATTCGACACGTGAAGCCTCATACCAAGGTAGTTTCACCACCATATCACTCTGCCTTTAATACGCCGTTGGAGATGATGCAGTTTATTAAAAAGCTTAAGGAATTGTCAGGAGGGAAACCAGTGGGATTTAAATTATGTATTGGACATAAAAGTGAATTTATTTCAATTTGTAAGGCAATGATCCATTTGGATATTTATCCTGATTTTATTACTGTTGATGGTGGGGAGGGAGGAACAGGTGCAGCCCCACCTGAGTTTTCTAATTATTTGGGTGCACCTATGCTTGATGGCCTTGCCTTTGTTCACAATATTTTAAATGGTCTGGATATTCGTAAGCATATTAGAATAATAGCTTCCGGAAAAATTACTTCAGCATTTCATATCGCCAGAGCTATTGCCCTTGGGGCAGATACATGTAATTCTGCACGTGCAATGATGATGGCATTGGGTTGTATTCAGGCATTGTTGTGTAATACTAATCGTTGCCCAACTGGTATTACCACCCAAGATCCTAAATTAACAGTAGGTCTTGTGGTTGAAGATAAAAAAGTTCGGGTAGCTAATTATCATAAGGGTACTATTGAAAATTTTGTAGAAATGCTTGGAGCCTCGGGGCTGGATGATATGAAAAATATTACCCGGTCACATATTTATAGGCGGGTTTCACTGAATCAGATGTTAACTTATGAAGAAATCTTCCCTTCTATTAAAGTAGGCTCCATGCTTCATGGTGAGATTCCTGAAAAGTATATTCCTGATTTCGAACATGCTAATATGAATAAATGGGGTGTGAATGCGCCAAATGTGGCGTGAAATTTGCAATTGGCTTTGGTAACATAACACATCAAAGCTAGATGTGTATCTATTATTCAAGGTAAATTAAAATTGTTTATGAGTACTACTGTTAAAGTTAAATCTGTAGAGCATTTAACACATGATGTGTTAAGGATTGTTGCTGAAAGGCCTACAGGTATTAGCTATGAGCCCGGACAGGCTGCCGATATTTCAATCAATAAGGAAGGGTGGAAAGATGAAATTAGAACCTTCACTTTTGTTTCATTAAAAGATGATGATTTTATTGAATTTAATATAAAGACTTATCCCTCTCATAATGGAGTTACCAACGAATTGCTCTCCCTAAAACCAGGCGATGAATTGAATATTGGTGATGTATATGGAGATATTCGATACAAAGGCGAAGGCATCTTCATTGCTGGTGGAGCAGGTATCACACCTTTTACTGCAATTTTAAAAAGGTTGGAAAAGGAAAATAAAATAGGCAATAACAAATTGATTTTTGCTAATAAGGCAAAGAAAGATATTATGCTTGAGGAGAAATTCAATAAGTTACTAGGCAAGAATTTTATTAATATCCTTTCTGATGAAAAGATTGATGGCTATGAGTATGGCTTTATTTCTGCCGAGCTTATTAAAAAGCACATGCACAAAGATTTGCAGTTTTACTATTTATGTGGCCCTAAACCAATGATGGATGCTGTGGAAAAGCATTTGGCTTCTTTGGGTGTGGGTGCTGATAAAATTGTAAAAGAGGGTTTTTAATTATTTAACAGGATTCATTCTTTGGTTGCTTTTTCTAAAGTAGCTGTGTATAATAGGGTGTGCTGATTTTAAAACCGATATTTGTATCTGTCTTTTTATGAAAAGCAGGTTACAATTCATTTTTAGTTACTTTTTCTTTTGGATCATTTTGTCTTTTGTGGGCAGGGTATTTTTTTTGTGGATTACACAAAAGGCAGGTATTCGGTCAGGGTTTAATGAATGGATTGGAGTAATGTGGCATGGAGCACGTATGGATTTGTCATTAGCTGCCTACCTTACTGCGCCTGTATTGCTTATGGTAATAGCAGGGATTTGGATTCCATTTTTTAATAATTCTAGGGTATATACCGTTTATACCACGCTTGTTTTAATTCCTGTTGTTTTAATTATCATTTCTGATGCTAATGCGTTTAATGCATGGGGATATCGTTTGGACGCAAGTGCGTTATCTTATTTGAAAAATCCTAAAGAGGCGTGGGCGTCAGTAGCACATTTGCCTATAATATGGTTATTAATCGGATTTGTGGTGGCAATTGTTTTGCTATCCTATTTTTTATATAAATTTTTTAAACTGGTATTACCTTTCGCCCCTTTCAACAGATGGGCATTAACTGTAGTAATGCTATTTTTGTGTGCTTTAATTATTGTTCCTTTAAGAGGCGGTTTTCAACTTGCACCGATTAATCAAAGCAGTGTTTATTTTTCTTCAAACAACTATGCAAATCAATCAGCATTAAATCCGGTTTGGAATTTTATTCATTCGGTAAGGCTAAAAAATGAACTGGTTTCAAATCCTTACATCGTAATGGATGAAGATATAGCTAACAGAATTACAGCTGGATTACTTAATCAAAATTCCCTGAATATAACTGATACGGCTGTACGAAAAAATATTATATTGGTGGTATGGGAAAGCTTCACCGCCAAGGTATTGGATAAAGTGTATAAGGGTGTAGAGATTACGCCGGGGTTTAACCAATTGAAAAAGGAAGGGATCTATTTCGATAATATATATGCCACGGGTGATCGTACAGATAAGGGAATTGTGGGGGTGCTGAGCGGTTATCCGGCACAGCCTATAAATTCCATTGTAAAGCATCCGGATAAATCACGGACATTGCCCATGCTTACTTCTTCTTTTAAACAAAAGGGATACTTTACCGGGTTCTATTATGGTGGAGAACCTGAATTTGCAAATATTAAATCCTATTTACTACATGGTACATTGAATGAATTAATAGATATAAACCATTTTGACAAAGCAGATCGTAATTCAAAATGGGGTGCACATGATGGAGTGGTGATGAAATATCTTACAAACAGATTGGCCACCTTACCAAATCCCTTCTTTATTACGTGGCTAACGTTAAGTAGTCATGAGCCTTATGAAACCCCGGAACAGCAAATTATTTTGGGAGATGATGATGAGTCGAAATTTTTGAATTCCATTCATTATACTGATGAGGTAATCACTCAATTTGTTACATCGTGCAGTAAACTACCGGATTGGAATAATACATTAATAGTAATTGTTGCCGACCATGGCCATCGCTTGCCTTCGGATTTGGTGATTAGTAAAAATTTTAAAATTCCATTACTGATTTTGGGAGGCAACATTCAGCCTAAAAATATTGAATCGGTTGGGTCACAAACAGATGTGGCGGCCACCGTGTTAGGATATTTGGGAATGTCGCACGTTGAATTTCCATATAGCCGCGATATTCTTGAGCCTCATTATCGGCCTTGGGCCTGGTATTCGTTTAACAACGGCTTTGGGTTTACCACAATGAAAGGCCAGGTTGTATATGATAATGTGGGGAAGCGCCCTATTTATTCAACAGGTGATGTTGACACCCAATTGATTAATGAGGGTAGGGCCTTGCAACAAGTGTTTTATGAAGATTTTTTAAAACGGGGTGAATGGAGAGTAAAAGATTAAAACGCTATATTGTTTATAGAAAAAAGCAAAAAAATAAGGAGAATATGAATAATATCCTTACTTTTGCGCCCCCATAGTTCTTATAGCATTAGCCTTATGGCTATTGGGAGTTCCGGTTTTTTGCCGGGACGCTAACACCAAAAATTTTTAAAATGGCAAAAGAGATCACCGGCTTTGTCAAACTCCAGTGTAAGGGAGGACAAGCCAATCCAGCACCGCCGATAGGACCTGCTCTTGGTTCCAAAGGCGTGAATATCATGGAGTTTTGCAAGCAGTTTAATGCTAGAACCCAAGATAAACCCGGAAAGGTATTACCTGTTATTATCACGGTATATGCCGATAAATCATTCGAATTCGTAATTAAAACTCCTCCTGCTGCAGTACAACTGATGGAAGCTGCAAAAGTTTCTAAAGGAAGTAAAGAACCTAACCGTGCAAAGGTGGGAAAGGTAACCTGGAATCAGGTAGAGGAAATAGCCAAAGACAAGATGGCTGATTTAAATGCATTTACTTTAAAAAGCGCAATGACCATGGTTGCAGGTACAGCCCGCAGCCTTGGACTAACAGTAGAAGGAACAGCGCCCTGGGAAAATAATTAATAGTCAACCTTAAATATTTTTTTAATCATGATTACTAAGAAAAGAAAAATAGCTAATGCGAAGGTTGACCCAAACAAAGCCTATACGCTGAAGGAAGCCTCCGCTTTAGTAAAAGAAGTTAATACCACTAAGTTTGATAGCTCAGTTGATTTACATATCCGATTAGGTGTAGATCCCAAAAAAGCCGATCAGGCTATACGCGGTACAGTATCACTACCTCACGGTACCGGTAAGACGAAAAAAGTACTGGTGCTTTGCAATCCTGATAAAGAAGCTGAAGCACAAAGTGCAGGTGCTGATTTTGTAGGATTGGATGAATTCATTTCAAAAATTGAAGGTGGATGGACAGATGTAGATGTTATTGTTGCCACCCCCTCAGTAATGCCAAAAATTGGTAAGTTAGGTAAGGTATTAGGGCCTCGTAACTTAATGCCCAATCCAAAAACCGGCACTGTTACAAATGATGTTGCCGCTGCCGTAAATGATTTAAAAGGTGGGAAAATTGCTTTTAAAGTAGATAAAGTGGGAATTATTCACGCATCTATTGGACGAGTTAGCTTTTCAACTGAAAAGATCGCAGAAAACAGTCAGGAACTTATTAATGCTATTATCAAACTAAAACCTGCTACAGCTAAAGGTACTTATCTGAGAGGTGTTAGTATGGCTAGCAGTATGAGCCCCGGCATTATGGTAGATACAAAATCTGTTCAAAACTAATCTCCGGTAAAACCGGTTTAAAATAATTGTTATGACTAAACAGGAAAAAAACGAAGTGATTGAATTGCTGAAAGGCAAGTTCTCTCAATATACCAACTTCTATATAACCGATACAGAAAGCCTTACTGTTGATCAGGTAACTAACTTGCGCCGCCATTGCTTTGATAAGAAAGTGGAAATGAAGGTTGCAAAAAATACCCTTATCCGTAAAGCACTTGAAAGCATCGATTCAGAAAAATTTGCCGGAGTGTATGATAGCCTCCACCAAGTTACAGCACTTATGTTTTCTGAAAATCCTAAAGACCCGGCTATGATTTTGAGTAGCTTTAGAAAGGAAAACAATAAGGAAAGACCTGTATTAAAGGCAGCTTTTATTAATGGAGATATTTTTGTTGGAGACAATCAGTTGAAAGCACTTACACAAATAAAAACCAAGAATGAATTGATTGGAGAAATTATTGGTTTGTTGCAATCACCTATTCAACGAGTAATTGGTGCTTTACAAAACAGACCGGAAACAGCTTCCGAACCTGTAGTAGAAGCATAAAAAATGGAGCAATTTTTTTAATAACATATCCGCCGGAGGTGTCAAATCCAATGAAGGCGGAAAAAACAAAACAACATGGCAGACGTAAAGGCATTAGCCGAAAACTTAGTGGGCCTGACAGTAAAAGAAGTTCAGGAACTCGCAGAATTTTTGAAAACAGAATATGGTATCGAACCTGCAGCAGCAGCAGTTGTTGTAGCAGGCGGTGGTGATGGTGGTGCAGCCGCTGTAGAAGAAAAAACATCTTTTGATGTGGTGCTTAAAGCAAGTGGTGCCAACAAATTAGCTGTAGTAAAAATTGTTAAAGAGTTAACCGGTCTTGGTCTTAAAGAAGCAAAAGACTTAGTTGATGGTGCTCCAAAAACAATTAAAGAAGGTGTAGATAAAGCTACTGCAGAAGAAATGAAAGGTAAATTAACTGAGGCTGGCGCTGAAGTTGAAGTTGCGTAATATTCTGATATAATTATTTTATCCCGGCTTAAACAAGCCGGGATTTTTTTTGAATATATTTTTTGCTGTTTGATGATTTTTTCGCAGTTTAGCAACCACTATGAAGCCAATTATATTTTTGCTTGCTTTTTCTATTTCTTCTATTCAAGTTAATGCTCAAGTTAAATTTGGCACCAAAAATATTGATGCAACTGAGCACGCTGCCTTGAACGCAGCGTTTAAGGAATTTTATTTGTTTTCATTGCCAACCGCAAGTTTGCTGAGTAAAATAAACCAAGTAAATGCATCTTCGGTTAACCTTAAAGGGAATCTTCCCGGTTTGGATGAGGTGAGTTTATTATTGCAGGAAGTGGAAATTTTTGATGAACATTATGCGGTTTCTACCGGTGATGGGAAAATCAACTCAACGCACGCACGTGGATTGTGTAAGGTTTATAAGGGAACTGTTGATGGAGATAATGATTCTCGCGTGCGACTTACATTGGCAGAAGGTGTTTTTTATGGCATGATTAGAAAAAATGGAATTACTTATTTTATAGAACCGGTTAACTATTTACAACGCGGTGCAGAAAATGATTTGATGATAATATATCGTGAATCGGATGTTCTTTTTAATGCTGATATTTCGTGTGGTGTTACTGAAAGAGCTCAGCATAATAATATTAGTGTTTCAAATGCAGGGCTTGTTTGTAAAAGAACCCGGATTGCTATTGCTTCAGACTCCTCAATGTTTGCCAGGTATCATTCTGTAATCGCGGTAGAAATTCACAATATTGGTGTGCTAAACAACGTGATGTGGGATTATGTTAACGCACAGTTTGATAATAACATTGAATTTGTATTAGTTGGACAATATATTTCTACCAATGAAAATAACGATCCTATCTCTCCCTTATATGCCGGCACAAATTCGGGTACTATATTATCGGGTTTTAGAACCTGGGGGAATGCGGGAAATTTTGGAGTAACTTATGACATAGCCCAGTTTTGGACCGCTCGCGATATTGATAATGACGGATTAGGCGGCAATGCCGGAATTGTTGGACTGGCTTATGTGGGTGTAGTGTGTTCATCTAGTCGGTATCATATTTTAGAAGATTATTCCGGCATCAATTTGCAAGGCTCAGGCTACCAGTTAAGGGTGTTGGCGGCTCATGAAATTGGTCATAATTTTTCGGCTAATCATGATGCTGCAGGTTCAGGGTATATAATGGCCCCTTCTGTAAATAATACAAGCACATGGAGCGCCGCCAGTATTACATCCGTAGATGGGCATGTAAACAGCCGTACCTGTTTAACAAATTGTGAATTAGCCGGTGCGCCTTTTGCTGATTTTGTTTTCTCACCGGAGGCGGTGTGTACCGGTGTTCCTGTTCAATTTATTGATCATAGTTTAAAGGGGCCTTCTTCATGGAACTGGAATTTTCAAAATGGCACCCCTGCATCCAGCACAAATAGAAATCCTGTGGTTACTTATAATTCACAAGGTGCATTTTTAGTTACCTTAAGTGCAACAAATACTGCAGGGACAAACTCCGTGCCTAAAGAAATTTTAATTAGTCCGGCTCCGGCTACATCATGCATTCATAGCGAACCAACTTCATCTAATGCAGGAGTGAAATTCTTTTCATTAGGAAGTATTCAAAATCGTACTGATGGGGCAAACATGGATGGAGATAAATATCTTGATTTCTCCTGTAGCAAGGTGTCTGCTTTAACAACACGTACAACCTATACAGCAACTGTTCAGGTAGGAACTACAGACCCCTCAAATAAATTTAATTTAGTTCAATTTTTTATTGATTATAACAATGATGGTGATTTTGATGATGTTGATGAAAATGTGTATTCTTCTTCAACATGCTATATAGGTACAGTTTCTTTTCAATTTTCAACCCCTACAAATGTTCCTGTTACCGATAAGATACTTCGAGCCAGAGTAATAGCAAAAGATTGTATAGGAGGTGTAAATGCATGCTACGATGTAACCGAAGGACAGGTAGAAGATTATGGCGTGTTCTTTTTATCAAACATTATAGTTCCGGTTAACTTATTGCAATTTACTGGTAGTGCATTTTCAGAAATGAATAATTTGTACTGGCAAACATCAAATGAAATAAATCTTAGTCGTTTCGTTATTGAACGGGCCATAGATGGTATAAATTTCTTACCAATCGGAGAATTAGAAGGTGCAGGAAGTGTTACTAACGGTAATAGTTATACGTACTCAGATGCTCTTGTGGGATTTAAGCATATCCAACGCTTCTTTTATCGTTTAAAAATGATGGACCGCGATGGGGCGTTTAGCTACAGTGAGGTGGTGATGCTTGTTCGTGATGCTGATGGTAAGGTGGAGATTTATCCCAATCCGGTTAAAGCCGGCGGTATGTTGTGGATTGCAACTAAGAAGATAAAAGGCGTGCAACTACTTGCTATAAACGGTCAACGTATTAAGGAATGGACGAATGATTTACCGGCAGAGATTGCTCAAATTCATATACCTGCGCATTTGGCGCCGGGTCTGTATTTACTGAAAATATTAACCTCGTCAGGGGTAATCCCAGCAAAAGTCAGTGTTCATTAAATCGTGGTACCCGGATGATGGTTTAGATAGCTCCCTATTAAATTGGAATGGGAGTTAATGAGCTATTAATTGATAATCAATATAATACGCTAATGTTAATGCTTTATCAAAAATCTTACCAAATTTTCTAAAAATTGGAAGATTCCTCTCTAAAATTGGTATATATTCCCTAACTTTGCACTCCTTTATTTTCGGGTTAGTAGTATTTATTGGCCACAATACGTTATGCTTTCCCGTTTGTAAAGCCTTTCCTACAAAACGTTTTAACTACACTATGTCTGCAAACAAAATCAATTCTGCACAGCGTATCAATTTTGGAAAAGTTGAACTTCTGGCAGAAACACCGGATTTATTAGGAATCCAAATTCAATCGTTTAAAGATTTTTTCCAGTTAGAAACAACCCCCGACAAACGCAACAATGAAGGGCTTTTTCGTGTGTTTAAGGAGAATTTTCCTATCACGGATACACGAAATATTTTTGTGCTGGAATTTTTAGATTATTATGTGGATCCTCCACGATACACCATTGATGAGTGTATTGAAAGAGGTTTAACTTATGCTGTACCATTGAAGGCGAAATTGCGCCTTAGCTGTAATGATGAGGAGCATGTGGACTTTCAAACCATTGTACAGGATGTATTTCTTGGAAATATCCCGTACATGACACCTCGTGGTACTTTCGTTATTAATGGTGCCGAGCGGGTTGTTGTTAGCCAGTTGCACCGTTCACCGGGTGTATTTTTCGGGCAGTCGGTTCATCCCAATGGAACAAAAATTTATTCTGCGCGTGTAATTCCTTTTAAAGGAGCGTGGATGGAATTTGCTACCGATATCAATAACGTGATGTTCGCTTACATTGACCGTAAGAAAAAGTTTCCGGTTACCACATTGCTTCGTTCTATTGGATATGAAACAGATAAAGATATCCTTGAGTTATTTGGTATGGCCGATGAGGTAAAGGCAGATAAGAAAACATTAGAGAAAAATATTGGCAAACGTCTCGCAGCTCGTGTACTCCGTTCATGGACTGAGGATTTTGTAGATGAAGATACCGGCGAGGTGGTTACTATTGAAAGGAATGAAATTATTTTGGAAAGGGATGTTGTTCTGGATGAAGAAAATGTTGCCCTCATTGTTGAAATGGGTGTAAAGAGTGTGTTTATTCAGAAGGAGGAGGTGAGTGGAGATTACGCCATTATATATAACACATTAAATAAGGATACTTCCAATAGTGAATTGGAGGCAGTACAACATATATATAAACAATTACGTGGTGCAGATGCGCCTGATGATGAAACGGCACGCGGAATTATTGATAAATTATTCTTCTCTGATAAACGCTATGATTTAGGAGAGGTTGGTCGTTATAAAATAAACCGTCGCCTGGGATTAAATTATCCCTTAGAAAAAAAGGTATTAACCAAAGAAGATATTATTTCCATTATCAAATATTTGGTATTACTTACTAATGGAAAGAGCGAAGTAGATGATATTGATCATTTAAGCAATCGTAGGGTAAGAACAGTAGGTGAACAATTGTATGCTCAATTTGGTGTAGGGCTTGCACGTATGGCACGTACCATCCGTGAGCGTATGAATGTGCGGGATAATGAAGTGTTTACACCGGTTGATTTAATTAACGCACGCACATTGTCGTCTGTTATTAACTCATTCTTTGGTACATCTCAGTTATCTCAGTTTCTAGATCAAACCAATCCGCTTAGTGAAATCACCCATAAGCGTCGTATTTCAGCCCTCGGGCCCGGCGGTTTGAGCCGTGAGCGTGCTGGCTTTGAAGTGAGAGACGTACACTATTCTCATTATGGAAGGCTTTGTACTATTGAAACTCCGGAAGGGCCAAACATTGGTTTGATTTCTACTTTGTGTGTTCATGCTAAGATTAATGAAATGGGCTTTATTGAAACCCCTTATCGTAAGGTTGAGCATGGTAAAGTAGAGATGAAGAAAATTACCTTCCTAAGTGCTGAAGAAGAAGATGAAGCAAAAATTGCTCAGGCTAACGTGGAGATGGATAATAAAGGAAACTTTACCGAGGATATGATTAGAAGCCGCCAAACAGGTGACTTCCCTATCTTGCCTAAGGAGGAAGTGGAATATATGGATGTGGCACCAAACCAAATTGTAGGATTGAGTGCATCATTGATTCCGTTTCTTGAGCATGATGATGCCAACCGAGCTTTGATGGGATCAAATATGCAACGTCAGGCTGTGCCATTAATTATTCCCGAAGTACCCATTGTAGGAACAGGCTTAGAAGCTAAAGCAGCCCGTGATGCACGTATTCAAATACATGCAGAAGGTGAAGGGGTGGTAGAATTTGTTGATGCAAATGAAATTCACGTTCGGTATAAGCGTAGCGAAAATCAACAACTGGTTAGTTTTGAAGATGATTTGAAAGTGTATAAGCTTACCAAATTTGTACGTACCAATCAGGAAACTTGCATCAATCTTCGCCCGGCTGTGGTGAAGGGTCAAAAAGTATCTCCGGATGACTTCCTTACGGAAGGATATGCTACAAGAGATGGTGAACTGGCATTAGGAAGAAACCTAAAAGTTGCTTTTATGCCTTGGAAGGGATACAACTTTGAAGATGCTATTGTAATTAGCGAAAAGGTTGTTCGTGAAGATTTATTTACGTCTATCCATATCAGTGAGTTCGAAACAGAGGTGCGTGATACCAAATTAGGAGAGGAAGAATTGACTCCTGATATCCCTAACGTAAGTGAAGAAGCAACCAAAGATCTTGACCAAAATGGTATTATTCGTATTGGTGCGGCTATCAAGGAGGGAGATATAATTATTGGTAAAATAACTCCTAAAGGAGAGAGTGATCCTACTCCGGAAGAAAAATTGCTTCGTGCCATTTTTGGTGACAAAGCAGGTGATGCTAAAGATGCTTCCTTAAAAGCACCAAGCGGAACTGAAGGGGTGGTGATAGATAAAAAACTCTTCCAGCGTGCAAAGAAAGATAAGAGTGCAAAGCAACGTGAAAAAGCACAGTTAGAAAAAATTGAAAAAATTCACGAGAAGAATGAAGAAGACTTAATGGAAATGTTGCAGCATAAGTTGCAAACATTATTGAAAGATAAAACGAGTCAGGGTGTTACCAATAACTTTGGAGAAGTGTTGATTGGAAAAGGTGTAAAGTTTAATGCAAAGAATTTGGCTGCCATTGATTTTGTGAATGTGAACCCACTGGGTTGGAGTGGTGATGCTAAAACTGATGACTTGATTAATATTCTTTTGCATAACTATAGCATTAAATTCAATGAAGAGTTGGGCCGCTATAAACGTGAGAAGTTTAATATTTCTATTGGTGATGAATTACCAGCAGGAGTATTAAAACTTGCAAAAGTGTATATGGCAATGAAGCGTAAGTTAAAAGTGGGAGATAAGATGGCAGGTCGTCACGGAAATAAAGGTATTGTAGCTAAAATTGTTCGTGCTGAAGATATGCCCTTCTTAGAAGATGGAACTCCGGTAGATATTGTACTCAACCCATTGGGCGTACCTAGCCGTATGAATATCGGACAAATTTATGAAACAGTATTAGGATGGGCCGGTGAAAAACTGGGCGTTCGGTTTGCTACACCAATTTTTGATGGAGCCTCAGTTGATGAAATTGCCGGAAATATTGAAAAAGCAGGATTGCCATCATTTGGTCACACTTATTTATATGATGGAGAAACAGGCGAACGCTTTGATCAAAAAGCCACTGTGGGTATAATCTATATGATTAAACTGCACCACATGGTTGATGATAAAATGCACGCTCGTTCAATTGGACCATACAGCTTAATTACTCAACAACCATTGGGTGGTAAGGCACAATTTGGTGGCCAGCGTTTTGGTGAAATGGAAGTATGGGCACTGGAAGCCTATGGTGCATCTAATATCCTGCAGGAATTGTTAACACTGAAGAGCGATGATATTATAGGTAGAGCAAAGACCTATGAAGCGATTGTGAAAGGGGATAACATTCCAAGAGCCGGAATTCCTGAATCGTTTAATGTATTAGTACACGAACTACGCGGTTTAGGCCTTGATTTGAAATTTGATTAACCGATTGATATTATTTCGAACTATTGATTTTAGTTCGTAATTATTAAATGAATCGGAAATAATTTTAAAAAAACAACACGCTATAAATTATGGCAATGAAAAAAGAAAATCGCCCAAAAGCAAGTTTTTCTCAAATCACTATCGGATTAGCTTCTCCTGATAATATTTTAGAAAGAAGTTATGGTGAAGTATTAAAGCCCGAAACGATTAACTATCGTACATATAAGCCGGAAAGAGATGGTCTTTTTTGCGAAAGAATTTTTGGACCGGTGAAGGATTATGAATGTGCATGTGGAAAGTATAAGCGCATTAGATATAAGAATATCGTTTGCGACCGTTGTGGTGTAGAAGTTACCGAAAAGAAGGTGCGCCGTGAACGTATGGGACATATTAAATTGGTAGTACCGGTTGTTCATATCTGGTACTTCAAATCATTACCTAATAAAATTGGTTATTTGTTGGGGATGTCCTCAAAAAAATTGGAAACAATTGTATATTATGAACGCTTTGTGGTAATACAACCCGGTGTGCGGGAAGATAAACAGTATGCTGAACTACTTACTGAAGAAGAGTATCTGGATATATTAGATTCGCTTCCAAGAGAAAACCAGTTACTGCCTGATGAAGATCCTGAAAAATTTATTGCTAAGATGGGAGCAGAAGCAGTACATGATATGCTTGCCCGTCTTAATTTGGATCAGTTGAGTTTTGATTTACGCCACGCCGCAGCAAACGAAACTTCGCAGCAACGTAAGGCTGATGCCTTAAAGCGTTTAAGTGTTGTAGAAAGTTTCCGTGAGGCTTCAACACGTATTGTTAATCGTCCGGAATGGATGGTAATGCAATACATTCCGGTTATTCCGCCAGAGTTACGTCCGTTGGTTCCATTAGATGGAGGACGATTCGCATCTTCAGATTTGAACGACTTGTATAGAAGGGTAATTATCAGAAATAATCGCTTGAAACGCCTATTAGAAATTAAAGCACCTGAAGTGATTTTGCGTAATGAGAAGCGGATGCTGCAAGAGGCTATTGATTCATTGTTTGATAATAGCCGTAAATCAAATGCAGTTAAAGCAGAAGGTGGGCGCGCGCTGAAATCATTAAGCGATGTGTTGAAAGGTAAGCAAGGACGTTTCCGCCAAAACCTATTAGGTAAGCGGGTGGACTACTCCGGCCGTTCTGTAATTGTAGTAGGCCCTGAATTAAAAATGCATGAATGTGGTTTACCTAAAGATATGGCAGCTGAATTGTTTAAGCCATTTATCATTCGTAAACTGATTGAAAGAGGGATTGTTAAAACAGTTAAGAGTGCACGTAAATTGGTAGATAAAAAAGAAGCTATCATCTGGGATATTCTTGAAAATATTTTGAAAGGACATCCGGTTATGCTAAATCGTGCCCCAACATTGCATAGATTATCCATTCAGGCTTTCCAGCCTAAATTAATTGAAGGGAAGGCAATTCAACTTCACCCATTGGTAACCACCGCATTTAATGCCGACTTTGACGGAGACCAAATGGCGGTGCACGTACCTTTGAGCAATGCAGCAATTTTGGAAGCACAGTTGCTGATGCTGAGTTCGCATAATATCTTAAATCCTCAAAATGGAACACCAATTACCCTGCCTTCTCAAGACATGGTTTTGGGTTTGTATTATATCACTAAAGGGAAAAAGTCAACCGATACTGAAAAAATTAGAGGAGAAGGGAAGGCTTTTTATTCAACTGAAGAAGTTATTATTGCCTATAATGAAAAGCAAATTGATTTACACGCTAACATTAAGGTGAAAGTAAATTGGCGTAATCAAGACGGCACCTTTACTTACAAGCTTGTTGATACAACAGTTGGAAGAGTAATTTTTAATCAGTTTGTACCTAAGGAAGTTGGATATATCAATTCATTACTTACTAAGAAAAGCCTCCGCGAAATTATTGGTAATATCATTAAGTGGACAAGCGTTCCGATTACCGCAAAGTTTTTGGATGATATAAAAACATTAGGATATCGCATGGCATTCCGTGGTGGTTTGTCATTTAGTATTAATGATTTGATTGTTCCGGAAGTTAAAAAAGATTTAGTTGCAGAAGCCCAAGGTGAAGTGGCTGAAGTTTGGGATAGTTACAATATGGGTTTAATTACAAACAATGAGCGCTATAATCAAATTGTAGATATCTGGAGTAGAGTGGATACCCGTGTAACAGAATCACTTATTCAGGAATTAGCTATCGATAAGCAGGGCTTTAACTCTGTATTTATGATGCTTGATTCAGGTGCGCGTGGTAGTAAACAACAAATTAAACAGCTTGCAGGTTTAAGAGGCCTTATGGCAAAACCTCGTAAGAGCGGATCATCAGGTTCAGAAATTATTGAGAATCCAATATTGGCAAACTTTAAGGATGGATTGAATGTATTGGAATATTTTATTTCTACACACGGTGCGCGTAAAGGTTTGGCGGATACTGCGTTAAAAACTGCAGATGCCGGTTACCTTACTCGCCGATTGGTTGATGTAGCTCAAGATGTAGTAATTAATGAAGAAGACTGTGGAACATTGCGTGGAATTTCTGCTCAAGCCTTGATGGATAATGAAAAAATCATTGAACCATTAGCAGGTCGTATTGAAGGACGTACGTCTTTGCATGATGTGCTTCATCCTGAAACAGGCGAATTACTTATTGGTGCAGGTGAAGAAATTGACCATGATTGTGCTTTGGCAATTCAGGATGCCGGAATTGAAACTGTTGAAATTCGTTCTGTATTAACCTGCGAAAGTAAACGCGGTGTTTGTGTAAAGTGCTATGGTAAAAACTTAGCCTCCGGCATGATGGCACAACGGGGTGATGCAGTAGGTATTATTGCCGCTCAGTCAATTGGAGAACCTGGTACACAGCTTACCTTGCGTACCTTCCACGTGGGTGGTGTGGCTGGTTCTACTTCAGTAGAGTCTTCATTACGTGCGAACTTTGATTGTACTGTTCAATTTGATGGATTACGTACAGTAGCTACAGAAGATAATGAAGGAAAGAAAGTACAGGTTGTAATTGGCCGTACAGGTGAGCTAAGAAAAATTGATGAAAAATCTGAACGCTTGCTGAATACTGTACATATTCCTTATGGCTCGGTATTAAGAGTAAAAGATGGACAAAAGATTGGTAAAGGTGATGTTATTTGTACATGGGATCCGTTTAATAATGTAATTATCGCTGAGTTAAATGGAAAAATTCGTTTTGAATCGGTGATTGAAGGAGTAACGTATCGGGAGGAAGCTGATGAACAAACCGGACACCGTGAGAAAGTAGTAATTGATTCTAAGGATAAAACAAAATTACCAACTATTATAATTGAAGGAAAGGATAAAAAGTCATATAATCTTCCTGTTGGTTCACACATTATAGTAGATGAAAAGGATGAGGTGAAGAGTGGTCAGGTATTGGTAAAAATTCCTAGGGTGCTAAGTAAGCTTAAAGATATTACCGGTGGTTTACCTAGAGTAACTGAATTGTTCGAAGCTCGTAAGCCAGGTAACCCGGCTGTGGTTTGTGAAATTGATGGAGTGGTTAGCTTTGGCGGATTGAAGCGTGGTAACCGAGAAATTATTGTTGAAGCAAAAGATGGCGTTATTCGTAAATACCTTGTGCCTACTTCACGTCAAATATTGGTTCAGGATGGTGACTTTGTAAAGGCTGGAACTCCTTTAATTGATGGCCAAATTTCTCCTGATGACATCCTTTCTATTAAAGGCCCATTTGCAGTACAAGAATACGTGGTGAATGAAATTCAGGAAGTGTATCGTTTACAAGGGGTAATCATTAATGATAAACATATTGAAGTAATTGTTCGTCAAATGATGCGTAAGGTAAAAATTGAAGATGCAGGTGATACAAAATTCCTTGAAGGAGATACAGAAGATCGCATGGACTTCAATGTGGAAAATGATTATATTTTTGATAAAAAAGTGGTCATTGACCATGGAGAGAGTGGAAAATTAAAAACCGGTCAAATTGTAACCTTGCGTGAATTGCGTGAAGAGAATTCAATTCTTCGTCGGGCAGATAAGAAGTTGGTTGATTACCGGGATGCTATGCCGGCTACCTCTTCGCCATTGCTATTGGGTATTACCAAGGCTTCACTAGGTACACATAGTTGGATCTCTGCCGCATCATTCCAGGAAACAACCAAGGTGTTGAGTTCAGCTGCTATCTTAGGTAAGGCAGATCAGATGTTAGGATTGAAAGAGAATGTTATTACAGGACATTTAATCCCTGCGGGTACCGGTTTACGTGAATTTGAAAACATGGTTGTGGGTAGCAAAGAAGAATATGAATTGCTAATGACAACGCACGAAGCCATGACATTTGATGATGAGGAATAATTTATAAATGAATACTTTTTATAAAGGAGCACAAATTAGTGCTCCTTTTTTTGTGTTTTTTTTAAATAGAAGATAGTATTTAGTAAAAGTGAAAAATGCAGCAGAATTGATGGTGGAGCCATTTAATGTGGCTAAATTGCTGCAAAATTTTTATTTATGAAGCAGTTATCAGTATGGCTTAATATTGTTTTGTTGGTTGCTGTAGCCGTACTTTATTATTTTCATTTTTCAGGAAAAAAAGAAAATACATCCATATCAAGCTCAATAGCCATTCCATCTTCTGGTACCGGTGGGGCTTCAGCTATAATTGGGTATGTAGAATTGGATTCTTTAAATGAACATATCTCAGCAATTAAGGAAAAGCGAACAGAGTTGGAATCAGAGCAAAAGGCTATTGAAACAGAATGGGAAAATGGCTATCGTAGTTTAGAAAAGCAACGTGATGATTTTTTGAAACGTGGAGATAATGTAACACAAGAAGAGGCCGTGAGAATGCAGGAATCATTAATGCGCCAACAAGATAATATTGATCAGAAAAAAGCTACTTTAACTCGTAATCTTACAGAGAAGAGCTATAAATCTATGGATAGTATTCAAAAGGAGCTTAAGGGGTTCTTGGCTGAGTATAATAAAGATAATCGGTTTACCTATATCCTTACCTCAGGTACTGGTTTAGATTATTTAATTTACAAGGATTCTGCCTTCGATATCACTGCTGATGTAATAAAGGGGATGAATGAGCGATTGAAAAGTACGCTCAAACCTTAGAAAACTTATTAGAATGTTTTATCTTAATCCCGCCTAATGCGGGATTTTTAAATATAATATATATGAGTGAATCCACTCCGGCTTTTAAGCCATCGTTAAGTTTATTGGATGCAACAATGATTGTTGCAGGCTCCATGATAGGTTCTGGAATTTTTATTGTTAGTGCAGATATTACCCGCCATGTAGGGAGTGCAGGTTGGTTATTGGCGGTTTGGCTAATTACTGGTGTAATGACGTTGATGGCAGCCATTAGTTATGGTGAATTAAGCTCTATGTATCCTAAAGCCGGGGGACAATATGTTTATCTACGCGAAGCATTTAGTCCGTTAGCTGCTTTTCTGTATGGCTGGAGCTTGTTTGCAGTTATTCAAACAGCTACTATTGCAGCGGTGGCAGTGGCTTTTGCTAAGTTTGCCGGCTACTTTTTCCCTGCACTTGAATTAACGGATGTAAATATCATTTTTCAAATAGGTAGTCTAAAAGTATATCATGCTCATGTGGTCTCCATCGTACTAATTATTTTTCTAACGTTTGTGAGTACACGCGGAATTGAAGGAGGGAAGATCATTCAAACCTTATTTACCTCAGTGAAATTATTAGCCCTTTTGGGGCTTATCGCTTTTGGATTAATTGTTGCAAAAGGAGAGGTTTGGAATTTGAACTGGCAACAGGCTTGGCAAATGGTGGAGCGTAATGAGGGAGGAAATATTATTGGAGGTGTGGCAGGGAGTGCAATACTTGGTGCAATAGCAGCAGCAATGGTTGGGTCTATCTTTAGTAGTGATGCATGGAATAATATTACTTTTATTGCAGGTGAAGTAAAAAATCCAAAACGTAATATCGGGTTGGCTTTGCTGCTGGGTACATTAACCGTAACTGTTATTTATGTGCTGGCTAATGTGATGTATATAAGTGTATTGCCCTTACATGAAATTGCCTCTGCGCCTCAGGATCGTGTAGCGGTTTCTGCCAGTATTGCTGTTTTTGGAGATGTAGGTGCTATGGTAATAGCTGCGTTAATAATGATTTCAACTTTTGGCTGCAATAATGGTTTAATTCTTGCCGGAGCTCGTGTGTATTACACTATGGCTAATGATGGACTCTTTTTTAAGCAGACTGGTAAACTGAATAAGCATAATGTGCCTGAAGTGGGGTTGTGGATTCAATGTATTGTAGCCTGCCTTATGTGCTTAAGTGGAAGGTATGGAGATTTATTGGATATGATTTCGTTTGTAGTAGTTATGTTTTATGCACTTACCATTTTAGGAATTTTTAGATTAAGAAAACTTAAACCCAACGCCGAGCGGCCATATAAAGCCTTCGGATATCCTATAGTGCCTATTTTATATATCATAATGGCCATTACTTTTTGTTTGTTGCTTATTATTTACAAGCCTAATTTTACCTGGCCAGGCCTTATTATTGTGTTAGTTGGTGTGCCTATTTATTATATTGCAATAGGGAAAAATAAATCACACTGATGGATAAAGTAAATTTCGAAGAACTGTTCCAATCATTTAGTCGTTTACGCGTTGGCGTTATAGGGGATTTAATGTTGGATACTTACTGGATAGGAAAGGTAGACCGTATTTCCCCCGAAGCCCCTGTTCCCATTGTGTCTATTTCAGGCAAAGAACAACGAATCGGCGGAGCAGGCAATGTAGCACTTAACCTTGCGGCATTTAAGCTAAACGTTCACGCTTTAGGTGTGATAGGTAAAGATGGAGAGGGAGAATATCTTAATAAGTTATTACAGCAACATAATATTAATACTGATTTTTTGGTTTTTTCTAAGAGCAGGCCAACTTCAAATAAAATTCGAATTATAGGCCGAAATCAGCAAATGATGCGACTGGATTCTGAAACAACACAATATTTAGATGCTGATGAAACCAAATCCCTGTTAGATTCATTTGATCGTTATATGGATGCTGTAAAACCTCATTTGCTCATTTTTGAGGATTATAATAAGGGAGTTCTACCTGAAGAAGTAATTACTTATTGTATTGCACGCTGTAAAAAGGATGGTGTTATAACTTCAGTAGATCCAAAACGAAAAAACTTTTTCGCTTATAAAGGTGTTGATTTATTTAAACCAAACTTTCAAGAAGCTCGTGACGGATTAAATCTTCCCTATGCTGAAATCTCTGAGCCTCTACTGCGTGATATGCACAGGCTTCTTACTGATAAGTTATCCAATAAAATTTCTCTCATCACCTTATCTGAAAGAGGTATTTTTTATGAAGGAAACGGACTCAGCCGAATTATTCCAACCCATGTTAGAAAAATTGCTGATGTAAGTGGAGCGGGTGATACGGTTATAGCGGTATCTTCTATTGTTTATGCAGCTACAGGAAATTTGGAGCTGATGGCAGAAATGGCCAATATAGCAGGAGGATTAGTTTGTGAAGAAGTGGGCACTGTAGCTATTCAGCCCGATAAGCTAATTAAAGAATGTATCGCTTTGCTTGGCAATGCGGATAAATAATTTTTAAGAAGGAAAATAAATTAAAAGAATGAAAAAGTTTTCAATGGTGATACACGGAGGGGCAGGTACTATTTTGAAGAGTGATATGACGCCTGAATTGGAAAAGGCGTATCAGGTGGGATTGGAAGAAGCGCTTAATGCCGGCTATGGTATATTGGAGGCCGGTGGAGATGCTATGTCGGCTGTTACTGCGGCGGTAGTTAAGTTAGAAGATAATTTATTGTTTAATGCAGGACGCGGTGCTGTTTTTACTAAAAAAGGATTGCAGGAAATGGATGCCGCTGTAATGGATGGTACAAATTTAGCAGCCGGTGCAATATGTGGTGTTAGAAACGTACGTAATCCCATTGAATTAGCCAGACAGGTGATGCTGCATAGTAATCATGTCTTTTTAAGCGGGAAAGGAGCTAATGATTTTGCTATTAAACAAGGAGTAAAACTTGAGCCTGATGAATATTTCTTTTCACAATTCAGGTATGATCAATGGAAAGAAATTAGAGATAGTGATAATTATTCTCTCGATCACACACACCAAGGAATACAGGAGTTAATGAAGGATAAAAAGTTTGGAACAGTTGGTGCTGTTGCTTGTGATAGTAAAGGAAACCTTGCTGCAGGAACAAGCACAGGTGGAATGACTAATAAAAAGTTTGGACGTGTAGGCGACAGCCCTATTGTTGGTGCTGGAACTTATGCTGATAATGAAACTTGTGCAATAAGTTGTACAGGTCATGGAGAATTATTTATTCGTGCGGTTGCAGCTTATGATGTAAGTGCAAGAATGAAATATAAAAAATTGCCATTAGCCGAGGCTATGCGGGAGGTGGTTATGGATAAGTTGGTGAAAATGGAAGGAGAGGGTGGAATGATTGGAGTGGATGCGCAAGGAAATGTGGCTATGTTATTTAATAGTGCAGGTATGTATAGAGCGATGCGGTCAAGTACTGGTGAAATAGAAATTGGGATTTATAGAGAATAAAAAGGTATGAAAAAGTTTGCAGTCATCGTTGCAGGAGGAAAAGGGTTGAGGATGAACCACCCTGTTCCGAAACAATTTCACCTGTTGAATGGTAAGCCTGTATTATATTATACAATACTTGCTTTCTTAAAGGCATATAATGATATGGAGGTGATTTTGGTTTTGCCTGATAACAATACCTTAGTTGGAAAAGAAATTATTGATGCCTATTTCGGTTATAGTAGGGTGCGTATAGTGGTTGGAGGCAGTACAAGATTCCATTCTGTTAAACATGGACTTTCACTTGTGGAAGAAGAAAGCGTGGTAATGGTGCATGACGCCGTAAGATGCATGGTTTCACCGGAACTTATTCGAAGATGCTATGAGGCTACAATTCAGTTTGGATCGGCTGTTCCTGTTATTGATATGGCTGATAGCCTGCGCTGGGTAGATGATGAAGGAAATAAGCCACTTGATAGAAGTAAAGTCAAAGCAGTTCAAACACCACAAGCCTTTTACAGTAAGATTATTTTACCCGCTTTCCAAATTGATTATAAGGAAAGGTTTACAGACGAAGCATCTGTTGTTGAAGAATTTGGCATGTCTGTCAACCTTATTCAAGGAGAAGAAAAAAATATAAAATTAACCACACCCGCTGATTTTATCTATGCAGAAATTTTTCTAAAGCAATTTCCCTCAACCTGACTTATTTATTTTGACAAACTCACTTTTTATCCATATAAAAAAGATACGGGCATATTGGTGGCTTCAGCAATTGTATCGTTACTCATTGTTTGTTGGTAAACGGACGGTATTGCGCCTCCAATACAATAAATATAAGGATGTGGGGCTCTTATGTAATTTTTGTAATCATCAATATAGTCAGTTTGTTCCTCACTATCCTTCTTATGAAAATAAAGAAGCTCTAATACGCCACCAGGTTATTGCCGGATATGGCGAAAATATTTTCTGTCCTTATTGCTTAAGTAGCGCCCGTGAGCGTTTAGTAAGGTGTATGTTAGTTCAAGAGGATATTAAGAATAAACAGATTCTACATTTTTCACCTGAAAGAAGTATCTTTAATTATATAGCTCAATTTGCTGATGTTACCATCGCCGATTTGAATCCTGAATTGTATCTTAACATTAGTCGAAAGGTTAAACGTGAGAATCTGTTAGCATTAAGCTTTTCTACATCTTCTTTTGATTTTGTTATTGCTAATCATGTATTGGAGCACATTTTTGATGATTTGAGTGCTATGTATGAAATTTTTCGGGTGTTAAAACCTGGGGGAGTGGCAATCTTGCAAGTCCCCTTTTCAAATTCACTTATTAATAGTTTAGAAACTGAAAAAATAATAAATGAAAAGCAGGCATCTGCATTGTTTGGTCAAAAGGATCATGTTCGGATTTATACGTTAAATGATTATATGAAAAAGTTGCAATCAGTAGGTTTTATTTGCACCCTTATTTCTTATGAGGTAATAAAAAGAAATTTCTTCAATCTGGCATTACAACCTAATGAGCATTTTATAAAAATAAAAAGGCCTATTGTTTAATTAGTTTTATTAAAAATGGAAGATTATTGAAATGCACAAAGGGATAGGGTTCATTCTTGGTTGCCATCTTTTTGTAAAAGTGCTCAATACCGGGCATATCTGAGCCTTCTAAATCCAAAATCATATCGGCTCCGCTCAGTTCATCCAATAAGTGTTTATAAAGATAGTAGTTGGCTTGAAGGGGCCTTCCCACTGTGGTTAAACAAGACATTAAATTATACCATCTTTTTTTGAATTTGAGCAATAAAACAAGAGCTACAACTTTTCCTTCAAAGCGCACACTGCGGATGAGAACATCAGCAGTTTGTTGTAAATAATTGCATATTAAAATAAACTGATTGTAGGCTTGGGGTGGGAAGTAAGGTAGGCGTTTTTGATAAAGAGATTTGTATAAGTGTACAGCCATATTAATGTCATCCTCTTTCCCGTAATGAACGTTACTTCTTTTTGCTTTTTTATATTTTAATATAAATTTATTATCCAGTACTACGGGATCTTGTAATGAGATGATATAATTCTTTCTAAGGGATTTTGTGAACGGAGTTACGTTATAATAATTTAATGTTATTTCACCATAGCGGAATTGTTCTTTTGCTTTTTGTAAAAAGGCATTAACAATTTCCTCGTTGTTTGTATTTTCACCGGTTATACCACCTTGTTGAAAGAATGGTGGTTGTGCTAAATAAGAGATTCCCCATTTCCTTTTCTGGGTTAGTGGCATTACTGCACTATAATCATCTTGAACGATTCCCATCCAGCCGGGGCTGATCGCATCAAGATAAAAGGAATTTGAATAAATGAGTCCGTTGGATGATGAAGCTATACAGGCATCCCATTTCTTTTTATCCAATTCATTATGTTGGAGTACTTGCAGCATTAAAATGACATTTGAGGAGCTAATCTTCTCAAAGTTAAATTTTGAATATCAATACTAAAAGAAATCGTTTTCCAAAACCGCTTTTCGTTTATAGTGCTTTTAATATAATCCTTAAATACCTTGCTGTATATAATTGGTACATAAATTTTAACTACATCAAATAATGATAATTGTACTCCGGCATCATAAAGCAGTCTTCCTTTTGTGTTTCCTTTTTCCCACGCCTCTGCATGGGTGCCAACATCTGCAAATAAACTCAATGGGAGTTTAATGGGTAGAATAGATAGTGGATTTATTCTTTTTGGTATAGTTGTATTAAAATTAAGTGCTGCAATCCAATTATCCGATCGCCCTATTTTATTGCTAAGTAGATCTGTCCGCACTTTAAAAAAGCCATCCTTATCCATTATTTGCTGAGATAGGATTCCCTCAAATTCATTTCGACCGATAAAATAATTAGCATAGGTATAGTCTTCGTATCCATTTGGACCTGTCATATTTAAATAATAGCGGCTTTGCGCAAATTTTTCGGCAGGTGTTTCGGCTTGCAGGTAAAAGAATTTCCCGGCAAAGCCACGAATGTACAATCCTCCACCGGTAGCATAATTTAGAAAGTATCTTGCAGTTACCTGAGTTTTTACAAAACCTTCTCCCTGCTCAGCTTCAGCAAGTATTTTATAAGGATAAAGTTTTCGTGCATTCTCAACTCCAAATTGAAATTGGTTTAGGTACCGATTCCTTTTTGGATAAGATACGTCATATTGGTTAGTATTTGTGTCTAGTGCAAACCTCATCTCTGTTTCCGTTATGCTAAAGTATTTGAATTGAATATATCTCCTTATTGTGCTTCTCGGATAGGTTTTATTGAATGTGTGGCGAAAGCCGGGAGCTATCTTTTCTACCGTCAAATAATTAGTTTTATTTTTTGAGTCTGTGTAACTGTTCATGCTAAAGCGTGAGCCGCTTGCGAAAATTGCCCAATTCCCACCTTTTTGATTGTAGTGAATGTATTGAATATTTCCAATACCATTTATAGATTTTGAGCCTAATCCAAATAGAGGTGCAATGAAAAACCTAAGTGAGGGTAGGGGCAGGCTGTAATTATGAATGGATACCCCCCCCATTAGTTTATCATAATTATTATATCCTAAAACCGGGAAGAAGTTGATGGTGTTTTGTGGCTTATCATTTATAGATGTAAAAAAATTAAAATGAAATTTTTTATCTTTCTGATGTTCAAGTGGCCCGGTTTTATGCAACAGGGAGAATACATCATCTAAGGGCTGGCCATAAATTGAATCTGCCATATATTTAAAGTCATCAGGGTACGGATGTCGAAATTTCCACTTTTGAAAATACGCCTGCATGAGTTTGTTGAATTGTTCTGTACCTATTTTCTTTTCAACCAATGCCAGCCATTGGGCAGCTTTTTCATAAGGTATAAGATAGTTGTTAAAATCAGTAAATTTATCGGCTTGGGTTTCAATGGGCTGGTCGGCATGAACAGAATAAATAGCGGCCAGTGCTTTTTTCTCAAACTTTGAAGAATTTAAATATTTAAAAAACCCTTTAGATTTTTGTGTTGATTGATTAATGCTTTCAAAGCGATTGTCGTAATAACTGTTCATTCCTTCATCCATCCATGGATGTAACCGCTCATTGCTGGCTAAAATTCCATAAAACCAATTATGACCCACTTCGTGCCTTATTAGCTGATGCAGTGCTGAAGTGTCTGAAGTAGGAGTAATCAGTGCTATAGTTGGATATTCCATTCCACCATCATTACTAAAAGGCTTTTCAACAATGGTAATTACATCGTAAGGATAAACTCCAATCCAATTACTGCTAGTTACTACTGCTCTTTCCAAGGCATCTAAACTATACTTCCAATTTGAAGCATTGCCTGTATGGTAACATATTTTCAGGTGAATTAACCGGTCCTCAATAAGAATATCCTTTTCAAGTTTGGACCAGGCAGTATCTGCAAACCAGGCAAAATCATGAACATTATCCTGCTTATAATTAAAAGTTTTTGAACCCCCGTTTTCATTTAATGAAACTAAATTTCCTGTTGCTGCAACATCATAGTTTTGTGGTACGGTGATAGATACTTCATAGTTTCCAAAATCACTATAAAATTCACCTTGGTCGAGATAGGGCATTGGATGCCATCCAAATTTGTCGTACACGGCCGGCTTGGGAAACCATTGAGTGATTTGATAGGACTTTCCGATATATCCTCCTCTAGAGAAATTAATGGGTAATTGGATATGAAATGGCGTTTTGATAATTATTTTTTTTCCCGGAATCAGTGGTGTGTTTAACATTAACTGTACCACATCCTGATAAAGAGGATGATCTATAGATTGTAATGGTAAATCATCAACAGTAAAATTGAGTCGGTTTATAAATCCTCTATTTTCCTCTGCGGTGAAATAAAATGCTGTATTTCCGTTTTGTAAAAGCTGTTCACTAAATGCAGTTCTATCGTTTTTAAAGGCATTGGGCCATAGGTGAAACCATATATTGTGTAGTGTGTCGGGTGATTGATTTATATATTCGATAACAGAGGTGCCATCCAGTTGATTTTTAATGTCGTTTAAAGAAACGTGAATTTGATGATTTACCTGTTGCTGCCAGTAATCTTGCGCATGTAGTTTAATGAAACAGAAAGTAAAAAGGATAAGAATAGTTTTTTTCAAACAGAATAGTTTTTCTGAAAATTACAAAAACTGTTTTATTATTTCCCTTTTCCACCTATGATGATTCTTAAGGTGTGTAACAATATTCGAAAATCAAGGGTTAAAGAAGCATTTTCTACATATAATAAATCATACGGCATTCGTTGTGTCATTTCATTTAATGAAGAAGCATAACCAAACTTCACCATCCCCCAGCTTGTAAGTCCGGGTTTCACTTTAAACAAATATTTGTATTCAGGATGACTTTGTACAAGCTGATCAATATAAAATTGGCGCTCCGGCCGTGGCCCCACTACACTCATCTCACCTTTAATGATATTCCAAAACTGTGGAAGTTCATCTATTCTCCATTTTCGCATAAACTTTCCAAACGGTGTAATTCTAGGGTCGTTATCACTACTAAGCTGTGGACCGTTTGCTTCTGCATCAATATACATAGATCTGAATTTGTACATATTAAATACTCTACCTTTAAATCCTACTCTCTTTTGAATAAGAATTGCCGGCCCTGGGGAGGAGAGTTTTACTCTAATAGCTGTATATATAATGAGTGGTGAAAAAATAACTAAACCCGTTGCGGCGAGACCCAAATCAATAAATCTTTTCAAATTGAGCTGCCACTTGCTAAGCACACCGGAATGAATATCAATGAGCGGAACTCCCAAAACATTATTGGTGTGTAATGAACCACTAATAATATCTGTTGCGTCAGGTATAATTTTAATGTTTACTTCTTGATCACTAAGTTGCTGAAGAATGGAAGTAATGGCTTCGCGCTTATTTTTATCTATAGTAATAATTACTTCTTCAATTTGGTTTGTGGTAATAATGTCAGCAAGGTGTTCATTGCCCCCAAATATATGAAGCCCGTTAATACTGGCCATTCTATTGCTTTCCAAAAAAGGATAAAAGCCTACAAGTCGGTATCCGCTTTGTTCCGATGAGTTGTGAAATGACCGTATAAAATCTATTGCTTGATTAGCGGTACCTATTAGTAAGGTATTGAAGAAAACTTTTTGATTTTTAAGTTGTCGCTTGGTTATAGTCAAAAAAGTCAATCTGCATATCGCCGTTATGAAAAGCATAGGAAACAGCAAGCTGTAAAACTCTAAATAATAGTTGTAATTGTTGTATTGAGGATTTTTTAAAATGAAGAAGAATAACAGTACTAGGCATCCGGTTAACGAAACGAGAAGGGTTTTAATCATTTCTAAAACACGTGACTTTTGATAAAGCGAACTATAAGTACCGGTAAGAAAATTAAGGGTTAACCAGCCAAGGGTGTACAAAAATAATCCTATATAAAAGCCAGGAGGAATGCTAAATGAATAATCGTAAATTACTGTTCGTAAATAATAAAAGCATATCCAGGTAAATACGGAAATCAATAAATCAGTAATTATATACCAGGTAATATTTATTCGGGGCTGTTTCAATTTGGTACACTAATTACAATTGATTTTGACGTTGGCTGATTTTATCTAAGATTTTATGTGCTACTTCCATCGCACTAAAACCATCAAAAATAGTTACTGCAGTTTCTTTATTTTCCTTTATAGCTTGCACAAAAGCTTCCAACTCCATTTTAATAGCATTTCCATTTTCTACAATTGGGTTAGCAATAGCAATTGCTTTTTTCCCATGAGGTGTATCAATATCAAAAGTAAAAACATTTTTGTCTCCCGGTGAACTAAGCTTAATTACCTCAGCCTTTTTATCAAGAAAGTCAATTCCAATGTAGGCGTCTCTTTGGAACAATCTCATTTTTCGCATTTTTTTCATCGAAATCCTACTGCTGGTGAGGTTGGCAACACAGCCATTATCAAACTCAAGTCTTACGTTGGCAATATCAGGTGTGTCGCTTAAAACCGCAACCCCATTAGCGGAAATATAATTTACATTGCTCTTCACCAACTTTAGAATGATATCAATATCATGTATCATCAAATCCAGAATTACGCTCACATCTGTACCTCGAGGATTAAATTGTGCCAACCGGTGTACTTCAATAAACATCGGCTGAAGTTCAAATTGTTGTAATGAAAGGTAGGCGGGATTAAATCTTTCAACATGGCCAACTTGAAATTTTACGTGTGATTCTCGTGCCAGTTTAACTAATAATCTTGCCTCATCCATCGTGTTGGCTAATGGTTTTTCAACAAAAACATGTTTGCCTTTTTTCATTGCCAGCTCACATAATTCAAAATGGTGTATGGTGGGAGCTACAATATCTACTGCATCAACTGAATCAATCAATAATTCTGCATCGTTAAATCTTTTTATCTTATACTTTTCCTCAACCTTTGATGCATTTTCATTATTAGGGTCGAAAAAACCAACCACGGTTGTATTTGGAATTTCAAGCCAATTATTTAAATGAAATTTCCCCAAATGGCCAACACCTAAAATACCAATTTTCAGCATAACTATAAATGAGCGCAGGTTGTAAAAACTGTATCTAATCAAACTCTTCCCAAAAGCCCATATTGTCATATTTTTTTATGCGCTGTTTAATACGTTCTTCAGGGCTTATCTTTTCTAATTCTTCAATAGCAGGTAACAAATAATTCTTTAGCAGCTGCGCTGCTTCATCAAAGTCCCAATGTGCACCTCCCAATGGTTCGGGAATCACATCATCCACCAAACCAAATCCCAGCATATCTTTCCCGGTTAGTCGAAGCTGCTCTGCGGCAATTTCCTTTTTATCCCAGCTCCTCCAAAGTATTGAGCTGCAACTTTCAGGTGAAATAACGGTGTACCATGTATTTTCCATCATAGCAACTTTATCACCTACGCCAATACCCAAAGCACCACCGCTAGCGCCTTCACCAATAATTACGCATACAACTGGAACTTTTAGCCCAATCATCTCATAAATATTACGTGCAATAGCCTCACCCTGCCCACGTTCTTCAGCTTCTAAACCGGGATACGCACCTGGTGTATCAATTAAGGTAACTATAGGCTTGTTGAATTTTTCGGCAAGTTTCATTAACCTAAGTGCTTTTCTGTAGCCCTCAGGATTTGCCATACCAAAATTCCGGATCTGTCTTGTTTTAGTATTATGGCCTTTTTGCTGACCTATAATCATTACCGTTTTTCCGTTGAGTTGACAAAATCCTCCCACCATAGCCTTGTCATCCTTTACATTTCTATCTCCAAATAGCTCTATGAAATTAGTGGCCATTTTCTCAATGTATTTGAGCGTATAGGGTCTATCCGGGTGGCGGCTAAGCTGAACCCGATGCCAAGGGGTGAGATTTTTAGTGAGTTCGCGTTTTGTTTCAACAATTTTCTGTTCCAAAGAAGCTATTGCTGTGCTCATATCCGTTTTAGTCTTTTCCTGAGTCTGCCTTAGCTGTTCTATTTGATCGTATAAATCCTTAATAGGTTTTTCAAAATCCAGAAATTGTCGGTTAATGAGTTGCGGCATGTGAAAAAAGGTTATTTCAGGGTTGTAAAAGTAACTTTTCCGTCTATTTAAATAAAACTATTATTTCTAAGGCGTTATAGGGATAGATTAAATTACGCAAGGTTCTTTAAAATGCTAAAAAACGAGACATTTATTTTGGGAGGGGATTGATATATACTATATTTGCCCTCCCAAAACAAAACTAACTGCTTAATTTTTGTAAGGATCGGTAGTTCAGTTGGTTAGAATGCTGCCCTGTCACGGCAGAGGTCGCGGGTTCGAGTCCCGTCCGGTCCGCAAAAAAAGGCTGTACCAAAATTTACTTTTGATACAGCCTTTTTTTTATCATCTTGGTATCATCCGCATTCCCGGTGTTCCCCTGAACATTTGAGAGAATTCGGAATAAGGCTTCACATCAAAATCTTTGGGTATCCTGAAATCTTTCTCTGTTAGTTCTTTTTTCAAATCTACTTTGGTTACTTCCATTTGCAGGGTACGCTTTCTGCGTATTTTCATTTCGTATTTAATGGCAAGGCCCTGCAACTGGTTCAGGCCGTTGAGGCTGGTAAAATTACTCATCCTCGAAAATCTCATGCCCTGGTCGCCGGCGGAAGGAACCCGCGAAGCATCTTCTTCTTCCGGTGCAATAACCGTCATGGTAGCATTAATGATGGCATGGGTTATCACGGATGGTTGTTGGGCGAACCCGGATATAGGTAGTATGGCAAGAAATATAAGGATCAATTTCATAAATGATATTTATGAAAAATTACAGGGTAGGCAGGGAATTGAGATGTTATTGTTTATGATGAAAGCAGTTGTTTATTTATGAGGTTCTAAAAATTTTATTAATTTTAGATTAGTTTGACAAGATTCTTATCTGCTGTTTTACCAAAACAAACCTGCTAATGTCTGTTAATAGTTTCTATCAAATTAAGGAGAAGGTGGCTTTTCCGCTAGTTCGAGAATTGCTGAGTGGGCTTATAAACAGGTACTACCAGGAAGGGTATAGTGGTAATATGAGTTTGAATGAGTTGACTAAATTTATCCAGCAGGGAATAGAGTATTTACGACATTCAATTTTCAATTATGGAGATGGAAAGATTGCGGAAATTTTAACAGAGCCCAAATGCGAATTAACGAATAGCAATGATAAACTGGATGCGACCATCGAAAAGCTGAAAGACCGCTGGTATTCTCCCAATGAATTTTTTACCATTTTTAGTATTACTTCCGGGAAAGAAATATATGTTGACGAACGGATTAAAGAGATAATTGGCATTGATCCTGCTGATTTTAGAACGGCTGTTTTGGATATCAACAATCCTTCTGCCTCCATATATTTTGAAGAAGATGTTTATCATGTTTTACGCTTTGGGCTAATCTCTTATTTTATGCTTTCCTTACCCGGTTTCAAATGGTCTTCAAAAAGCGATCATACACTTACCCGGTTCAGGCTTAATACTTCGCACAGTAAAATTGAGGCAATAAGGAAATTGCCATACCTGGCAGTTGAGAAGCGTTGCTATTTAATTTATGATAATGTTAGCCATAATATCGGAATGCCTCAGTACCACTTTGATTTATTGTCGGTATATCCACACCTGCCCATTAATAATGTTACCTGCACCTTCATTACAAACGACAGGCAGGGGGCATTTATAAATTGTTTTACCTACGTAATCAATTTGTTCCTGATTGATATAACTCCAAAATATATATTGTTGCTGGATGAAAGGCAGCGGCACGACAGGAACAAATTGATTGCTCATTCATTATCTGCTGCCATAAAAAATAAAACAGGCAAGCTGTTTCAGATTGATGAACAGCAGGTGGCGGATTGTTTTGCCAAGACCATCCGGCCAAAGGTTGAGAATGCCTATAATACCTGGGATTTTAGGGCATTAACTAAAAGAATAAAGATCAATAGCGACACGGAAGCGGTTCTTTATGCCAAGAAACTTGGGCTCCTGCCCATACCGCCGATGGTAAAGGATATACTTTTTGAGATGGTAGTTTCTGTATAATAATTTTTCAATTCTTCTTTTTGCCAGGCGATGCAGAGGTAATTCCTTTTGCACTTAATATTTTTTCGAAAAAATCGAAATGCCTTTTTTGTTTAAAAAATTTAAAGGTGTTTTGTTAGGCTTGCGATTTAGTGATAGACGACTGCTTTTTTTCAATTTTAAAAATATTTGGCTTATGAGAAGGATTTATTACTTAATAGCCCTATGCCTGTTTTTTTCTCTTTTTGCAAACGCTCAGGTTAGTATTACTTCTTCAAATAATTCCCTTGGGATTTGCAAGGAGAATCAGATGGTATATACTCTAAATTTATCAGGCTCTAACCCTTGGCCTAATAATTTGGAGGCTCAATTTTCTATTAATAATCTCAATCAGTATCCAGTTGGATGTGCTTCTGACCTCTCGCATATTTCTATTGAGAATTTAAAAATATTTGACGCTAATAACCTGGATGTAAGTTCTGTGATTGGAATTTCTACCAATTCTCAAAACGGAGTAGTGTATGTAGAATTGGATTTGACAAATGCACCTTCAAGCAATGTTACCTATACCTTGCGTTTTTCTTTATTTATTGATTGTTCCCTTATCCCTGAAAATCCGGGCCCCAATACCCAAATATTTTTAAATGAAGAATGGCCAACAGTAGTTCCCCTTATTCAATACCCTTTAACTTTCCCATATTTTTCTAATGGTTCTGGTTACACTCAGGTTGGCCCTAATTCCCTCGGAGAAATTACCCAGCTTTTTATATATGGATTTTATTCTGCATTGACCACCCCTTGGAGTGTAGAATTTAAGTTTGTAAATGATGGAGTTTTTTCCTGTGACCCTTCAATAAATGTTAACTCAGCCATTTACGAGTACTCAACCGATGCCCAGAACTGGACTGCATTTATTCCTGACCAATGGATAAACATTAGTGCTATTACAGCGGGTAATTCCTTACAAATACGACAGCGTTTTACAGTTGGTTGTGTGTCTCAGTGTAATGATTTGAATGCTCATTTTTATTGGCGTTGTGCAGCATCTGGTTCAAATGCTTCATCATGTGATCATTGCCAAAAAGAGTATGTGGAAAATTATGCAATTACTGATTCACGATTATCTCAATTTGAAATTGAGAGGATTTGCCCATATGAAAATGTTGATGTTTCCTGCCCTGCTACAGAAGTTTCTTGGACATATAAAGTGACCAATATTGGTGGGCAAGTACTGAATGATTTTGAAATTGATTTAAGTTATATTCAGGGTGCCCCAGTTGGAAATCAATCTAGTATGCTCACCCTGATTGATTTAAATTCTATTTTTATAGGTACATATAATTCGGGAATCCCCTTTAATTTGCCTTGCGGCCAACCCCTACCTTCATCCAACTGTACCGATTGTTTAGTTACACCAGGAGTAACTAATATACTAACCAATCCCAACGGGTTTTATAATGGGCAAATGATATCTTCTTATAAAGCAACCGTCTCAAAGCTCGACCCAGGTGATTTTTTTGTAATAACATTTAAAACACTTAAGTGTGGTCAGATTAATCAGCAGGATGAAGATTTAATGTTTCAGCATGAAAGGCTTTATTTCAATAAATACAGACTCCAAATTACTGCAAAAAATGGATGTGGAGACCCTGCTGTAAGAGTAATAAGTAATGCTCACCTCTATCAAAACGCCCAATACATTTCAAAAGAAGGCGAATTTTCTTATAATAGCGGGCATGATATGAGGTTAGGATTGGTTTTTTTACCTACTACCACGGATTTGTCAGTCGCTCCTGGTACTCCCCCAGGTGCCGATGGTGGCCATGCAGACTTTTTTGTTAAAACAAATGCCTTAATGCCTTCAGTATATGCTTCTGGTGGAATATTAGGTCAATCATCGTATAGTAATTCTTCTCCTGTTTATGGTGTGATGAGGGTAGTAATTGAATGTGAACCTGGATTAAGAATTACTGCAGCAGATCTGAATAATGTCCTTTTCCGTTCAAATGATTTTGCTGAGGATTGGCCAAAGATGACGTACGATGTTTTTAACGCATCAGGCTCACCTTGTGATTCAAATGCTTATACTTTTTATTTTAATTTAGAACATTTTTCTAGTTATAATTCATTTTCGTCGTTCATTAATAACGCGAGGATAGATTTTCGCCTTACCAGTTGTTGTTTTGGTGGCAATAATCCTTTTTCCGGATATAGGGTAAGGTTCTACCTGCTGCCTAATAAGCCATCCTGTTATAGTCTGAACTTTCCTTCTTTGTGTTGCGGCTCTGATCCACAGTGTGACGGGTCATGTAGTAATCTTCAAAATTGTACTAATTGTGTTTGGTACCCTTTATCAATGGTGGATGGAGGAATTCATGTTCATTGTCCAGGTTGTAAAGCACCGGGAATTATCGTTTCTGATTATAAAATGAAACGTACCTCACTGGGATTAGAGGATGCAAATGGAGATAGGGTGGCTGATGGTTCTGGTATTCCAATAACACCAAATTATAGCAAATATTCACTATTAAATTTGAGTAGTTCTAATTTTGGTGATATGGTATCTGATACCTTATTGGCTTTTTTCTTTGATGGAGATATGGGTTCAGGTGGCTATAGTTATCCTGGAAATATGTTGTCAGGTGGAAATAATGCAGTGCTTGATGTTTTGCAACTTGACAGGTCTATGACAAATATGAGCTTGATGGATTTGCAACTTGTAGATTTTACTTTGTATGTTGATGCTCCTTCTAATGATCCAAGCGCTATTTGTTGCGAATGTAATGGGTATTATGAAAATGCCAATTCAAACTTTCAGACTCTATTATCCTTCCATGTTTCGGGAAATAATATTTCGAATTATGTGACCAGAAATGATTATGGCGATGATGGTCAGTACTTTTTCACTTTCCATGCTAACGACCTAATTAATATAGCCAATTGTTCTGGTCAAAACTTATTTACTGGATTCCAGGTGCAACAGAATTATCGCTTGGTTTGTAACTACAAAGTATGTGGAAATTTTTTGGCTCCATATGGAAGTCCTACCATGCGAGATTCTGAGATTCGTAATAATATGTGGCTTTCTGGCATTGCACAACCTAGTAATGCATTTGGAAGTGTCCCAGAAAAGCCTAATACAATTAATGAAGTTATCGCAATTCCTGATGATGATCCTAGTGATCCTAATCCACCGCCACCTCCTTATGGCTATTTAGATGATAACGGTAATTTGATATTTAATCCTGGATTTGAGGACAGAGTAATTTTTTGGTGCGAAACTTTTGGTGGAAGGCATTTTTTTCATTCAACTTATGCAGTATCACAACCTTATATTACGCGGGATATGTTCCCTTCTGACACTAACTGGTGTACCAAGATATTTATTAATCCAACTCGCGTTCTTATTGGTTCAGGTGATACTTATCCTTTTGAGTTTAAAACGCCACAAGTTGGGAATGACTCATTGAAATTAGATATACCGGAATTTTGGAAAGTTGTTAAAATAATGTATTTGGCAAATGGTGCATCATATGGTGGCTTAAACTTTAATTCTGCTATACAAAATGCGGTTTTATTAAACAATGATGATATGCCGGTTACAAATACACCGAGTAACACTGTCCCCGGAGATACTGATCCCTATACTACTTCAATGACTAATATTGGAGTGCCAGTTTTGCAATGCCTAAATGAAGTGAACCAAAATGATAATATTATCCATAAGATTAGAGATGAAGAATTGAGCCAAATGATTATAGCTTATTTAGAACCTGTAGATTGTGCCTATCATCCTTCACCTGATAACCTGAATGGATTCTTGGATTTGGAATATTCATCCAATTTTATTTCTGGATGTCATGCTCCTAACATGATTCCTGACTCAGATTGTGAATTAAGCTTAAATGCAATTACTAGCTCATATTATGGTATTCCTGCATTAGTTCATCCAAATCCAAATTTGAGCATTAATTTCACTCCCCCAACGGCAATTGCAGGGTCAAATACTGTTTGTTGGAATTTCAATATCCTTAATCCTAATCCTGATCTCCTGCATACAGTAGCGCCATTTATTTATTTAACAACCCCCAACTCAGGTTTCCTTGGAAATTGGTCAATGACTTTTGGAGGTGCTCCTGTTAATTATAATAATGAAATTTTTATGATTGACACTCTCTATCCAATTACAAACGGTGTTACGAATCCTTTATATTCAGGAACCCTGTGTGCTGAATTTACAGGTTGCATGTCAGAAGATTCAATTTCCCTACCAGCAATTTTTGGGTGGAATTGTGGTGGATTTCCTTCCTCGATAGATAGTTTGGATTCTGTGTGCAATCAGAATCCAGTATCCTTAATTTTAAAAAAAGTTCCCTATAATGCTAATATAACCGCATCAGGGCCAATCTATTTTAATACTTGTGAAGATTTTATTGTTTCTTATACTATTGAATCCATTGAGCAGGGAAGCATATACCCAAATTTGATTTCATTTGGTAATCTTCCTTCTAATTTAAGTATTGTTAATATCACGGCTAATTCAACAGATGTCCCAGGTGCCTTTTATGATCAAGGATCTCAAGGGTTATGGGATTCAAATGTTGGAACCATGATTGAACTTCACCAAAATCAAAGTATTACAATCAATGCCATATTTTCTCCAGGTTGTGGATTTGATGGGAATGTGCCAGAATTGATAGCTACTTGTTTTAACTACTGTAATGCTTCCTTTGATTTGCATGGACAAATTCCCCAATTGACTTTTAATGCAGACCTTTGTACACCACCATGCACTATCTGTGATCATTCTTTTACTATAGGCCAATTATCTGCATGTTGTTATCAATTTGTAGACTCAAATCCAGATAGTACAGTTTGCCAACAATACGGCTACTCCATCTACGATGCAAGTGGTACCCTGATAGCCAGTTATCCTAATGTATCAAATTTTGAACACTGCTTCAACCAAAACGGCGTCTATACCATTTGCTATGATTACTGCTGTGCCAATGGTACAAGTAAAGACACCTGCCAAACCATTACGGTTACCGGCTGCGAAACCTTTACCTGCGATGATTTTGATTTGAAGGTCACCAATGATGGCTGTAACTACACCTTCTCTGCTGTACTTCCACCTAATTTTAATGGAACGAATATATCTTACTGTTGGAATATGGGGTATAACGGACAAATGTTTTGCCCGGGTGCACAAACTATAAA
This sequence comes from uncultured Ferruginibacter sp., assembly GCA_964490345.1. GTDB lineage: Bacteria > Bacteroidota > Bacteroidia > Chitinophagales > Chitinophagaceae > Ferruginibacter. The sequence goes on from CAZBBO010000004.1 coordinate 126,215, forward strand.
CTTTACTTATCCCAATGGAGCCTACCATGTGTGCTACAAAATAGCATATTTTGACCCTATTACTAATCAGATGGTTTCTTGCAAAATCTGTAAAGATATTGAAGTTAACTGCTCCAAAACCGATGAGTTTTGCTATGTTATTGCAAGAGATTCTACCCGCGATGAGGGTAAGGTAATCATCCCACTTAGATCGGAGGGGTACCTGGTAGGTGGCGAAATGGCCGGTGCCAATAACATGGATATGTACTTTGCCCATGTGAAAGACGACTTTACTTCCGACTACCATTATCTCTTAGATGAATCCATTGGTGGACTGCCTGATTTAGCCACCGTTTATTCAACCCTGGAAGTTTACCCCAATGTATATATCTTGGGTAAAACCACCACCGCTACCAGCCAAAATGCCGACCTTGTGCTGGTTTGCCTGAACCAACTCACGCATAACATCCTTTGGGCTAAAAGGTATGGAACACCAGGAATGGACATTGGAAGTAAAATACTTAAACTCAACGATTCTTACCTCCTTATTACAGGCCATACCAATTATTACAATCACGATGATCAGAATTTCGACCTTTTTGCCATGAGTTTAAATTTAAATGGGGTTTTGCAGGATGTGGCAGTATATAAACCCAAAGGTAAAGACCGATATGAAATTTCTACCGATGCGGCTATCATTCCCAATTCTCATAACCAATTCATCATTGTTGGCTATAATATAAATAGTAATGGTAATCGCGATATGATTGCGCTAAAGGTAAATCCCAATTTTACGCCGGCAAGTAATATGGCAATTGTGGGAGAATTAGAGTCAGATGAATGGGCAAATGGTATTGCCATCCAGGGGGCCTATTTTTACATGGCTGGAGCTTCGGGCAGTTTAAAAAATCAGGAGTATCACCTGTATGTTGCGGAAATGAAAACAAGCGATTGTTCTCAAACTAATGCCTCCCGCTTGTATGTGCCTGCTTACAAAGCCTCAGTGGCTAATAAAATTCTATATACAAATAATACCTTGTTGGTAGCCGGCGACCTGTTTGAGCAAACAGCAAATCTGAATATGAACCACGGTACGGTTTTAAAACTGAACTGCTTGCCAAATAAGAATAAGAATTTGGAAGTACTTTGGGCAGTGAAAACCCTAAAAGATCAAGATGTGCGTTTCAATCATCTTTCTCTATTTAAGGATAATAACCTGTTGGTAACAGGTACTAATAACTGGTATAAAAAACAGCCAGATATTTTTGTGGTAAACCTCAATTTGAAAGATGGAAAAGGGTGTTGTATTGAGCCGCTCCTTTATGAAAAAAAGTTATTTGCAAAATATTATAGTGATGGAACAAGCATACAACGCCCCCCATTTGAAACTAAGCCTTATGGCAAAGAATCAAAATACTTCAAATTAATCCAAATTTGTGAAGAGAATAGCGCTATTGTTACCACTACCTCTCCAATTGCTACAAAGAACCAGCGTTCCGGTTTCGATATTTTCCCCAATCCTAATCCCGGGTTCTTTACCATTAAAATGAGTAAACCGGAAAATACAATTAAATCGATAGCTATTTTCGATATGGCAGGTAGGATGTTGTTTACCCGAAAATATCCTGATGGAAAATTCGCTGCCAGTGTACAGGATATTCGCGCAAATGAACTTTCAGGCGGCGTTTACCTGGTTCAGGTAGAAGCACTCTTTGGAAAGGAAACTAAATTGGTCTCCATTTCTAAATAAGCTTTGCAAGGTTCATTTTAAGAATGGTGTTTTTCTAAACCTGATAAAGAGGCTGCCCCTTTTGAGACAGCCTCTTTTAGTTTATGGCCTTTTATGTTTACATTATTCAAAGTTTAAAAGATAAATCCTATTACAAAGGCTTTAGTGAAAATCCTTTTGCAAGACTCCAACAACACAATAATGGAGAAGCGCATTACACCTCTTTTAAAGGACCTTGGAAACTCGTTTACGTGGAGGAGATGGAATCAAAGAGACTGGCTTTGATAAGAGAAAAGAATTTGAAGAAAGCAACAACTGAGCGAATAATAGCTCTTTTAAATTCTCAAAAGAACATCATTCATCTTTTTCAATCATAGGCTCCCTGTCATCCCCACAATACTGTGGGGACGGGTTCGAGTCCCGTCCGGTCCGCAAAAAGCCCTTTCAAGTTGTAAGGGCTTTCTAGTTTATGCCCTTTTATGTTTACATTATTCAAAGTTTAAAAGATAAATCCTATTACAAAGGCTTTAGTGAAAATCCTTTTGCAAGACTCCAACAACACAATAATGGAGAAGCGCATTACACCTCTTTTAAAAGACCTTGGAAGCTCGTTTATGTGGAGGAAATGAAATCAAAAAGACTGGCTTTGATAAGGGAAAAGAATTTGAAGAAAGCAACAACTGAACGAATAATATCTCTTTTAAATTCTCAAAAGAACATCATTCATCTTTTTCAATCATAGGCTCCCGGGTTCGAGTCCCGTCCGGTCCGCAAAAAAGGGGCTATCTCAAATTTTTGAAAGAGCATCTTCTATTAACCATGGTATTATAAACTTAATTCAGCCGTTGAAGAATGAATCATAAACCTATCTAAGTATAATTGAAAAATGTAGTTAACTATTTTAAAACGAATTATTCTTCCATCTCTTTTCTATCTGTTTTTGATTTCAGGATTTCACTTATTTATGCATAGTGTGTATGATGGGAATAGAAATCTTTAATTGGCTGATTTTAATTCATTACCATCAGTCATATAAAATAGCAAATAGGCAATTTATTGCTAATATGCAACTACCGTAAAAATAATTTATTGCACATTAAATCAAACTTAATATATTTGAATTGTAATACATCCAATCCTATTTAAGTTTTAGCTGCTTTTTTATAAAGGGCATAACCTCTCAACACCTTCCTCTGAACTTCATTGAAATGTTAATACTTAGTTCTATCTAAGAATAACTAATTTTTTAACCTTTAACATGTAAACAATGAAAATTTTGAACAACTTTCTTATTAAAGCAGTCAATAGTGTTCTATTGATTTGCTTTTGTGTGTTGTTTAGTGAAGTTGCGCATTCACAGAATTATTATGTGAATGATGCCAGCTTAAGTGGGGATGTATTTGGAGCCGGTGTTGGCAGTGATGCTAATCCTGGTACTCTTGCAGCTCCGTTTGCAACTATTCAACACGCTATTAACACAGTGCCTTCAGGAAGCACTGTTTTTGTAGAAACAGGTATCTACAATGAACAAGTATTAGTAAACAAAGTGGTACAGATAACGGGAGCCGGGGGAACTAAATCAGAAGTAAATTACACCGGAACTGTAGGCGGAAAGCCAACCCTTTTTGATGTATCCGTTGACGGTGCAGGAGTTTCGGATATGTATTTTAATGTGGATCTTTCCAAATTAAGGAGTGCGATTATTGCAAGTGCAGCATCATTGGATAATATAAGCGTAACTAATAATACCATATCAGCTTATGGAACTCCTGCCGGATCTTATGGTGATCGTAATGCAGTAAGTATTAACTACGCTGGCTCTACTAACTATCGTGTTGCTACCGGTGGTGTTAATTCAATTGTATTTACGGGTAACATTATTAACGGAACATCTCCTTCAAGCTTTTTTCGTGCGGGCTTGGCAACAGATGAATCAGGTGTAACGGCTACCGGTAATCTTTTAGGAACAATAAATCATGATATTCTCTTAAGGTTTTCCAACAATGGGAATAACCTCATCACGGGTAATACATTTAATGGAGGCGGAATGGAAGTGGATGATATGAATGCTGGTGCAGGAACGCTAACTATTTCTAATAATACGTTTGATGGTACTATGGCAAATATAGCTGCAGCAGGGAGCCCATTACTCCGTTTACAAAATAATTATAATGGCAAAACAACGATTGTAAGTGGGAATACATTTACTGCTGTAGATTGGGGCGTTAATTTATCTAATTATAATAACGTAACCCTTGATGGAAATTCATTTTCACCTGTAGCTAATTCCACTACTTATCATTTGGTTACTATAAATACCAAATCTATTTCCTCTAACTCAAATCTGATTGTTCAGGTAGTAAACTCAGCCACATTAACTAATAATACTTTTAATAATTCTGGTACTCTTGGTGGAACCGCATTAGCCTTTTTAAACCATGATGATGCTCCTGGAATTTTTGGTACTTTCACTATTGGAACATCGGGTAATGAAAATTCGTTTAATGATAATATTGCGAATTATGTTCTTTTAAGTAATTCAACAGGTGCAAGTAGTGGCTCATCATTTCCTAATTATAATAGCTTAATTGGAGCAGGCCCTAATGCTATCACCACGATGGCATGTTGGAGCACTGATGTGGATGTAAAGAATAATAAGTTTGATGTAGGTAGTGGATTAAAATTACCTACTTCAATGAACCTTGGTGAAAAAAGTACATTAGAGTCGCGCATATTTCATCATCCTGACGCAGGATGCCTTGGCCTTGCTATATTTATTCTACCGGTGCATAATTTAGATCAAAATACTTATTATGGAACTATTCAGGCAGCAGTTACAGCAGCTAATGCAAATGAAACGATTGAGGTGGCTGATGGCACATTTAATGAAAAGGTAACTATTTCAAAATCTTTATCACTTATAGGCACCAGTGAATCAGGATGTATTATTGATGGAACAAGTTTAGGTAATGGCTCTGGAATCAAGATTAGTAGTGGAGTGAAAAATGTAGTTATTAATAATTTTACTATTCAAAATCATGCCGGAAACAGTCCAAATCAGTATGCGGGAATTTATGCAGAGGGCGGAAATGATGGCATTGAAGTAGAGCATTGTACAATAAAAAATAATATTGGAGGTAGTGGTTTTTATGCCAACGGTCCGGTTGATGGTGTGTTGTTGAACGACCTGGAAGTATTTGGCCATACTAATGCATTTGGTGTTGCTCGCGGCATTGTTATTTGGAATGGGTTAAAAAAGAATATTACCATAACCAATAGTGATATATATAATAACAACTGCTGTGGTATCGAATTACAAGATGGCACAGCAACAGGCGTTACTATGTCTAATAACAATGTACATGATAATGGTGATAATGGTTTTGGACTAACAGGATTAGAAGGGCCTGGTGAAAATTTAATTAGTGGTAATACGGTTTCTAATAATGGTCGCTTTGGTATTGAAATTAAAAATCCTAATGGTACAGGAGCTAATAGTGGTGCAGGTAAAATTGTGGTAAGTGGTAATACCGTAAATCGTTCTAATCCTATTGGAGGTGAACTAAGAGATATTGCGGGAATATCAGTTTATCGTAGAGGTGTATTACCCGGAAACGTGGATGTCCCAACAGGAGTATGGGTAGAAAATAATACAGTGTCTGGATACCAACAACCCAGTACAAGTGATGGATTTGGTATTGTTGTTGAAGGCTCAAACCATACAGTAACTGGTAATGATGTACAATCTAATGATGTGGGTATTCAACGTCAGATGGGTCATACACCCTATCCCGGAGATGGAAATCAAAATAATGTTTCTGATAATTATTTTGGTAGAGGGAATTCACCTATCACCTGTGGTGTTACGGTAACCAACAATACTTTTTCTTCAAATGGAGTGGATACAAGAGATGTGGGTAATGTAACAGGTGGTATGGCCACAAATACCACAACAGGGAAATCTTTCTGTTCTATTCAAGCTGCTATTAACGATGCTCAAACTGTTAATGGCCATACTATTTTAATTAGTAGTGGAACTTTTGCAGAAGATTTAGTAGTGAATAAGGAACTTACTATTCAAGGTCAGGGAATAGGTATAACAATTATCCATCCTGCAACGTCTAATCCTAATACAGGTGGTGGGTCGTGGGGCGGTACAAATGTCATTGCAGTGGAAGCCAACAACGTCACTATTAAAAATTTAACTATTGACGGGGATAATCCTAATTTAACAAGTCTTGAAAATGTTGGAGGGGCAAATATTGATGCACGCAATGGTATTATTACCAATTATAACATTGGTAATTTTGGAAATTTGGAAGTGGCATTTACAGAGGTGAAAAATATCTTTTTAAGAGGTATATATCAGGCGTTAGGGCCCACATTTAATTTCCATGACAATCAAGTAAGCAATGTACAGGCAGATCCAGGTTCAATTGCCATGTTTAGCTTTGGAAGTTCCGGTGTGTATAGTAACAATACTGTAACTAATTCTTCGGATGCTATTGCAGCGAACCAGTCAAAGGGTATCCATTTCTTAAATAATACTGTAAGCAATTCAGCAAGTGGAATTCATACAGATAATAATGGCGGTAGTGGAGGTGTGGCTGATACTATTATTGGTAATACGGTTATGAATAGTACAGCTGGTGGATGGGGCATTTGGGTATTTGTTCCTTATCATAAAGTTCTTGTTCAGGGAAACACTGTTAGTAATGTGTATGTTGGTATGGCTTCTGCAGGATCGGGTGGGCCAAATGGTGAAACAACCTTTAAAGAAAATTTAGTTGATGGACAAAGTAATCCTAATAGCGTGGTAGGCATGTATGGTACAACCAATATGTTCGGTTTTGGTTCCTCTAATAATCAAACGAAGTTTTTGAATAACTACGTTAAAGGATTTTCTTACGGATTTGATTTAGAAGCTGAAGCAGGATATACACTCAATTTTGCAGCCAATGACAATGCTATCTTTGATAATTCAGTATCAAATGTTTATTTGGAAGGCACAGGTACACAAACGCAAAATTTCCAGTGTAACTGGTGGGGTGTTCCTAATGGTAGTGGAGAAGTTGGTGCGGCACTAAACTTTACTCCGTGGCGTACTGATGGTGTAGATAATCAACCGGGAGTGATCGGGTTCCAGCCTGTATCTGTTTGTAATTTGGTGTGTACTCCACCAGTTGATTTGGATTTGGTAGGGCCTAAGAATGTTTGTCCTTATTTAGGCACAAATGAACAAATAACTTATACCGCCACATCATTAGATGCATCAGGATTTACTTGGCAATTACCACCCAATGTAAATTTAATTCAGGGTGGAAACGGGTATGATTACATTACTGTAACTTTCAATGCAGCATTTCAAGGTCAACCAAATAAACAAATTAGAATTACACCGTTTAATGATTGTGGAAATGGTACACGCAAAATATTTTACTTGCTTACTCAGTATTCAGGAACACCTGACCCAATTCAAGCAAGTTCGAATGATGTGTGTGCAGTAATTGGTACAAACACTCCTATAATTTATAAAGTTCCAAAGGTTATTGCTGCTACCGGTTATATTTGGTCTGCTCAAGGTGGTACTACAACCATAACCCATCCTAATGGATCTGGAGTAAATGATACTATTGTTGAAATTACTTTCCAATCAGGGTTTACTTCAAGTTATGTTATGGTGAAGTCTTATAATGATTGTGGCTCAATTGCTGGTCGGTCTTTGTATGTGGAGAGGAAGAACCCGTCTGTTCCTTCACTTATTTCAGGACCAAGTAATGTTTGTGAGTTTATTGCACCAAATGGCACAGATGCAGGTTATTCTGTAGACCAAGAGGCAAATGTTAGCTCTTACACCTGGACATTACCATCTGGCGCTTTGAATGTTGTGGGACAAGGCACTCATGCAATTTCATTCCTCTATCCCAATGGATATGCAGGCGGATCTATTAATGTAACTGCTACCAATGGTTGTGGAACAAGTGGACCAAGATCACTAATGGTGGCTCCATTATATCCCGGCGCTCCAAGTGCAATAGATGTTGAAAATACTGAGGAGTGTCCTAATCGTGAGTTTACCTACTCTCTTTCCAGTTTACCGATACAAACTACATGGGTGAACTGGTCTATTCCTTCCGGAGGTACTATTACTGATGGTGATGGCACAAGTAGTATTACGGTTTCTTATATAAGCGACGCTATTAATGGTGAAGTTGTAGTTCAAACAACTAATAATTGTGGAATCAGCCCAACAAGAACGGTAAAAGTTAAGTTGCCTGAATGCCCGATTGGAAACAAAACAACAACCCCATTTGTAAATGGAGGAAATGAACTTAATGCTGATATGTTTAGTGTGCAAATTTATCCCAATCCTACTGTAAGTGATTTTAGGATGAAAGTAAATACAGGGGATAAAAGCAGCAAGGTTGTAGTTCGTATCCTTGATGTACAAGGTAGAGAAATAGAACGTGTTCAAACATTCTCTGGTGATTTTAAATCAATAGGTACCAAACTTCAGCCGGGTGCATATATGATTGAAGTTAGTCAGGGTAAGAATCGTAGCATTCAAAAGTTGATTAAGCTTTAACGAGCAATCAAATAGTAGAGTTCAATCCCTTCCGATTTATTCGGGAGGGATTTTTTTTGATAGTAATTTGATTGTGCAGGCATATACCCTTGTTTTCTTTTTATTAAAGAAAAGGAGTTTATTAAAATATTAGCAGAAGTGGATGAATATATTAATTTGTATCTTTTTCATTCATCTTTATTTTATCCCAAATAGATGATGAAATAATCTGTTCGTTCTTTATTGTTTTCACTTTTAGGTAGTCAAGAATATAATTTGCTCTATCCTGAGAATCCGGATGTGTGTTTATCCAGGAAAAGTATTTTATTTTATCAGGTTTTTTTTCTGCCATTTTCGAAAGGAAATTAGCGAATGGCTTAGGGTTAATTCCTGCATTAATCATATAATCAACTGATTTAAGATCCGCTTCCCTTTCAAGCCTTCTATCAAAAGCAGTAGAGGACAACATTTTAGCTACTTGTCTTAAAATATCACCACCGCTTCCAGCGGTAATAGAAATAATTGCCGATAGGCCCACTTCCTTTATTAGTTTTTCCATTACGTGATTAAGCTGTATGTGTGCAATTTCATGCCCCAGTACACCAATTAGTTGTTCCTGATTATCACAATCATTAATTAGTCCTGTATAAATGATGAGGTGCCCTCCCGGCAATGCAAAGGCATTTACTTCATCTTTAATGAGCAAGTGAACTTTTATATCTGATTTATTAATATTATTTCTGGCACACAGTTTATTTGTAATGGTATCAATAACATTTATCAACAAGGTGTCAGTTGATTCTTCTGCGCCATCTTTATAAATCTTCCATAATTGTTCACCCAACTTTTTTTCTGTCTTTTGCGTATAGTTTTCTACTTTAAATAATTTCATCCAGTCTAATTGACGTAAGACGAGAAAGGTAGAGCAAAAGACAGCCATTAAAATGAGTCCTTGTATTACAATCTTTTTCATTTTTTGGGCCTGCAAATTAAATTAGTAAGTGCACCAAAAAAGAACCATTCTATATGTAATCCTTTTCTGGTTTTAATAGCTGTAAAGATGGTAGCGAAAAAATCAGCTACATTAAAAATAATCACGCAAAAAATATACGCTAAATAATGGTTAGTAATTTTTTCAGATGAAAAAATAATGGATACTGTCCACCAAAATCCAAAGCTGTTTATAAAAAGCAGAGATAATTGAGATAGGAGTGCTTGCGTACAATGCCATCTTACAAAATAGGTTCCTTTTCTGTTTCCGATAAAAAAGGCAAGTGTGGCCAGTAAATTAATTATTGGAAGGGGTAATCCGGCTAAAATAGCAATGAGTGACATTAAATAGCTGTTTGATGCCTTTTCTGCTTCGTGTTCGCCGGGTATGTAAACAAATGGTTTAGCCTGCATTATAGTCCTTTTACAATATTCCAAATCCAAACAAAGGTTATCAAAAGAATAGAAGAAATAGCAATAGGCCGTTTTTGTAAAAAGTTTTCGATATTAATATATTGATTATAAAATGATTCCTTTTTAATTAGTAAATCTATAAGAATCCATAATGGAACAATTAGCATCATTACTGCAACCAAAATGCCTAATGGGTTTATAACGCTACCGATGCTTTCTTCTTGGTGAATTAGTGAGCAAATGGTTCTGGTAACGCCACAAGATGGGCAAGGAAGGTGTGTAATGGTTTTGAATAAACACAGCGTTGCTCCGCCATCAGCAGGAGCAAATAACAGGTTATAAAATACCCACAGATAGCCGATGGCCGAAAAAAACAATAGCCATCCATATAATTTATTTCTTGAAGTGGTCATTACATTAATACCTGCATTAATGTATTCATATTTTTTTCACGTGTATGTCCCATAATCATAAACCAATCAATAATTGTCCAAACTCCCAATCCGCCACAAGTAATTAATTTCCCCACACCAAGGCCTGTGTCACCTATTAGAAAGCGATCAATTCCAAGGCTTCCTGCCAGTAACGATACAATGAGAATAGTGGTTGGATCTTTAAACTGCAGCGTTTGCAAGATTGGCCATCTGGATTCATCCAACTGAAGCAAACGGTCTCTGATTGGTGCGAGTTGGTGTATTTCAAAAAATTTACCGTTAGACATAAGGAACATATCAACTTTTTGTGCTTCCATGCTTTTAAGTTTTGGTATTTCAGCTCAGGTGGGTTTTCAAAAAAACTTCTTTTTTGAAATATATTTTTAAAAATTTAGGTCAAAATAACAAAAATAACATTAGTAGAGAAATGAAATACGGAGATTATTTATCTATTTTTCTTTCTGCTTTAAAACTGCGAATTTTTCTCCAATCTCCAACAATCCAAACAATATCGTCTCTTTGAAAAACGATAGTTGATTCAGGGTTGAGAATTCGTTGATTAGCACGTTGTATTCCAACCACTAATCCGCTGGTATGTTCACGAATTCCAGAGCTGCGAATAGTATGGCCTTTAAGGCAATTCTGTTCGTTTACTACTATTTTTTCTAATGCAATATCGTGTGTAGTGGTGCCGGATGGCTCTGCTTCTTCTGAGGTGTTAAAATAAGGTAGGAATAATTGAAGTTGTTCATCGGAGGCCAATAGCCCAACTTTGTCATGGGGGAGGATTACTTCATTACGTGTTGGAGCTGGGATTAGTTTCTCACCACGTTGAATATAAACAACATTAACTCCATATTTTTCACGCCATTCCAGATCAAATAATGTTGATTTTGCATAAATCGGATTTGCCGGCACTTTTAAATCTATTACATGTGCATCATAGGGGGAGAGATCAGCATATACTCCATCCTTGCTCATTACACTTTCTGCAATACTGGTTTCTCTCTCTCGTTGTTCTCTTGCCCTAAGATTAGAAATAAATCTTCCTTCGAGGCGCTTGTAAAATTTTTGAATTCTTTTTGAAAATAAAAATAACAAAACAAAGATGATGGGTATCCCAACAAAAATAGCAATGCGAGTGTTGAAGAAAACATCCAGCCAAAATCCGATAATGATGAATCCTAAAATAATCCTTAACACTTCAATTGTAACAAGCGGCCCATGGTTATAATCTCGATGTAGCCAAAGTTCCTTATAAGCTGAATTATCCGGCTTTCGCGACATGAAAGCCCATAAAAATGGAGAGGAAAGAACAAGGACAATAAGAAGACCAATAATATTTCCCGTTAAGGCATCTTCAATGCTTAATTGAAGGTATGGCCTAAGTACACGGAACGAAAGCAATGCAATGCCCAATAAAATAGTTCCATTAATACTCATTATTCTCAGGTAGGAGCGGATTACAATTCGCCAATTGCTTTCTGCCTGAATAGCTTGAGATCTGTTTGAATAAGTGTTTAGTCGCTTAACCCATTTCTCAGGAACCACTTTTATAACCACTTCATACATTTTGTCTGCATATTTTATCATATATGGAGTGGTGAAGGTGGTAATGGCAGATGCACCCACTGCAACCGGAAATAGGAAATCAGATATTACTCCCAATGAAAGGCCTAAGGCTGCAACTATAAATGCGAATTCTCCTATTTGTGCCATACTCATACCTACTTCAATAGACTGTTTTAATGGTTGCCCTGATAAAAGAGCTCCAAGGGTGGTGCTGAATAATTTTCCAAATAAGGTGATAAGCGTTACGATGAGCACAGCCCAACGATAATCAAAAATTTCTTGCGGATTAATCATCATCCCGACTGAAATAAAGAAAACTGCACCAAACAAATCCTTTACCGGTTTAATAACATGCTCTACTCGTTCTGCTGCCGTAGTTTCTGCAATAATTGAGCCCATAATAAAAGCACCCAATTCAGCAGAAAAGCCTACCTGGGTAGCCAAAACAACCATTCCTAAACACAATCCTATGGCTAAAACAAGCAGGGTTTCTTCATCTAATAATGGTTTAGCACGTTTTAAAAAGGTTGGAATTAAAAAGATACCCGCCAAAAACCAAACAATGAGAAAGAAAATTAATTTTAATATAGTAAACAAAATTTGTCCACCTTCAATTTGCTGTGTAACTGCGATGGTAGAAAGCAAGACCATTAATACAATTACTACAATATCCTCCACCACCAATACGCCAAACACGATTCGGGCATAGTGCTTGGTTTTTATGCCTAACTCCTCAAAGGCTTTAATAATAATGGTAGTTGAAGAACTGGCTAGCATACCACCAAGAAAGAGGCTATCCATGGTACTCCAACCCAATGCTTTTCCACATAAAGCCCCCGCTAAAAAAATAAAGATAATTTCTACAATTGCAGTAATAGAAGCCTCTCCGCCTACACGCATAAGCTTTTTAAAACTAAATTCCAGGCCCAAACTAAATAACAGAAAAATAACACCTATCTGCGCAAGGGTCTCTACGTTGTCAATGTCGGTAATAGAGGGTAATGCTTTAAAATGTGGCCCCACCAAAAAACCGGCAATGATATATCCTAAAACCAATGGCTGTTTTATACGTCTGAATATTAGCGTAGTGATAGCACCTGTTATTAAAATGAGGGCAAGGTCTATTACAAGTTTTGGCAAATGGCCCAAGGTGTTAAAAGCGTTTTTGGAGTTATACTTTTAAAATTAAACAAACATCTTCATTTTTTAAGAAAAAGTTATTTAGCAGTATTATTGTTTTAATTCTACCTAAGCTTAAAATCAGTTACCAAGCCATAATGATCACTTCCTTTTTTTGTTATGATTCGTTTTGTTTGGGTAGCTATAAGATGTTTGTTGTAAAAAATATAATCTATTCGTAAAGTGGGTGAGATTCTGCTAAAAGTTCTTCCGATGCCAAATCCTTTATCTAACCATGCATCATTCATATCTCCTTTAATTTGTGCGTATGCATAGCTTCCCGGTACGTCATTTAAGTCTCCGGTAAATATTTGCGCAATTTCTTTCTTTTCCATTTCTTTTATCATGCTTACCTGATGAAAGCGCTGGGAATATGCATATTTAATTTTACGCATCATTGTGCCACTTCCTTTCCACGCATCTGCCTTTCCTTTCTTTAGATTACTGAAGATGGCATATTCATCTCGCTTAAAATTTAAACTCTGTAATCTGGATGAAAGCAGATTTATCTTTTTCCCTTCAAATAAAATATCAGCACTTACTAAGCTGCCTCTGAACGGGCCCTTGAATGCCATTTTATCTTTTTCCAAAAGAGGAAATCTGCTTAGGATGAGCGTGCCACTTACAAAGAAGCCCTCATACACATCGTAATCAACTGCATAAAAGTGGTAAGGATAGTTTTGTGTTCTTTTAATTGAATCTAAAAAATTGTAATGCCCGTTGGGAACAAGTGAGGTTAAGAATTCCTGTAAGCAAATTACATCAGCATCCGTTTCCTTTAGTGCATTTAAAATCTCAAGGTTTTGTTTTATAGCAACCTGAGTATCTCGTGCGTTTAAGTTCATAAGACCAACATTCCAAGATACTACCCTAAGTTGATTGGTTGGTTTGGCTTGGTTAAAAGCTTCATTACTACCAAAAGAAAAGCATTTTAAAAAAGTAGGAATGGTGATTAATAAAGCCACTAAGGTTATTAATGCCGCCTTTTTATTTATTAGTATCGTTACACACATAAGTAAAAAGTTTCCAAAATAAATAACTGGAAAAATCAATCCGGCCATTGCCAATAGCCACCAGGATGCCGGGTTGAGTAAATAGGAATATCCCGCGATTAATAATAAAATAGCAGCTAAGACGTTTATAACAATTATTATACGTTTGATTATAAAATGAGATAATACCATAATTGAAATTAGTTATGGAATTTTAAATAACTTGATACCTACATAGATTATTATTATTTTTATTTGTAATTAATTGCTAAAAAATATCTAGCATGGAATGGATTGAGATTTTGAAATGCCCGATAACGGGCGAAGATATCAGGTTGTTATCGGATATGGACATTGTTTCGCTGAATAGAAGAATTGAAAATAATAATGTTTGGCAGGTAGATGGAAAGCAAATGAAAGATACTATTGAAGTGTGCTTGATTAATGCTTCCGGAAATTATTATTACCCCATTGTGGATGATATTGTTCTCTTACTTCCTGATTTAGCCTTGGTAGATAATAGAGAAAAGATTTTGGGTGATACATTGAGTGACGATAAGAAATTAGTTAAAAATTTTTATGACAACCGAGGCTGGCATACCACCTCGAAAGGAGATTATGAAGATGCTGATATTTTTGAAGATTTGAGACCTTTTGCTCAGGAGTATATTAAAAAGTGCCATGATAGGGTGAGCCGCTATTTATTACCATCCGGTACGTATATGGTAGATGCTGCCTCAGGAGCTTTGCAGTTTGAAGATTATCTTCAATATTCTGCAAATTATACCTATCGGATTTGTGTAGACCTTTCGTTTACCGGTTTGCGTGAGTGTAAAAAGAAATTAGGAGATAAAGCAATATGCTTGCTATGTGATATGACCAATCTACCAATTAAAGATAACAGGGTAGATGGGTTTGTGTCATTAAATACCATTTATCATATTCCTAAAGATGAACAGCTTAAGGCTATTACGGAACTATATCGAATATTGATACAGGGAGGTAAAGGAGTGGTGGTATATGATTGGTATAAACATTCTCCGTGGATGAACCTGTCATTGCTTCCGTTTAGAGGCCTTCAGTATATTGGAAATAAAATTAAAAAGGCAACCTCAAAAATTTCAGGGAAGGGAGCTCCCGCCAAGATGTTATATTTTCATGCTCACCCTTATGAATATTTTAAAAAGCATCTTCCTGTTCCTTTTGAGTTAAAAGTGTGGAGATCAGTTAGCGTTCCATTTATGAAAACTTATCTTCATGAGAATATGAATGGGAAGAAATGGCTTCAAAAAATTTATGAAAGAGAAGAGCGTAAACCTGAGCTTTGCGGCTTAAAAGGGGAGTATCCGTTATTTGCATTTAATAAGAAGTAGTTTATCAACCTTCCTTCCGTTTTATAATAAACAAATAGTGTTTGTTTGTGTTTAGAAAACATAAACGTGTTTGAGTAATTTGCTTTTTGCAGGTATATTCTAAATCACATAATGCTTTGTAAGCAAGCATTAATATAAAGTGTCGAAAAGAAAACTTGCAGCGTTAATAACATAAAGGACGCTCCTGTCTAATTAGGGCCTGTTTTGAATTCATTTTAGCAGATTGGGATATACCTTTTATTGAAATTTTTATTTTTCAATTTCTTCTTTGGGTTTGTGAAAACGGTGCTCGGTGGCAACCGAGTATTGATTGGCTTTCCTTGCTTTAAATAACGAAAGCACCTGTAAAAATATAAACTTAGGTGCGATGAATAAAGCTTTATAATATTTGGCTGGTGCTTTTAATTGCTTTAGTGCCAGTAAAAACCCTGAAAGAAATAAAATACAGGCAATAAACCAGTACAAGTTGTACAGCGGAAAAATTAAAAAGTTGATTATAATGATTAATGAGGTAATACCAAGTAATATAAATAACGGAGGCCTAAATAAAATAAAACCGTATAGTAATTGGTTTATACTAAAATTAGTTATCCCTTTCATTAACAATTTTAAAGAATAGGGGAAGTATTTAAACCAGGTATTATTCCATCGCGCACGTTGCTTTATTAATTGATCCGAATGTGCTGTCTTTTCATCATACACAATAGCCTCTTTGGCAAAGGCAATGCGTTTGTTTCTTGATAGCAGATTAAATTGTAGCACTTTATCAAATCCGGCACCAGTTTGGTTATAATTGCCTAAACATTCGTGATACAATAATGTGGTGAATGCCATGCCGGAGCCTGAAAGCATAGATGAGGATTTTATTCCAAATAATATTATCCTGTCATAGTATAAATAGTATAATTCTCCAATTGCATCTAAACAGGCAAGTGTGGTATTTATGTTTTTAGCTGTGCGCACTCCTTGTACTGCTTCATATCCTCTATTAAACCAAGGTATTAATTCATTTAAAAAATTAGGATCAACTAAATTATCACTGTCAATTATTACAATCCGGTTGTGCTGCCGTTTAAATTTTTCTATTGCATAAAAATGAGATTTCACCTGATTCGTAAAAATTTCCGGGGGATGTAAAATCACCACACGTTCATCATTTTCACGATAGGAAAAAGGTGGACAATTATCACAAACTACATACACCATAAAATTTTGATACTTCATGTTAAGTAATGAATCTATGGCATTGGGAAGATTATCTGTATATTGATATGCAGTTACAATTATTCCAAAATCATTCTCCACATTTTTTATAGTTTGATGATATTTCTCCTTTGGTAACAATGAATAAATAAGCCAGGAAATAATGGGGAAAATGAAAATGATAGCCACTACAATTTGGATAACTAACCAGGCAATATGGAAAAACTGTTGGATGTTGATACGGTTTAGTGTGAAATATAGTTATTAAACGAATGGGGCACCATTTTATTTTAGTTTCTATTCTATAATACCAATACTAATTAATAAAATTGGGCAATGTATATTTTTTCTTTTAGGTATTTTAAAAAGGCCCGTAAACTCACTTTTTTAAAGGGTTATACAGGTGATTTTTTATTATTTCTCAAGTTCCAACCTATTCCTTTTATAAATGCTTTTAAATAGTCAAATTCTCCCTTTAGTAAATACGCAATAATATTTTTTGGAATAGTGAATAGTGTAAAATATAAATAAAAAGCCAATAGTGAAAGGGGAGGTCTGTTTCTACGCATAAACAGAATTCTGTTACGAGTTAGGTAATATACCTTGAGTGGATTATTTTTTCCTACACTCAATGATTCTTTATGATAGATTAGTGCATCTGCCTGATAATAGATATTAAATCCTGCCTTTCGAATACGTTCACTCCAATCCCATTCTTCGTAGTATAAAAAGAATTTTTCGGGAAACATACCTATTCTCTCGGTTACATCACGTTTTACCATCATGGCACATCCATGTGCGCCGTAAGTATAGCCACTGAGGTTGTATTGACCTGTATCTTTTTCTCCCCAACCTATGCTGTGTGTTTTCCCTGAAATGGGCTTCATTTTGGTAAAGCCTGTGTATTGAATGATATCCGGGTTTTGAAAAAACCGAATTTTTGGGCATGTAACTCCAATTGAAGGGTCTTTAGAAAATGGTTCCAGTAAATCGTTCAGCAAAGAAGGAGTTACTTCTGTATCATTGTTAACAATAAAGAAGTAATCCCCTTTTGCATGCCTCATTCCCCAATTATTGCCTGCGGCAAAACCGAGGTTGGTATCACTAAGTAATACCGTTGTGTTAGGAAGGTTTAATGATTGGATTTTGTCAGCAGGACTTTCAATCGAATTCATGTCACAAACAAGAATTTCGAAATGAGTATAAATCAGGTTTTGTGTACTTTTCAAAAACTCAATGGTTACGTCTGCCTGGTTATAATTTAGTGTTATTATCGAAACCAGCGGCGTGTCCTTCATGATATTTTAATAAAAAAGCATGAAAAGGTTAAACATTTGTTTTTTGTAAAAGAGCAGAAGGTGTTTTCAACATAATTTTTAAATCACCGGAAAGTGAACGGTTACGGGCATAAGAAATATCAAGAAGCACCCGTTCCTCACTGCTCATTTCTTCATTGCCGCGTTTTGAGATTTGCCATAATCCGGTAATGCCTGCAGGAGCCATGAACCGCTCAGCCCATTCATCAGTAGTGAGTGAGTTGGCTTCATAAAGAGGTAATGGTCTGTTTCCCACAATACTCATGTCACCTTTCAATACATTAAATAACTGCGGTAATTCATCAAGGCTTGAATTACGTAAAAATTTACCAAACCGGGTAATTCTGGGATCGTCCTTTATTTTGAAAAAAGAAGGGCCTTGCGTATTGTGGTATTGATTCTTTCCTGATAGGTGTGCTAATTTTTTGTCAGCATCAATTACCATCGTACGAAATTTTAAGAAGTTGAATACTTTAAATCCTTTCCCTGCACGCTTTGATTTGTAAATAATAGGACCTTTTGATTCAAATTTGATAATAATGGCAATGACAATAAATACGGGTAGGAATAAAATAATTGCAATAAAGGAAAGTACAACGTCTATAATGCGTTTTGAAAAGCAAAATTTGCAATTTGGATCAAGGAGTGGTTTTCTTTTTCTTTTTTCGTTCGGGCTTTGATTCCAGGACTTTTTCAAAAACCTGGCTTTCTCAGCTAAGGTGTTATAATGAACCGATACGTTTATTACATCATGAACCATTCTGTTTTTAAAAACGAGTATGGCATCATCATTATTTAAATGTTTGATGTTGTAAACGGTGGGAATGAAAGCTTCCAGATTATCTTTCATCCAATTTCTAAAAATAAAAAGCTCATTCTTTTGAAAGGGGATATCAATGATAATCATTTCAGGCAGTGCTGATAAAATTTCCATCTTTTTTAATAGAACCATTGCTTCCTGAAAAGATGAAACATAGAAGGACTCACTAAATAGCTGGTGGTAATGTTCGAGGGGTTTATCTTTTTGCTCAATAAAAAGCATAGCAGGAACATTGTCTTGCTGTAAAAGCACCTCCTCCGAATCTTTGTTAATTACATTGGTAAGCATAACCCGAGGTTTGAGGTTTAATAAAAACGGTAAATTGATTTTTCACCAACCACTTTCTTTAGAAAATGTTAAGGTTAAAGACTGTTTTACGTTTGCGTACAGGTTCTTCACCCTTAGCATAAATTAGGTCTTTAACTTTATCTGATAGAAAAACTGGATCAAATGGCTTTGTAAGAAAGAGAGATGCTCCCAATTCAGCCGTTTTATTTTTCAAAGAAGGATTATCAGAATCTGAGATTATCACTGTTGGAATTGAGCCTAACACACTGCTTGAAGAAATATGTTCAAGCAGGTCGAGGTTGTTTGCGTCCTTATCAATATCCAAAATAATTAGATCATTTGTGTTTTCATTATGTAGGTGTTCTACCGCATCTGCTGTTGAGGCTACATTGGTTACGGCATAATCTTCCAAAACGGAATTAATAACGTAACTGAGTGCATTACTGTTTTCGATTGTTAAAATGCTCTTTTTCATCTGTTGTGATCAATTTTTTCAAAAGGTTAACCGGCAAAATCGCCGCCGGTTTGTCACGGATTTGGCAATAAGGGTAATTCGTAGCTATAGATTCTACAACAGATATTGAAGGAAAAGTATGTGGTTTTTGAGAAGGATATTATTTACAGATAAATGTAAATTTTATACTATGTGGACTATTATGGGCGTAAAACTATAATAAAATTTCATATTCTAAAAACTTTTGACAAACTTTTTTAAACAATTTACTTTCTAACCGCTTTTTCCCAAATTCCGGATTGTTGCGATCGAAGGATTCTAAGAAGCCCCAAATACATAGATCCGTTCATAAAGGTGAAATAATAGGGTACATAAAATGCTTTTATTTTTAAGTTCATTCTTGCCATTATCCATCCTGCTAATGCGGCAAAGTAAAAGATAATTTGGGTTGCTAAAAACAGGGTATATATTAAGCCGGAATGAGATGCAACCAATACTATATTAAGTATGAAAATTATTGGTAGTAACCAGGGTGCCGCTATCCATCGGAAAGCGCGGTGCGAAATGTATAAAAATGACAGTCTACCATATTTGAAAAAGTTCCATGCCTTTGGTAAAAGCATAACAGCCTGGATACCTCCGGCACAATTTCTGATCTTTCGTTTTTGCTCTTCTTTTATATTCATAGAGGCTGTTTCAACAGCATACGCTTCCGGTTCGTATGCAACTCTGTATCCTCTTAAACACAACCGCATGGAAACAGCAAAATCATCAAGAATTACTGATTTTTCTATAGGTGTATATAATGTTGTTCGCATAGAAAACAACTCTCCTGCAGCACCCACAATAGAATAAAACCGGGCATCCAATTTTTTAAGTGTAGATTCATATTTCCAATAGATACCTTCTCCTGCACCGGCAGCATCTGCAGCATCTGCAATCTTCTTTTCACCTGCTACGGCAGCAGTTTTTGGATCATTATAATGGACAACAATTTTTTTTATTGCGGCAGAATTTAAGTAAGTATTGGCATCGCAGAAAACTACAAAAGGCGTAGTTACTTCAGCCATGGCGCGATTAATTGCCATCGTTTTTCCCTGGCGCTCGTCTTTATGCATCAGTTTGATGCGAGGATATTTTTGAATCTTTTGAGGAGTGCTATCAGTTGAGCCATCGGTTATAAATAAAATTTGAAGCTTCTCTTCCGGATAATCAAGTTCAAAAGTGTTTTTTACTTTTTCATCAACATAATCTTCTTCATTAAATAAAGCTACAACCAGTGTTACAGCAGGCCAATCGGTTATTTCAGTGTCTTTTACGGAAAATTTATAAGGTGAGATTTTGTTAAAAATAGCCACTAAAATGGCATATCCGAAATAGGTGTAAAAGACAATAAAAACAGAAATCCAAAATAGAATTGAAACAAGGAGCACGGCTAATTAATTGGTAATGTGCAATATTAGTTTTATTCAAGACTTTTTGCAAAAAAAGTAAGCTTATATTTTGCAAAAGTAAAATATTTAACTACCTTCGCTGTCTAGATTTATTCCGTAAATACTCTTCAATTCCTATCTGAAAACACTGTCCATTCTATCCTTCGCCTAATTTTGGTGAACCTCTGTATCTGATATCCACCGTAACGCCACAACAAATAAGGTCTACAAATCCTGGTCAACTTACCTAAAAAACATTTAAACATTTTCAGGATGAAAACGCTTTTTACGCTTACCATCGCCACGCTTTTAAGTTTTATTGCATTTACAACTCAGGCTCAAACCTATCAATATGGGTTTAATTCAAACGACCCGGATAACGTATTTACAGCCAGTAACAGACCGGCAGTTCCGGCTTGGAACAATTACAATATTGTAAAATGGGGACACTCAAACCGCTTAAGCTGGGGACCATTTTCAAAAGGATATAAATCTTATTTATACCAAGGAGTTGCATTTCGGTTAAAATTTCCTAAAACATACCAACAAGATGTAAATGATGGGAAAAAATACCCCTTATTTATTTTCTTCCACGGTATGGGAGAAAGGGGAGATGTTTATGATAATGAATATCAACTTCTTCATGGTGGGCAAGTGCATGCTAATAAAGTGAATGACGGAACTTTTGACGGTTTCTTATTTTATGCGCAAAGCACCAGCGGTGCCTCACAAGATTATTTCCCTAAGATTAATGCAGTTATTGACAGCTTAATAAACTCCGCAAAAGTGGATCCAGACAGGATTATAGTAAGTGGCCTATCATCGGGTGGTCAGGCTACATGGGATTTCTTAAGTAATCCTACCTACCTTAAAAAAGTGGCAGCAGCAATACCTATTTCAGCAGCCCAAACAAATTACGTTCCCTATATGAATGGTTATGTTACCGTTCCTATTTGGCTTACTAACGGCGGACAGGATGGTAATCCCGCACCCTATACTGCAGATTATGTAATTAGTGAATTCAGATCAAGAGGTGGTTATCTCCGTCAAACATTTTATCCAAATTTAGGTCATGGTGTTTGGAATGATTTCTGGAATGAGCCGGATTATTTCTCATATTTGAGCAAACCGAATATGGCTAATCCGCTGGTATATTTTCAGCGTAATCAATTTTGCCCT
Source organism: uncultured Ferruginibacter sp. (assembly GCA_964490345.1). Lineage (GTDB taxonomy): Bacteria > Bacteroidota > Bacteroidia > Chitinophagales > Chitinophagaceae > Ferruginibacter. The sequence goes on from CAZBBO010000004.1 coordinate 148,135, forward strand.
ACAGATTCTGTAGATGCAAGGATGGCAATACTTCCTGGTTTTCCTGAATATCAGTGGGATAAAGATGGAGTGGTTATTTCAGGAGCTAATGCTAATGAATATACTGCTAACAGTTATGGCACTTATCGCGTTCGTTTTCGCAGGGTAGCTAATGGTCCCTGGTCTGAATGGTCTCCTACACCAGCTGTGATAGGAGCTAAGCCCGGAACAGTTTCACCTCCTATACAAGTGAATGGGATGTATAGCAATGTAATTCCTGCACCCGATGGTTCCACCACTGTTCCTTTAAAAGTACCGGAAGGATATTTAAGCTATGAATGGAGGAGGATTAGCGATAATGCTTTGGTAAGCACCACTAATACCTATACTGCCGGTGTAGGCTCGTATAAAGTAAAAGTATCCGAAAATGGAGAATGTAGTAGTTTCTTCAATGATCCATTTGAAGTAATAAATGCTTTTGGCGCTGATTTACCGGCTAAGCCATCAAACCTTTCTGCAACACCTAATGGAGATGGTGCTATTGAATTGAATTGGATTGATAATCCTAATGCGCCATTTAATGAAACAGCTTTTGAAATTTACAGAAGTAATACATCGGGTAGTGGTTACCGTTATATTGGGAAGGCTGATGCGGATATATTAACTTATAACGATACACAGGTTGAATCAAATACCAGGTATTATTATATTATCCGTGCAATAAACCAAACCGGAGCTTCTCAAGCTACTTCAGAAGCAACTGCAAAAACTAATGCAGATGCTATTGCACCTTCAGCTCCTTCATTTTTACGGGTACTGATTACCAGCACCTCATCAGTTACTCTGGCATGGGATCCCTCCAGTGATAATGTGGGCGTAGCAAAATATGATGTGTATGTAAATGGAGTAAAAACGTATGTAACTACAAATAATGAAAGTTTTACAGCAGGTAATCTTACTTATCTACAAACGTATTCGTTTTACGTTAAAGCTGTTGATGCTGCTGGCAATGCTTCTGCTGCAAGTAATCAGGTGAATGCAACTGCCCGGTTGGCAGGATTAAATTATAAATATTATGAAGGCCAGTGGGATAATCTGCCCGACTTTAGCACACTTACCCCTGTGGCCACTGGCACAGTTAATAATGTTACAATTGCGCCAAGATTACGTGATGATAATTTTGCCTTTCTGTGGGAAGGGTTTATAAAAATTCCGGTAACAGGAAGTTATAAATTTGAAACCAAAAGTGATGACGGCAGTAAATTATATATTGGGCAGTATAGTTATGGTGCTACTCCATTAGTAGATAATGATGGAATTCATGCATCACAATACAAAAGTGGAACAATCACATTAAGTGCAGGTGTTTACCCTATTGCCATCACATTCTTTGAAAATGGAGGTGATCAAATAATGGAACTTTATTGGACAAGTTCTGCAGCAGGTTATAGAACGCGTACACTTGTTCCCAATAGTGCGTTTATTGAAACCGTAACTATTCCCGCAAATGCATACCCTGCAGCACCTACTGATTTTAACGCTACTTCAAATTCATATAACAAAGTTAATTTATCGTGGACTGATAATAGTAATAATGAAATTGGATTTGAAATTCTGCGTAGCCAAGAGGAATTTGGGGCCTATTTCCCAATTGGTGTAACCAATGAAAATATTACTTCTTATATAGACACTTTCAATGTAGAAGCTTCTACAACTTATTGGTATAAAATAAGGAGTTTTAATAATTATGGTGGCTCTGCTTTCGATGGCGCAAAAGATGCTCGTTGGAAATTAAACAATAGTAATGCAGATGTTTCCGGTGCCGCAAGACCGCTAAGTCTTGCTGGGGCGTCTTATGTTACAGATAGACAAGAAGGTTCACATGCGCTGTCTTTTAATGGCTCATCGGATTATGCGGGAATGCCTTTTAGTTCAGGAGGAGATTTCCCAAGCGATGCATATTCAAGTCGCACTATCGCTTTGTGGATTAAGCCAAACTCAACTTCTATAAATGCGGCCAATAAGATAATTATAGATTTAGGTGGCTCGGATAATGGTATGGCTTTGCGCTTTAATAATAAAGCATTGCAAGGTGCTGTTTGTAGAAGTAGTTCTTCTCAAACTGTGTCTATAAGCAATGTGGTTAATAATGCCAGTTGGAATAGTAATGCATGGAACCACGTAGCCTTGGTTTATAATGGTAAATCGCTTAAATTATTTATAAATGGAACCGAAAGAGGTTCAGTTAACTTAAACAATTCCGGAACTACAGTTGGTGCTTCATCCGGGTTGTCCTCTATTGGAGCCAGCAATGGTAGTCAGGCATTCAGAACAGCTACCTCAAATAATAATTATGGAGGTTTAATGGATGACGTAGTTATCCTGCCTAATGCATTGTCTGCTGCCAGTCTTGTTAAGTTGATGAATGATACTTATGTAACTGCTTCTTCAACAAATTTACCACCAAGAGCTGCTGCTCCTTCTAATTTAACTGCAACATCTGTTTCTGTTTCACAAATTGATTTATCATGGACAGATAATTCCAACAACGAAAATAATTTTGAATTATTCCGTTCAAGAGGCAATGCAAATAATTTCAGATTGCTTGCTACCTTACCCGCAAATACTACTTCCTTCCAGGATATTGATTTGTTTTCAAATACTGACTATTATTATTATATCCGTGCAACCAGTATTGGCGGTAATTCAGATAACTCTAATCAGGCAAATGCAAGAACAGGTAATAACCTCCCGGTAATTTCACCGGTAAGTGACTTTAGTATGCAATATGGAACATCGGTTACTCTTAATTTCTCAGCTACTGATGTGGATGGTGAAGATATTACAATGATGATTGAAAATATGCCATCCTTTGGTTCGTTTACTTCTGGAAACGGAACGGCTTCTCTTACACTGAGTCCTGATGTGCGTAATGATGGCGATAACGTTTTAGTTACCGTTACAGCTTTGGATGAAAATGGAGGTTCAGCTTTCACTTCCTTTATGATTTCAGTTAATGGAAACAATGTTCCGGAAATAAGCCCGGTGAATGATGTTACAATTGATGAAGGACAGGTATTGGATGTTCATCTAATAGCAAATGATGCAGATGGAAATAGTTCTTTAGTTTGGTCATTAAATACGCCTTTACCATTTGCTCAGTTTACCTCTTCTACTAACGGAGAAGGAGTATTACATCTTTCTCCTTGGTATGCTCATGCTGGAGTATATAGGGTAGTGGCGCGCGTAACCGATGATGAAGGTGCGTTTGCTGAAGTGCCATTCGTAATTACAGTAAATAATATAGAGCCTGCTACTCAAACGGTTTATATGAGTATGCAATATAATGGTCCGAATGCTCCCGCACCTTGGAATAATATTAATAGCACAAGCACCTCAAATCTTTTAGATGCAGATGGCACGCAAACTACTGTTGGATTAGATTTCTTGCGTACACCATGGAATGCAGGTGAAGCTGGTGCAGTTACGGGTAACAATTCCGGTGTTTATCCGGATGCAGTTATTCGTGATTATTTTTGGTTTGGTATTTTTGGAGCACCTAATACCGTTTCTGTAAATATTACCGGATTAGATCCTAATTCAGTATATAATATTACTTTGTTTGCAAGTAGTAATTGGGCAGCTTATCGTGATAATGGAACAACGGTTTATACTTGTAACGGAGAAACGAAGTCTATCCACGTACAGGATAATATTTCAAATACTATTACATTTTCAGGTGTAACTCCTAACAGCAGTGGAATTATCCAGTTCCAAATGAGTAAGTTGGATGATAATACACCTTATGGAGTACTTACATCTATTGTACTTCAAAAGCCATTTTTGGATGCTACGGCACCTGTAATGCCCCAAATTGTTGGAGCTACAGCTCAGCCTGATGGTAGGGTAAGAGTAAGTTGGATAGACTTGGCATATAATGAAAAGCATTACCAGGTACATCGTGCTACTAATATTGCCGGGCCTTATACTGTACTCAACAGTGGGGAAAGAAATGCAAATGATACTACTTATTTTGATAACTCTGTAGCTTCTTACACCACTTATTATTATAAGCTTGAAGCCATAAATGATAATGGCTCTTCAGGTCTTACAGGAGCAGTAAGTGTTACTTCGGGTAATAAAGTGCCACAATTGATGCCAGTTTCCGACGTAGTGATAAATGCTGGTTCTATGGTAAATGTAAGTATCACAGCCACTGATGATCCGGGTGATATTCTTAGTGTTGATATAACCGGGTTGCCTCCATTTGCTACCTGGAACTTAACCGGAAATGGTCAGGGATATATTTCAATCAATACTACCATGGATGTCCTTGGAAATTATAACAACATCAAGGTTACGGCAACCGATAATTTTGGAGGAAGTGTAACTACAACATTTAATATCAGGGTAATAGATCCATCTGTAAGAACAGTATATGTAAATTTTGGTACACCCGGAAAACCATTAGCCGCATCACCATGGAATAACTTCTATAGCTTCCCCTATGCAAATATTCCGATGTCTAATCTGAAAGATGCAGCAGATGTGGTTACACCTTTTGGTGTGCGTTTGCTTGCTCAATGGGATAGCAATTTTGAATTGGGTATGATTACCGGTGGGGATAAAGGAATCTTCCCCGATAATGTAATTTCAGGTAGCTTCACATCTACTGCTAATGTAGCCAGAGATGTTCAGATTGAAGGGCTGGATAAAAATAAGAAATACAATATTGTAATTTTTAGCAGCCATAATGCCGGTATGAATTTTAATGTAACCGCTTCATCCGGTGGCCAGTCAGCTACACTTAATGCAACGTACAATAGTAATACATCCATGCAATTGAATGGATTAGTTCCTAACTCTTCAGGAATTATTACTGTTCGCTTAACCAAACCTGCAGCTTCAACAGCGTTGAATTTGAATGCCATGATTATTGAAGAATATACCGGCACTCCGCTTTTTAATCCTTATTATCTATTTGCAGAACCAACACTCACAACCAATAAAGTTGATTTGAAGTGGAGTGATAGAAGTACCAATGAAAGTGGGTTCCAGATTTATCGTTCTACTTCACCAAACTCTGGGTTTAGCCTTATTAAAACCACTTCAGCGAATGTTACATCATATACTGATAACACCGCTTCATCTAATGTGCGTTATTATTATAAGGTTCGTGCGGTTAAGACCGGTAGCAATAGTAGTTTTAGTAATGTGGCAACAGCCATCCTTTCACCAAGTATTGTGTTTGTTAATTTCAATACGTTTACTACCGAAGAAGCTCCTGCACCTTGGAATAACACCACAGGTCCCTCAACAGTTGGTATTCAATTTAATAATCTGAAGGATCAAAATGGAGTACTCAGTGGAACTAATCTTACCATTACAAAAGAGTTTAATGGGCCGGGCTTTACCGGTGTTAATTCAAACAGCGGAATTTTCCCGGGTAAGGTGATGTCAAGTAATTACTGGACGGATGCCGGGCAGGTGTCACAGGTTAAATTCTCAAACCTGAATGTAAGTAAGAAATATAGAATTGGAATTTTTGGTAGTGCCATTTCTTATGGTTATTTCATTGCCAAGTATAGCTGTAATGAGAATAGTGTGTATCTAAACAGCTTGAATAATGACTCTAAAATTGTTTACCTGTCTGATTTAGTGCCTAGTGATCAGGGAGAACTGTATCTTGACTGCAGCACATTAACCGGATCTCCATACAGCTTTACCAGCGTGCTGACTATTGAATCTTATGATGACAATAGTAGTTACATTCCTGTTCTTGGACGTGGTGAAGAGAATGAGTATGTTGATTATAGTGATCCTAAACAAATTGAGGAGGAGATGGTGCCAACAGTTTCAGTGTTCCCTAATCCGTTTGTTGATAAGCTTAATGTTGAATGGATATCTAAAAAAGATGCATCTGCAATTCAGATGGTACTATCTGATTTGAGTGGTCATGTTGTTTATCGCAGTAAAAATTCACCTGTTATGGCAGGTAGAAATATTCTTCCAGTGGTAATAAACAATAGTGCACAACTTGCTCCGGGGGCTTATATACTTAGCGTTTATGCCGAGGGTAAGTTAATTCATTCAGAAAGGTTGATTAAGATTAAATAATGATGATTTAATAAAATTAAAAATCTGGTATTCTTTCGAATGCCAGATTTTTTTTATCTTTCGTATTCACTTACCTCTATAATACCGTCTGAGCATGGATATAATGTATTTTCTCCGGGTGCTTTATCGCAAAAAATGGATAATTTTTATTTTATCTTTTTTGGCTGTAGTAGTTACCTTTCTTTTACTCGTAAATAAAAAGCCACAATTTGTTTCAGTTGCTCAATTTTCTACAGGGTTTACCAGTGAAAAAGTGAAGCTCTCTGATGGTAGCTCAGCCATTGACCTTTACACCGTTGATATAAGGTTTGATAATGTACTGGAAACAATGAAATCACCTCAGGTGGTTAATAGAGTGGGATATGCCCTTTTACTACATGACCTTAATGACCCGGTAAATGCTTACTTGGAGGTGTCTCTTTCCAATAAGCAAAAGCCCGTTTATCGTGAAATGAACGTAGATACTGCAAAGAGAATTTTGGTTGAAAAATTAGCAAATCATGATTTGTTACATTCTAATAAAAAGCAAGAAGCATTACTGATTGAATACCTGAAATTATATGGATACGAGTACAAAGATATCATGAAACATTTAACTGTTTCAAGAGTAGCTCGTACTGATTATCTTGATATTATTTTTAGCTCTATAAATCCTGATCTATCAGCTAAAGTAGTTAATATGATTGGCCAGGAGTTTTTGAATTATTATCGTAATCTGAATACACAGCGAACTGATGATAATGCACAAACGATTCGTGATATGGTTAATGTGCAGCAATCAAAAGTGGATAGCCTTGGAAGATTGTTGTTAGAGGCCAAGGTAAGCCAGGGGAGTTTGGATCCAGTTGCCCGTACAACCAGTGCGATGGGAACCGTTACTGAGATTGAAAGTCGCCTTGCTGATGAAAATGGAAAGTATAATACACATTTAAACAGAATTGCTTACCTGCGTGCTCAACTAAGTAGTTTAATGGGTAGTGCGAATACTACTTCAGGCGACAATCAAGAAGTAATTCGCCTAACTCAGCGGCGTAATGATTTAGTTGCCGAACTAAATAATAGAGGAGGAAATGATCTTGGATTGCAAAGGCAAATTGATGATTTGCGTAACGAAATTATTCAGAAATCTTCCTCCGGTGCAAGTCGCTCTAAACTTTTAGATAAAATTGATAATATTACACGCGAAATTAATGAGGAAGAGGCTTTGCTAAATGCTTCAAAAACCACTATTGATGAATATAATGCCCGGATATCAAAGTATATGAGCTTAACGAATGTTAATCCTGGCAGTAGTGTACAAATTGATGTGTTGAAAACCAAGCTGGATATGGAGAATCAACAACTCCGTGAGATTCGAGAAAAATATTCGATGGCTGAAGGATTGGTAAGAGATGATCCAACTGTAAATTTTATTCAAACCAGGGTGGGTATTCCACCAAATCAACCGGAGTCGAAAAAGACATTAGTAAAAATGGCGCTTGCCGGTATGTCCGTTTTCTTACTCGTTGTTTTGATTTTTATTTTTTTGGAAATCTTTGATCCGGCAGCAAAAACACCTTCAATTTTTTATCGCCAAAGTAGAACTCATACCTCTAATATTTTAAATCATGTGGTATTTAAAAGGAAATTAGTAATGGATATGATGTTGGAGGACAAGCAAGGGAAAAAATACCGGTTTAAGAATTTGTTTAAAAATAGTATTAGAAAACTTAGGTTTGAACTGTTAGATAGTGGAAAGAAAGTCTTTTTATTAACCAGTTCACAAAAGCAATCAGGAAAAACAACAACCATTGAAGCGTTGGCAGCCAGTTTACTGTTGAGCCATAAGAAAGTGCTGATTATAGATTTGAATTTCTTGAATAATACGCTAACCCGTCACTTTAATCCCGAAATGTTCATTCAGGATGTTTCATCCAAAATTAATTACTCTCTTTCTATAAGCCAACAAAAGGTGGTAAGCTCTACTTCTTATGATGGATTAGATATTATAGGTTGCAGAGAGAGTAATGTTACACCCACTGAAGTGCTTAATGAATTAAATATTGTTGATTTTTTAAGACTGTTAAGGGAAGAATATGATTATATATTAATTGAAACAGCAGCCATGAATTTGTATGCTGATTCACGTGAAATGGCAAAATATGTAGATAGTATTTATCTGATTTTTGGAGCCGATGAAGCAATAGCACAAGCTGATTTAGATTCAATTCAGTTTGTTGCTTCACAGAAAGAGAAAAATGGAGGTGTAATATTGAATAAAGTTCTCACCGAAAACCTCAATGCCTGATAATAAAATTTCCACAGCCCACGTAACACGTCAAAAATGGATTGATTATGCCAGAGGTATTGCTATTATCCTGGTGGTTTACCGTCATGTATTTGAGGGTATTAAAAATTCGGATTTGCCGGTTTTAAATTATATCTACTATGAACATGCTAACACCTTGTTTTTTAGTTTCAGGATGCCATTGTTCTTTGTGGTATCAGGTATGTTTGTAACAACAAGCTTGGCAAAACGAGGCATTAAAAGATTTATTGAAAATAAAGCGCGCACTATCCTGTATCCTTATTTCGTTTGGGGAGCATTGCAAATTACTATTCAAATTGTTTTATCTAATTGGGTAAACTCGCACAGAACAGTTAATGATTATTTGTTTCTCTTTTATTTACCCCGAGAGCTTGAACAATTCTGGTATTTGTATGCCTTGTTTAATGTAGCTGTGTTATATGCATTTTTCCGGGTGACACTAAAGTTTAACGCCTTGCAAAATGTAGGTTTGGGTATCTTGTTTTATGCGCTATGTGCATATATTGGTAGAGAATCACTAAATTTTGGATTCATTACTGATATTTTACATTATTATTTATTCTACGCAATAGGTGACTTGGTTGGACGTTTTATCAGGGATAAAAACAACCTTGGGTTACTTGAATCGTGGAAACTACCTGCTCTGCTGTTGATTCCGTTTATTTTTACGCAGTGGTATTTTTTACAACGAAATTTAATGCATTCAGCAGGGCATTATGATTTTGTGGAGAATTTTGAACCGGTGAGGTATGTCTTAATTGCATTAACCGGCTGTGCTTTTGTTATTGCTGTTTCATTTAGTCTCCAACGTCTTCGTTGGGTTCAATGGCTGCATGTATTAGGGAGTCTTTCTCTTTATATTTATGTGGCGCATGTAATGGCATTGGCAGGCACCCGTATTTTTATGGTTAAAGTGCTGGGTATAACGTATGTTCCTGCACTGTTGTTTATAGGAATTGCCATGGGATTGGTTTTGCCTGTATTGGCATTTAGGCTGGCAGAGCGATTAAAAATGCCATGGATATTCTCTTTAGCACCTGATGCACCGGTAAAAAAGAAATAATAATTAATAATTTTACATTATTCATGAAGATTAGAAATCCTAAAAGCCGTTTCGATATTAACGTAAGAAAATCTCATAAGGTGTTGGATGTGGGAGGTGGACATAATCCTCATCCCAGAGCCAATGTAGTAGTTGATAAGTTTACGGATACCAATTATCACAGAAGCGGTGATATTAAAGTTTTAAAAAATCAAAAATTTATAAATGCTGATGGTGAGCATTTACCTTTTGCAGACAAAGAATTTGATTATGTGATTTGTTGTCATGTGCTGGAACATGTAGAAGACCCCCAACAATTTTTGAGTGAACTATTTCGAGTAGGGAAAAGCGGTTATCTTGAGACTCCATCTTTGCTTGGTGAAAATCTATTTGCCCGTCATTCACATAAATGGATATTGCATGAGTATAAAGATGTGCTTTATTTGGTGGATAAAGAAAAAATGGGATTCATTTATGGCTATGATATGGGCGAGTTAATACAAGATTACTTACCAAAACATAGTATAGGCTTTAAAATAACTGAACGTACTCATCCTAATATGTTTTCTATTCGTATTGAATGGGAAGATAATTTTGATTATGTAATTGAGCCGGAAGATCCGGAAATAAGAAAATACTTTACACAAAAATGGAAGGAAGAGTGGGGAGATGAGTTCTTCCCACCCCGATCCTTACGAAAAGAATTAAGCGCTTCTATAAGTGCGTTTTGGGATATTATTAAAAGTGTTATAAAATCTAAAGGATTTAAAAATGGATCCTGAGTAAACCATGGCTGAACCTGTTAAAAATGAAGGCTGGTTGATATCCGGGCTGTATAACGGGTTGCAAAAAATATCCGTACCTGTCTTTGGTATTATCACTACCATGTTGTTGGCAAAAAAGGCCCTTACAAAAGAAGAGATGGGTGTGTGGGTTCTTTTCCTTGTTGTTACTTCTTTTGTAGAATTAATTAGACAGGCACTCGTTAAAACCGCTATGATTAAGTTTATTAATTATAGTGCCAAAAAAGATCATCCCTTTGTGTTATCTGCCGCTTTCTTATTAAACTGCCTCATCACTTTTTTATTGATAATTATTCTTGCTGTATTTGCAAGTGTGCTTTCCGGATTACTCAAGGCGCCGGGCCTGGATGATATGATGTATTGGTTTCTGATTGGGATGACACTGCTTATTCTTTTCTCACATTTTGAATGGATGATGTATAGCCATTCCATGTTTAAAGAATTGTTTTCTATTTATTTCTTTAGGCAAGGAATAACTCTCCTGCTCATGGTTATTTGGTGGCTAATGAAAGGTCAGATTGGTTTAACGATGCTGGTTGTTTTTTTTAATATCGGTATTGCAGTGGGTGCTTTTGTAGGGTACCGATATGTTAAACACTTGCTCTCTTATACCTTTATTTTAAGAGGAGAGTGGTTTTCCCAATTATGGCATTTTGGAAAATATGTCTTTGGATCGGGTATTAGCACTTTAGTATTTACAAATGCTGCACAAATGATGCTATCACCGCTATTGGGAAGTACAGCCTTTACTGCATCTCAAAGTATGGCAACCCGCGTAATTAATCTTACAGATATGCCTTCTCAGGTGGTGAGTGATATTCTTTTCCCTAAAAGTTCAAACCGTGAAAATGCAGCTAATAAAGGCCTTATTCGGTATTATTATGAAAAATCGGTGGGTGCTACGCTTAGTTTTGCCATACCTATGGTTATATTCATTCTTTTGTTTCCAAAATTTATAATACTCTTCCTTGCCGATGAACAATATCTTGACGGGGTTCCGTATTTACAAATAATTGCAGTAACAGCAATGTTTTTGGCTTTTCTAAAACAATGGGGCGTAATAATAGATTCCAGCGGCAAACCGGAAATTAATTTTAGATTAATTACATTCATCGCCTTACTTAATGTGATTTTGTCGTATATATTAATTAAGCAAATAGGCTTCCTGGGTGCTGCCTATGCGCTTGTGTTATCACATATTGTGGCTTTTATAATTACTCAATGGCTGCTACATAAATATTATGGCATATCTATTATTAAATGCTTTAAATATGCAATCCAATTCTATCCCGAAATGATAAAAATAGTTTTAAGTAAGATTCGTTAGCTATGGATAAAAAAACACTAAAGGGAAAAGATATCATTATGCTTGGTATTCAACCCTGGGATTTAAATATTGGCCATAACTTCAAAAATATGGCTAAAGTTATTTCTAGGCATAATCGAGTCCTTTATGTAAATCGGCCTCTGGATAGAATTACACAATGGAAATCACCGGAAGATATAAAGACAATAAATCGGTTGAAAAGTATTAAACACGGAGAAAAGGTACTTGAAGAAGTATCTCCTAATCTTTGGGTATTTAATCCACAAACCCGATTAGAGTCAATAAACTGGCTTCCCCATAATTTTTTTTATAAATGGCTCAATCGTCGAAATAATGTTAAACTGGCACGTGAAATAAAAAAAGGTATGGATAAGCTGCAGTTTAAAAATTCTGTTTTATTTATTGATAACGACTTTTATAACGGATTGTATTTGCAAGATTACTTGCCGGTTGATTATACAATGTATTACTTACGTGATTATTTGCTGGCACAACCGTATTTTTCCCGACATGGAAAATATTCAGAGCCTGAATTGATTAAAAAGGTAGATATTGTGGTAACTAATTCCTTGTATCTTACTTCTTACTCAAGAAATTATAATTTACGTAGTTATTATTGTGGTCAGGGTTGTGGGGATGAGTTTTTTGTACCGGCACCTTCAAATTTTCCTGCAGATATTGCGAATATCAAACATCCTGTTATTGGCTATTGCGGGTTCCTTACTGAAATGAGGTTAGATATTGAATTGCTCGAAAAAATGGCATCAAGAAATGAGCATTGGCAATTGATATTAATAGGGCCTGAAGATGAAGCATTTAAAAAGTCTGCTTTACACAGGATGCCTAATGTGCATTTTTTAGGAAATAAGCAGGAAAAGGAATTACCAGCTTATGTACATTATTTTGACGTTTGTTTGAACCCCCAGTTGGTTAATCAATTGACTATCGGAAATTATCCTCGAAAAATAGATGAATATCTGGCAGTTGGAAAACCAGTGGTAGCAACAAGAACAGAAACCATGGAAGCATTTGCCGAATGTACATTTCTTTGCACAGGGTTTGATGAATTTGAAGAGGCTATTCAGGCTGCATTAGATTCTGACAATGATCAAGAAGCTATTGAAAAGAGAAGAATGTTTGCCCGTTCACATACGTGGGAAAATTCTGTTGCTCTTATGTACGAAGCAATGAATATTTTTGAAGAAGAAAGAAAAGAAAAGGTATGAAGCCACGAATAAATAATAGTGGAGAAACTAATACGGATCGTTTGATAGAAATAATTGCTTTGTTATTTGTTACTCTTGTAATGGTGTTTCTATTTATCAAAATTGTTTTTCTCTAATGCGTGACAATGTAAGCTTTATGCAAATAGTAGGGGGGTGGTTGCATCAGCAGCTGTTTCGCAAAAGACTTATGACGCCTTTTGGAATTACTCTGTTATTGTTATTGGCAATGGGGTCAGGCTTTCTTGTTGGTAAGGATTTGTTTCTAATCCCATTTGCTTTTTCCGGTCTTCTTTTGGGTGTAATAGCCGTATATATTTGTTTATTTAAGCCCTATTATGGCTTTTACCTTATAAGTGTATTTTCCATTTTTGTTTTTTATCCTAATCATTTAATTGGAAGTGATGTATTGCCTTTGAGTACTGTTTTAGAAATTCTTATTCTATTTGTTTTTTTAGGGTCATATTTAAATCGTGTTGGTCAACCCGGCCGTACACGTACCTTGATTAAAACAATTATAAGCATTGCTTTATTAATAAATACCACAAGCACCATTCTGCAAGTTTTAAATCCTAATGTAACAGGAGTGGACGTTTGGTTCCCAACTATCAAAAGGTGGTTAGTGTTTATAATGGTATATATAGCTGCATATCGCTTAATTGATACTCCGCGAAAATTTAGGTTTTTTGTCAAATTTTGGATTATCGCTGCGTGTATCATTTCATTGTATGGCTGCTTTCAACAATGGTTTGGCTATTTACCAATGGAAATGAGGTATATAATGAGTGTACCTGGCCAGTTTGAGCTTTTATATCAAGGCGGACAACTACGAAAATTTTCCTTTTTATCAGATGTGGTATCCTTTGGTGTCTTAGCTGGTACAATGGCAGTGTTTACCCTTATATTGGCTATCTATGAAAGAAAGTATCGGCGAAAAGTTATCATGGGGTTTATGATAATTTTTATGCTTCTTGGAATGGCATATTCCGGTACCCGAACCACTACAATAATACTTCCGGCAGGGATTGCTATGTATGGTTTTTTAACCATAAAAAATAAGACAACTATCATCACTCTTTTCTCCTGCATTATCTTGGGTATGATTTTAATGTTTGCTCCAATAAATAGTAGCCCTACCTTAAATCGTATGCGCACTACCTTCGACTCTAAAGATGAGTCACTAAATTTGCGGGAGCGAAACAGACATTATATCCAACCGTATTTGCATGCGCATCCATTTGGCGGAGGTTTAGGAACTACTGGTTTACTTGGGCTGAAATATTATCCATATCATCCTTTGGCTAATTTTCCTACCGATAGTGGATTGTTGCGCATAGGGTTAGAATCCGGTTGGGTTGGCTTAATAATTTGGATATTTTTTAACCTGGCTATTTTATGGCAAGGGATAAATTATTACTTCCGAATGGGTACACAAGAGTATAAAATTTACCTTGCAGCTATATTGGCCACCTTATTTCCAATAATGGTTACCCAGTACTCACAAGAAACCATTGGACAGATTCCGGGAGCTATTTTCTTTTTTTCTGTGTTATCTTTAATGAAACGCTTGATGGAATGGGATCAATTGTATTATGCCCCAACCCGTCAAAATAAATAAACCCTTTTGTTTTTTATGATAATATATCAATATTCCCAGCGGTTAACCCTCACTGCTATTTTTGTTTTTGGGATGACTTCTTTACTGAATGCTCAGTATATTACAACCCCTCCCGAAAGAGTAAAAAAGAATTATCGTCCGCCTGTAAATAATAAAAGTAATACTGAAGTAAATTATACTCAATTAAACCAAGATTCTCTTATTCGAATTAAATTAGTTAAGTTGGCTCTGAATAATCCTTTGTTAGAAATTGCAGACGCCAATACACGGATTGCTGAAGAACAACTGAAAAAAGCACGTTCTTCTTGGTTGAGTTCAGTTAGTGTAGGTGCTAATGTTAATGAGTTTGTGATTCAGAATTCAGCAGCAGCAAGCTTTTTCCCTAAATATAATATTGGTGCTGCCGTGCCTTTGGATATCTTTTCACGAAGCAAGCGCGAAAAGGCCATCGGTAAGGAAAATATTAAAATTTCACATGAATTGAAAAAGGATAAGGAACGTTCGATAAAAGCCGAAACGTTAATTAGATATGAAGATTATTTAGAGGCGCAAGAAAAAGTCTTTTTACAGAGGACATACCTTGAGTATAATTTCTCTGCTTATGAAGGTGCTCAACATGCATTTTCTAATGGAGAAATAACATTAGAAGAAATGAATAAGGTATATCAAACGTACCTTTTGGAGAAATCTAATATGACCAGTCGTGAAAGAGATTTAAAAGTGACAGTTATTCGGTTGGAAGAAATGATAGGACAACCGCTGGAACAAGCTATGAAATTGCCGTAATTTTCTTAATTATGAAGAGAAGAAAGGCCATAGTATCCATTTTTTTATTAAGCGCAGGAGCAGCAGCTACCTACACCGGGTTCAAAGCTTTCCACATTTATAAAACCCCTGACTGGAAGTTTTTAGATAGTGGCATGAATATGATGGAGGAGTTAGCTGAAATTCTTATACCTGAAACGGATACACCAGGAGCGAAAGCTGCTGCAGTTGGGCCGGTAATGAAGATGCTGGTTAAGAATGCTATTAAGCGAACAGATCAAAATAATTTTATTGAGGGCTTAAAAGCAACGCAACGATATTGTATAAACGAATTTAATAAAGATATAGATGCATTGAATGCTACCGAAAAAGAGAAATTGATGCAAAAGATAGTTGATGATGACAATGAATGGAATGGTCTCATTGGAAAAGTAAAACGAAAACTTACAGGACATTCATATTTTTCTCTACTTCGTGAATATTCATCTATTGCCTTTTGCACCTCACAACTTGGGGCTGAAAAGGCCCTTTCCTATGATCATGTTCCGGGTAGGTATTTCTCTTGCATCCCATTGGAGAAGGGGCAACATTCCTGGGCAACAAAATAATTTATCGTGGGTGACCAACAAGATTCTTTGCAAATTCCGCATAAGCAAACAACTACTCATCACTATGATGCAATAGTGGTGGGAAGTGGTATTAGTGGCGGGTGGGCGGCTATGGAACTTTGTAAAAAGGGAATTAAAACCCTATTGCTTGAACGTGGAAGAAATGTAGAGCATATCAAAGATTACCCTACCGCAATGCTTAAACCATGGGAGTTTCCGGGAAGGCTTGTTCTTACTAGCCGAGATAGAGAAGAAAATCCTATTCAAAGTTTAGTTTATAATGAAGGGAGTCGCCACTTTTATGTAAAAGATAAGGATCATCCTTATATACAAGTTAAACCTTTCAATTGGATAAGAGGATATCAGGTAGGTGGCCGTTCGTTAGTGTGGGGAAGGCAAACCTACAGACTAAGTGATCTTGATTTTACTGCAAATAGTAAAGATGGCCATGGAGTAGATTGGCCATTAAGGTATAAAGACATAGCTCCCTGGTATGACTATGTAGAAGAATTTGTAGGAATCAGTGGGAGAAAAGAGGGATTGCCACATTTACCTGATGGTATTTTTTTACCGCAAATCGATTTGAATTGTATTGAAGAATATTTAGCTCAAAGTGTTTCAAAAAATTTCCCCGGCAGATTAATTACACCTGCAAGAATAGCAAATCTTAGCCGTGGATGGAAAGGAAGAGGACCTTGCATGTATCGCAATCTTTGTGACAGAGGTTGCCCTTTCGGAGGATATTTTAGTTCTAATTCATCTACAATTCCTGTTGCTATGGATACAGGAAACCTAACACTAAGACCCCATTCTATAGTTTATGAAATTATTTATGATGATACTAAACAGCGAGCTACCGGAGTTAGGGTTGTTGATGAACTAACAAAGGAAACTACTGATTTCTTCGGCCGAATAATTTTTCTTAATGCTTCAACTATTGGTACAACTTCAATAATGTTAAATTCAAAGTCATCACGATTCCCTAATGGCTTTGGAAATGATAGCAATGTATTAGGTAAATATCTTTTGGATCATCATTCGGGAGCCGGAGCTTCAGGAGAATATGATGGGTTTAAAGATAAGTATTATGCAGGTCGAAAACCTGCAGGTTTCTATATACCTCGATTTCAAAACCTGGATGAAAAAACAAAGGAAAATCAGTTTATCCGTGGGTATGGATTTCAAGGTGATGGCGAAAGAAAGGAATGGCAGGACATGATGCTGCAAGGAAAAGGCTTTGGTAAAGAGTTTAAGGAACAACTAACTACACCCGGGCCTTGGTCTATTTGGATGGCCGCATGGGGAGAGTGTTTGCCAAATAAAGAGAATGAAATCAAGTTGGATAATAATGAAAAGGACAAATGGGGGCTTCCGTTGGTAAGAGTAAAATTTGAGTTTAGTTCCAATGAAAAAAATATGCGCATCCACGCGAGACAGCATGCTGCTGAAATGTTAAAAAAAGCAGGTTTTCATTCCATTGAAACCTTTGATTATAATTTTACAGGTGGAACAACTGTGCATGAAATGGGTACAGCAAGAATGGGATTAGATCCCAATTCATCAGTATTAAATGGTTTTAATCAAGTGCATGCTTGTAAAAATGTTTTTGTTACCGATGGAAGTTGTATGCCTTCCGGCGGATGCCAGAATCCTTCTTTAACCTATATGGCACTTACTGCAAGGGCGGTTGCTTTTGCTGCCAATGAAATGCAAAAAGGTAATTTATAATCATTATGAACTTGAGGTTAAGGTTTGTTTTTTTCTTTTTATTATCTGGTTATTTTTCTGTGGGCCAAAATAAAGAGCTGGTGAAGGTTGGTGCCGGAGAGTATTTTACAAGTTATCTTACTGTAGATGGAAAGTTATTTGCTACAACCTTTAAAGATAATAAGTATAGAACTTTAAAAGTACCTGTTGATTCAATTAAAGATGTGGATGGTGCGCAATACACAAATATTGCTTTAGATAGCAATGGCAAAGTTTTTATTACAGGAATTTCTTTAAATGGATCGTTATATGCTAAACAGGTAAGCAAGGATGCGTATGGAAATCCTTTTGTAGGAAATGATGCTGTGTTTGGGTGGTACCAGGCATATCTTACCCTAAAAGCCGGAGAGGTTTATGTGTGGGGTGAGGATATTTTAGGGATGCAAAATGGATTATTAATTGAAGCACCAATTAAATTAGAAATGCCTAAAGGGAAGAAGTTTAAAAAACTAATTCCGCTTACTATGGGCAGCCCAAGCTTAATGGGATTAGCTACTGATAGCTCGGTGTGGATTTGGAATAAAAACAAGAGAACTCCTGAAAAAGTAAAGCTTGCCGGTCCTGCTATTAATATAGCGGGAGTTGGTGCAGCATGTTATGTTGTTGAAACCATTGATGATTTATTAGCATGGGGATATCTGGGATCCTATTTGGGAGTGCCTGATTTTAGCCCCTCTCCGGTTTCTATTAAAAAAAAGTGGACATTAATTGGTTGTAAGTTTCCATCCAAGGAATTAATAGGAAATTATAACACACTCCATATCATTGATGCTAACAATAATATGTTTGGTGCAGGTGAAAATATTATGGGTGAGGTGGGTAACGGTAAGCAATATCCGAACTGGAAGAGCTATTCACCCACACCTTTTGCCTGGTCGTGGAATCATAGTCAAATGGTAATAGGGCCTGTACAAATACCGGGGAAATTTCAAAACCTTTGTACAAGCAATTCCATCACCTTTTATTTTTATGTGCAGGATATGGGTGGGCAATGGTATAGCTGGGGAAGAAATAAAGCCCGAAGCTTAGGAAATGGAATTACACTAAACTCACAAGATGAAAGTAATTATCCAAATGCATTGGGTGTGCCTGCTCCTGCACGAGTGGAACCTTTGAGTGTGCATTGGAAAGTGATTAAATTCCATAAGGATTCGGTACAATATCCCATTGCTAATGCCGGAATTAATCAAATTATTTCATCACATACTGCAATGCTTAATGCAGATTTATCCTCACAAAATGGAGGGTCTATTGTTTCTTGGAAATGGAAGCAAGTTGAAGGCATAGCTGCTAATCTTTCCTCAGATAATAAACCACAAATTATCGTATCTAATCTTGTAGCCGGAAACTATGTGTTTGAACTTACCATAGTTGCGAATAACGGCCTCTCTGCTTCAGATAGGATTACTATTTCTGTATCCCCGTAATCTCATGTATTAATTTTAGTAGGGTAGTATAATAAAAACCCCCTCATTGTCGTTATTTATAATGGCAATCAATATCCAATAAGATAGCGATTTGAATCTGAATTTAAAATGAAGTGATTCAATTAGTTATCACCAATGTCCTTAATTACGGCTTGTGGTTTTAAAAAGCGCAGCCATTGAAAAACCAGACATATGAAAAACTATTACTTCTTATTGAAGGGGCTTTTATGTTTTTTATTTTTTGGACTATTCTCGTCCATTTCGCACGCTCAGGAGAAAATTATTCAGGTAGGAGCAGGTGAGTATCTAACTACATACCGAACCAATCTAGGGAATCTATATGTAACCAGATGGGGAGGAGGCGCAATGCCAATTCTGCATAATTATGGATTAACAAACGTAATTGATGTGGATGGTGCTCAATACAGTAATGTATGCCTTACGGCTGCAGGTAATGTGTATGTGGTAGGGGTAACTGTTTCAGGAAACCCTTATACAACCTTAGTTCCAACAGATAATTTAGGAAACCCATTTAAAAACAACAGTAAGGTTTATGGTTTTTATCAAAGTTATTTAACGCTTAGAAATGGTACGGTGTGGTATTGGGGAACTGATGATGTGTTAAATATGAATAATGGCTCTGCTGTTCCGGCACCCATTCAATTAATTCAACCGGTAGGGAAAACAATGGTAAAGCTTGTGCCTGCTTCTTCAACTACATTTGCCGGCTCTGCTACTTTATGGGGTCTTGCATCTGATGGTACAGTATGGCAATGGAACCGTAACAGCCGCTCACCAAGCCAAGTTAATTTTCCAGGAAACATTGCAAGAGATATTACCATGGTTGGCCCTATGAGTTATGTGATAGAAACAGCTACAGATTTATTAGCATGGGGATATGACCCATCTTATGCAGGTGGTCGCCCTGCATGGCAACAACCCGGAATCCAATCAGTTAAAGCCGCTTGGGTAAATGCAGGTTGTGTTTTTCCGCTGAAAGAATTTGTTGGTAATTATAATACACTTCACGTAATAGATGCGAATGATAATATGTTTGCCTCAGGTGCTAATCCGCAAGGCAATATCGGAAATGGTATTCAAACCAACCCATGGAAAAATGTAACCTTACCATGGAACTGGGATTGGTACAATGGACAACTCATGACACCGCCAACTCAAGTTCCGGGCAAGTTTAAAAATATTTGTACCAGCAATACTATTACTTTTTATCTCTATGTACAGGATATGGGCGACGATTGGTATTCATGGGGTAGAAACAAGGCCCTTTGTTTGGGTAACGGAAAAACATTAAGTGTGGATAATATGGCTATTTATCCAGAGGGATTGAATGTGCCTGCTCCAACTTTAGTAACTCCTCTTTCACAGCCATGGACTGTATTGCCTTTTAATCCTAATGGTCAGCAACCTCCATTATCACACGCGGGCATTAATCAATACATCAGCAGTAATACAACTACTTTATATGGAAGTGGTTCTTCTCAACAGGATGGGTCAATTGTAAACTTTAGTTGGGTGAAAACAAGTGGTCCTGCTGCTACTATTGTTTCTCCAAATGCGATGAATACACAAGTTACAAATCTAACCAGTGGTACATACATATTTTCACTTACAATTACCAATAACTATGGTGTTCAGCATACAAGTACTGTTAAGGTAGTTGTAGGAAGTGGAGCACCTGCCAACCAACCACCGGTTGCAAACGCAGGTAATGATCAAACAATTACCCTGCCTACTAATTCGGTATTACTTTCAGGTTCAGGATCTGATGGTGATGGAACGGTTTCTATGATTCAATGGAGCAAAATCTCAGGGCCTGCACAAGGGAATTTTGTTTCTGCCAATAGTTTTTCAACAAGAGTTAATAATTTAGTTCAAGGCGTTTATTCATTACAGTTAGAAGTGACAGATAATAATGGAGCAAAAGGAAGAGATACAGTTATTGTAACTGTTTTACCTGCTCCAAACCAACCGCCGGTAGTTATTACCAGTAGTGATATTTCTATTACTCTTCCGGTAAATGAGGCCCCGCTTGAAGCAACAATTACAGATGCGGATGGCTCAATTGTATCTATTTTATGGACCTTGGTATCGGGTGGAGCAGCTGTAATTGATGATCCTAATGCTGAAAGTACAACCGTAAGCGGACTTGAACCTGGCCTATATACTTTCGCTTTAACAGCAACCGATGATGATGGTGCAACAGGAAGCGATACATTATTAATATTGGTTAATACACCGGTTAACCAAGCTCCTATGGCTATAGCAGGACCCAATCAAGCGGTTACATCCGCCGTTGGCTCAGTTACTTTAAATGGAGATGGATATGATCCGGATGGTGTGATTTCTTCTATGCAATGGAGAAAGGTTCAGGGAGGTGTGGCTACAATACAAAACCCTACTTCCGGTGTTACCAATGTATCCAACCTTACAGTGGATGTGTATAAATTTGAATTGACGGTTACGGATGATATGGGTGCATTTGCACGAGATACAATGCAATTGACCGTTACACAAGCGCCTAATCAACCACCAGTGGCAAATGCAGGATCGGATATCTCAATTACACTACCTGTAAATTATGTTTCTATAACTGGTACCGGAACAGACTCAGATGGCACTATCACTAGTTATTTATGGAGTAAGCTTTCTGGGCCTGCAGCCACTATTTCTAACGCGTTCTCACCAACGGTGAATATTACAAATATGGTTCAAGGGCTTTACGTATTTCGTTTACGCGTTACCGATAATGATGGAGTTTCCTCCACTGATAATGTGGTGGTAGTGGTAGAGCCAGCACCAAATCAAATACCAGTGGCGCACGCCGGCACAGATATAACCATTACATTGCCCACTAATTCAGTAACTCTTAATGGCACAGGTACGGATTCAGATGGAACAATTACTTCTTATTCATGGGAAAATATAAGTGGCCCTTCTGTTCCCTCTATTGCATCTTCAAATTCAGCTTCAACTATTGTAAATAATTTAGTTGAAGGACATTATACTTTTAAACTTACAATAACAGATGACAGAGGCGGAACTGCTTCCGATGAAGTTGAAGTGATTGTGTTAAGAGCTCCAAATCAGGCGCCAACTGCAAACGCAGGTAATGACCAAACAATTACCTTGCCCGTAAATTATACCTCACTAAATGGAACCGGCACTGATGTAGATGGCTCTATTGTTTCCTATCGCTGGTCTAAAATTTCCGGACCGTTTGCTACAATCGCTAATGTGGCTTCTCGTAATACTAATGTTTCAGGATTATTGGAAGGTACTTATGTTTTTCAATTAAAAGTGACAGATAACGAAGGCGCAATAGGAACAGACCAAGTTACTATTGAAGTACTGCCACAACCTAACCAATCACCTGTAGTTTCTGCAGGGAATGACATTACCATTACCTTACCTGTTAACTATGTTAACTTGTCGGCAACAGCTTCAGATCCTGATGGTGTTGTTAACTCATATCAATGGACAAAAATCTCCGGAGGGGCTGCAAGTATTGTAAGCCCATTAAGCGCCACTACTCGTGTAAATGGATTAACACAAGGAAGCTATACGTTTCGTATTAGAGTAATTGATAACCTTGGTGATGAAGCTTACGATGATATTAATGTAACTGTTCTGCCACAGCCTAACCAGGCGCCGACAGCTCATGCAGGAAGTGATATTACCATTACCTTACCTCAAAATTTGGTTACGTTAAATGGTAGCGGTTCAGATGTGGATGGAACGATTTCATCTTATGGATGGATACAGATTTCAGGTCCGTCAACTGCAACTATTGTAAGTGCAAGTACTGCATCAACCAATATATTATTTGGATTGACAGAGGGTGTATATGTTTTTGAACTAACGGTAACGGATAATAGTGGCTCCACTGCAACAGATCAGGTTTCTGTAACTGTTCT
>CAZBBO010000005.1:0-161850 GCA_964490345.1 uncultured Ferruginibacter sp.
ATTTCAATTCATTAAACTATATTTACAACTTGTTGAAAAAAGCAGCCACTTTCAGGTGAGCTGAATTACAAAAAATGGTACTCGTTTAATGCGGATATTGTATTAGCAAACAATAGAAAGTATAACCTTGAATCCAAAGGATTTTGGGATACTACGATTGAATTACATGATGGTATAAAAACACTGCTATCGTTTAGAATGGGATGGAAGGGAATAATTATTGAAACATCCTTTGGCGAAAGAAAACAGGTCTTTTTATTAAAATTAAAAGGATTATTTAGTAATAAGTTTGTTTTACTGAACCAGGATAATGAAGAGCTATTGGAGGCAGAAACAAATTTTACATGGAGAAAACTTAACTTCAACTACAACATAGAAACGACCTAAAGTTTATACGATTGTAACAAAAAATTGTTATTTCTTACCGTTGCAAATAGCATAAATCATTATATAATTATTGCCATCGTTGCAACATAGTTCCCATCAAATTTAACACCAACCTTTATTTTAATCAGCAGCACTGTAACCTTTTAAATTTGCTAACATATTAAATTGTTTTAATTTATTGAAAATGTATAAAGTAATAGAAGTACATCTTTCTCAATTCAAGTAATAGGATCAGATTTTTTAAATTCAGAACAATACTTCAACATGATGCATAATGAACAAGGGATCAAATAGAGATGGGGTTTTTAAACAACAGAATGAGGCCGTTTATCAATCAGAATAAATGAAGAGATTCTTATAACTCAATGAGGGAAGTGATTTATCGGGTTGGATGAAGGGGATATTTCTTGGATGGTATTCTACCAACCAGATAGAAGAGTATTGGTTATTATGATACCGCACAATACCTCCTCAAGGGACATTGTGGAAACCAATCTCCTAAACAGACGGCGAACCGGCTTTTCCGATATAAAGTAAAATTTGGCATTATTGATATACGAAGCCATACCTCACATAGGTGCTTTACGGGTTAGAGAGTATAAGAGGATGATTATTTTTTGGAAACAGAATTTGATTAAATCCCCGGGCCGGTATCCCCCTGACCCAATTCAAAGTTCGCTTTTTTTTAAACACAGAACAATACCCCAGCATGGTACTTTATGGGTGCCATTTCAAAAAAAGGGGAAACTGCGTTTCCCACCCCGGTACAAAATTCGTTTTTTTTAAAATGCGGAACAATAGCTCATCAAGGTACTTTGTGGGTACTACTCCAAACAGATGGGACTAAAGCAAAATTCAGAATTGTTTAAATACAGAACGATAGCCCAACTTGGTACTTTAAAGGTGATGGAGAATAAAAGGATGATTATTTTTTGGAAACAGAATTTGATTAAATCCCCGGGCCGGTATCCCCCTGACCCGATATAAAGATATGAAATTAAGGGATGCTGAACAATACCTCATTAGGGTACTTTATGGGTGCCAATTCAAAAAAAGGAGGCTGTCTCAAAAGGGGCAGCCTCTTTGTTGTTTTAACACGATAAAGTTATTGCTTAACGAGCTTCTGACTCCATACCTTTCCAGTTGAGGTTATGGTTCTCAATCCGTAGATTCCCGGGCGGAGAGAACTCACTTTGCTTCCAATGTTTGCCTCTATAGTACGACGGGCACCTTTTAAACTTACGATTTTTCTGCCTGCCAAGTCTACAATTTCGGCAGTTCCACTTTCATTGGCTCTCCAAGTATTCAACTGTATGCTCAAACCTTCAGTGGTGGGATTTGGATAAATAAAATTGTTTTTCGGCTGGGTTGTAATGCTCTGAACTATTGGCCTCTTGAAGGAAGCGTCGCACCAAGAGAATTGTTTATAATATGCATCCTGATCCTGATCATCCCACCAACAAACGTACATGTTAGGCGAACCGTCAGTTAGCCTACCAGCAACAGAAGGAGAGAAAGATCTATCCATATTACTGTTGGGTACAATTTTTATTAAGGAAGTAGTGTTGGTGCAAGTATTAGTTTCCATTGCCCCATATTTATCCACGGAGACCCCAATAACAGTAGGACTTAGACCGAGCCCTGTCCCCACAGGATAGGAAAGACTGTAACCGCCTTCCCAAACTATCTCTGCCACAACTTCCCCCAAATTATCGAAACCAAAAGAAATCGCAGGATTTTGGTGAAGGACATCGTCCAAAAAATCGCCACCCCCTGCCGCTATTAATTCGGGCTGGGAACCGTCAGTGTAATTATTATCATAATCAAAACCTCCTTCCCTTGTATAACTGACAATTTCAGAATGCCCCGAATAATTTAATGCTAAAACTACCATCCAGTTATCCTCCCAATTTACATCGTTATCAATCTGACCAGGAGCTGCTATTCTCGGTCTTCCCGCTGTTAAGCTCATCCCGCTATAATCTTTGTAAGCGGTAATGTTTGTTGATACGGTAGGGGGCGTTGATGAGGTTTGTAAATACTGCAGATCAGTTAAATCATATTGGGTGACATTCAATTCGATACGACTTAAACTTAAAAAAGTAATAAAGACATTTGCAACGCCACGATTGTCGCTCATAGAAATTGCAATATCCGGTGCTGTTACATCATCATAAGGAAGTTCGAGAGGTAAAATTTGTACAAAATTGCCAAAGATGTCCACCTCACTGCTAAACCCCGGATAGGTTGGCCCGCCATAACCGTTTCCAGCTAGCACCTTAATTTTATTTGTAACTACATTGTCCCAAACGATTACAAAGTCGCCCTGAATATTTGCATCTATCCTAATGGCATTATCGTTTGGAAGGGGATCAGTAACAGGCGATCCCAAATTTTCCAACACATACTGTGTCAAATATGTAAGAGTCCCCCCGTCGATTTGGTACACTTCGGCTACGTACTCATTCCCTGAGGGTTCATAATAAACCGCAATTGCAAAAACATCAGTCCCGGAGTTATACCTATCTACTACTATTGACACATCGGGGTTACTGACAGGTGTATTTTGTAGAAAGACATCGTCACTCAGAGTAGATGAGCAATTATATTGAAGAAGACTTATTTTTGTGTTGGAAATAGAAACGCGATAGCTGTAACATCCCATCTCTAAATAATCAATACCTGTTTCGGAATTGTTCAATGAATTATCAAAAAGATCAGCGCTAAAAGCAAAATGTAATCCCGAAGTGATAAAATTTTGAGCCTTGCTTCCAGTTGCTAAAAGGAATAATAGCATAAGGGTTGATAGTTTCGAAAAATTTTTCATTTTGTTGAGTTTTAGTGAGGGATTTATTATATTGCTAAATATATCCATTTTTTGCATGAGGTCACTTTTACTCATTTTTATTATAAGCTTAGTAATTTGTTCTCCGTCCTATTCCCAAATCAGCTGGCTGGGTACATCGGATTCTAATTGGAACAACCCACTAAATTGGAACCCAGCAACTGTTCCAGACAGTCTTGATGATGTAAACATTATATTGAACGCTTCCAGTCCGCAGCCCAATTGGCCTTCACTCCAACAGCCTTCTAAAGCAGGAAGACTTCGTTGTGAAAATGCAGAAATAAGATTTAATGGAAACAAATTAAGAGCATGGGAATTTAATGCTGTAAACTCTATTTTTTTTGGAGGAGCTGATACATCAACCATTGAATTGCGCCTTACACAATTTGGAATCATTCTCAACAATTGTACTCTTAATGGTGACTTCAAGCTAATCTCCAATACATCAAGAGCAACCTTTGGGATTCTGTTTTCTTCTAATATTGTTGTAAATGGGAACTTTACTGTAATTATTGGAACGAGGACTGTATTTAATGTTTGGGACAGCCTGTACGTTTCAGGTAATTTAGCAATCAGAGTTCTCAATAATTCTCCAATCATTTATCCTGGGAGCGAGGTAGAGTTGGAATCAGTAGAAGTAGGAGGTGACTTTTCTCTCAGCAACCTAACTGGTGGTTTTTTTACATGGTATGGTGGGAAAATTCGAGGAAAAATAAATATTGATAATTTGGATCGGTATCCCACAAATCATTGGGCAGTTCTCTTTAATGTTTCAAACTTGCAACCAAATGGAAAGATCAGGATTAACGGTGCTCGCTTCACCCAGCTTCAATCCGTTAATTTCGTTGCGGATTCTATAATTGTTAGTAGCGACACGGGGCGAATAATAATTGACTCCTCTGAGTTTCATGGACCTGTAGATCTTCATAGCGGGCTATCGAACCGTTTTAACTCAGGCCCGAATCGCCTGTCAGGAAACAAATTTTTCAACACCCTTTCGTGGATCGATACAACTCTAGAAATCGAGGAAACGCGAGGAAGCTATTTAAGTTTGCCTGTTAAAAAAGCTCCGAACAATTATTTTGGAGATGTTTATTTCAAAGGGAAGGTTGACTTGGGAAATGTTGACACTTCTTCATTTCATGGGAATCTAGTAATCGAACCTTTGAATGGATCGATTTTTCGCAGCGCGCGTTTCGCCGGCAATAGAGTTACATACATTTCAATTGGAGAAACACCAATTCAGTATATCCAAGTTGATAAGACGCTACCGGGCACGTTGATTGTTACCTCACCTCTTAATATCTCTGGTGAAATGCGTTTCGAGAATGGAGTTGTTGAAACGCCAGGATCATACCTTCATTTTCTTCCAGGATCATCGGTGCAGAATTTTAGAGAAAATAGTTATGTGAATGGCGATGTTCGTAAGGAAGGAAACAATGGCTTTACATTTCCTGTTGGGTCCGCCACGCAGTTTAAACCCTTTTCAATAACAGCACCCTCAGATCCAACAGATATAATTTCAATTCAATACAAAATTGAATCACCAATTTTACATACCGACACATCGCAGAGAATTTCGGGGCTTAATGAAATAGGTAACTGCGAATACTGGGATGTAAAATCACTTTCCGGAACTCCGATCATTGAAGTTTCAGCTGCGTGGGATCCTTCCTGTTTGGATAACGCTGTTTACTTTACGAACCCAGCTGATGCACAATTGGCAAGATGGGATGGTGCAATTTGGCAAAATGAAGGTAATGGTGGATATACAAACGGAAGCATCTCGTCATTCGGTCCTGTTCCTGCAAATGGACTATTCACTTTCGCGTCTCCCAAGAGAATAGGAGTTAATCCCGAACCACCTCGGCCGCCCACAATGGTCGTATATCCCAACCCCGTTAGGCAGATATTGAATATTGTTATTGATTCTGGTTATAAGCAGGGGATGATCATTGATGCAATAGGAAGAACGATTGCTATCTACCAGGTTCAGCCAGGATTGAATTCAATTGATGTCAGTCGCCTTCCATCCGGCGTATACTTTTTCAAAATGATAGCAATAAGAACTAATAAAGTAGTCAGCTGGATAAAATTGTAAGAATAGTCCTATTTTCTACGAGAGATTTTAAAAGCTTGCCTACAACAACGAATAGCAAAAAGCCCCGGAGCATTTAGTTCCGGGGCTTTCTTACTATAGGGGCTTTTTTCTATTCGTCATAATGTTGGCTGTTCGTTTTCATATTCATACAATAGTTCACCTGTCTTCAAAAGTTCCGATTTATACATGTCAATAAACTCCTTTAAGTCTGCATTAATTTTTGTTTTAGTCGTGGTATCTTCCACATTTAGCTCGTCAACTTTACTAAATTCGAATTCGTTACTTCCTAAATTATTCCAATCTCTTTGCAAGTCATTATTTCGATGCAGCCCATTATTTAATTGAAATTTGTCGCTATTATAAGCTCTTTCCAAATCTGTACTTGTGCTTAAATATTTCCTATTGGTTTTTCGGTTCACAATTTGGAATATGCCTATCCTAAATTTCATTTGTTTGTAGGCATTTTTGTTTTCTTTTTTTGTATTCATAATTTAATATATTAGAGAGCGAGATATGTCATGGCTTATTACATTCCAAATGCCCTTTTTATATTGGTTTTGAATATGTACCTGATTTTAAAATTGTTGTTCTAGTTCATATACTTCACAAATTTTTTCAATGTTGCCCGGTGCTAATAAGGAAATTTTCAATATTAAAATTACATTTATTATTTTCATTTTTGTTTTCTGGTAGTTGTCGCATGCATGATTTGCCGCAATGATCTCTAACGGATATTATATTTCCAATCCCTAATGTAACAGCATACAAAAACAGTGTTTTACAAACAAGTTAAAAAATAACTCATCTTGCTTAAATGAAATTGCCAAAAGCGGAACTGAATGGCATTGATTGAACCCTTATGCAAAAAATTTGCTTCTATCCTCTGAATGACATATTGTGCAAATAAGGGCCTTCTACAGCAATTCCCAAATCCACATAAAAAGGCTTACTGTATCTGGAATTATAACTCATTTCAACACCTAAGGGACAGTAAATTGAATTTTTTTTAAAAAAAAGGCTGCCACAATAAATGAGACAGCCCGTTTTTGGTGTTCTTCGTTGGCCAGAATGGCTAAAAAATAAAACGAACAGTAGCCCATATTATTGTAATGAAAAATAATAATTTATAATTTCTTTACGCTGTAAACAATCTATATTTGACCAGAAGCCTTATATATGCAGAAGCCTCTTCTCATTTTTTATTCTATTATTATAGTTTTTAGTATTAGTTACACTTCTTGTAAGCCGGATAAAACAAGTCCTATTATAACCAGAGATACCACCATTACCCCAATTACTGCCATCACTTCATTGGTACTCGACAGCAATCAGGTAGAACATTTTATTTCACAGCAACACATGGATAAGGATAAAGCCGTCCAGTTCAGGAATTTTTATTTAAGCAGGAATTATCAGTACACATGGTTTGATGAAGAAGGGTTAACTCAGCAAACATCCGGATTCTGGAATCTCTACCTGCATTTTGTTAGCTTCCAACCCGACAGTTCTTTATTAGACAAAACGCTTCAGGAAGAAATGCAACACTATGAAGATGACAGCTTGCACTTTAAAAATGATACTTTAAGGTTGAAAACTGAACTGGGGCTAACTAATTTGTTTTTTAAATATGCACAATATGCTTATGCCGGTAAAATTGATCCTGCAGAATTACAATGGCATATTCCACGTAAAAAACTTGATTTGGTTTCATTACTTGATTCATTAGCAGGTAATAAAAACGTAGATTTTAAAAAATGGGAACCCGTTAGCACACAATATGCACTTCTTCGTGATAAACTCAGCGAATATGGCAATTTTGCCAATCAAGGTGGATGGGATTCCCTTCCATATTGGCCAGGCTTAAAGCGAGGAAAGGAAAGTTTATCAATTATTAAATTAAAAGAACGTCTAAGCCGTGAAGGCCTCTTCCCTTTCTCTGACTCTTCAGCACTATACGATTCAATGCTCTTTGAAACAATAAAAGACGTGCGCAAAAGATATGGGCTAAATGAAAGTGGAGGTATTGATAAAGCTTTAATAAATGAATTAAATGTTCCGGTTGAAACAAGAATTTCTCAAATATTGGTAAACATGGAACGAATGAGATGGCTCCCTAAAAGCAATGATAAGAGATATATTGTGGTGAATATTCCTGATTTCATTTTAACTGTATTTGATGATGATACAATTGCATTAAAAATGCGAGTGGTGGTAGGTAAGGCCGGAACTAGTACAGTGGTCTTTACAAATACACTTAAAACAATTGTATTCGCTCCTTATTGGAATGTTCCTTATTCTATTTCAAAAAATGAAATCCTTCCTGCTATACGAAGAAATAAAAATTATTTGGCAAACAACAATATGGAAATTACCGGTTATTCAGGCAAGGTTCCAATTGTGAGACAAAGGCCGGGAGGAAACAATTCTTTAGGAAAGGTGAAATTTCTATTTCCAAATAGTTATAACATTTATTTCCATGATACACCGGCAAAAAGCTTATTTTCACGAGACTTTCGTGCATTTAGCCATGGGTGTATAAGGCTTCAAGAGCCCTTTGAATTAGCTAAATATTTGCTACGCGACCAACCGCAATGGACTCCTGATAGTATTCAGGTGGCTATGAACAAAACAAAAGAAACCTGGGTGTCAATAAACCAACCTATCCCGGTATGGATTACGTATTTTACCGTATATACCAACAACAATAATATGCTTCAATTTAGAAATGACGTATATGGCCATGATGCTATTATGATAAAGAAATTATTCAAATAGATTTACACTCATTATTCACACCAATTTAAAACCTAAAAATGGATTTATTTGAAAAACACCTAGTTGTGAAAAAATCTCGCCTCCCCAGGGCAGGAAAAGGATTATTTACAAAAGTTGATATCCCAAAGAATAGCCTGATTGTAGAATACAAAGGAAAAGTAACCACTTGGAAAGAAGTTGAGCACCATAATGGCACAAATGGATATATCTTTTACGTAACCCGCAACCACGTTGTAGATGCGGAAAGAACCCCAAAAGCACTAGCTCGCTATGCTAATGACGCCAGGGGATTTGTACGAGTAAAAGGAGTACAAAATAACTCTATCTATGCCATAAGAAAAGGGAAACCATTTATTCAATCTACGAAGAAAATTATTGCAGGTAGCGAAATTTTTGTAGAATACGGGAAAGAATATTGGGACACCATGAAAGAGAATACTGATATTGAAGAAAAGTAATTTCTTAATTGTTTAACAAAGATTGATAGATGGTTATACTATCTTTGAGATAAAGAGGAAAATGAAAAAGAAAGGTACCCTGTTAGCACTTATTTCTGCAGCTTTAGCCGCCACAGCAATTTATCAAATTGTTAAAGGATTCAAAAGTGCTAAAAGAGCAAATCACGTGGCCAACGAAGGCTACGAAACTGCACATGATATTTTATTTCCTAAAAAAGAAACCCCAAAACACAAAATTCATTTAGGCCCGGTTCTGCCTTCAGAAGTTTAGAAAATTTGACTTTTTGAATTTCAAATCAGAATTTAATATCCCAGCGGATAATAAAGTTTCAATTCCTTAACATTTTGTTTTGAGTACATAGCTGTTACTTGCATCTGAAAAATTATCAACTAAACTTACCAACAAAATTGAATATTATGAAAAGGGCTATTATACTATCTTCTGCCTTCTTATTTATCTTGTCTTCCTGTCAAACTAAAGAACAAAAAGATGACCGCAACTTAATTTATACAAATGACAACCAAAGTGTAAACACAAGTGCAGATACTGCCAAAGTCACTGTTGAGGATAAAGATTCTCAACCTGTAAATAAAAATACAGCATCACCAACAAAAGCCGCGGCGAAAGAAACTACCGGAACAAATAAATCTTCATCCGGAAATAATGCGTCATCTACTATAGCCACTTCTAAAGAACCGGAGGCAAATGTTTCCAAAGGTGAATCAGAAAATACAACCGCTACTACATCAAATGAAGAAGAGAGTAAGTCAAATGAAAAGAAAGGAATGAGTAAAGGTGCCCAAGGTGCAATTATTGGTGGAGTAACAGGAGCTGCAGCTGGAACAGTAATTGGCAAAAACGCTAAAGGAGCCGCTATCGGTGCAGCAGTTGGTGCTGCCGGTGGATACCTTATAGGAAGAGAGAAAGATAAGAAAGATGGTCGCGTAAAATCAAAAGACGACAAAAAGGAATAACCTTTTTAAAAAAATTAGAACACACTTTCTAAGTAACTTACCTAAAATAAGTTACTTAGAAATATTAACTAATAGCCCGCGAGGGTGCAGCTGAACCACCCTACCCACAACTTCTTCATCTGTTGATTTCACCTTTAACGTGTTGATGATTTCGCATGAATGAATACTGGCTAAATGACATGCTTGATGTAAATCAATATGCATCCCATATCCTTTTAACACAGGAGCCAATTCTGGCAAATCTTTAAAAGAAATAAAATGCTTCACAAAATAATGTGATACTCCCTGAACATCCTTTTTATGAACTTCGTAAAAATTTTCCATGACTAAAAATTTAGGTTGAACATCATGTACAAAATAGTACACAGGTTAGCCATGGGATATGGTTATAAAACAAAAATATTCACAGGAAAATTAGAGAAATTCAGTCTTAAAATATTGACTGTCGGGTGCGATTAACTTTGTTACAAACATAAATATATAACATCCGTTTACTTAAAGCAACACTTTTAAAACCTTTTCCGGCAATAAAAAATAAGCATTTGTGAACCACCCATTTATTATGTATAATTTTATACGGTATATAGTAAAAACACGATACTCACTTAGAAAATGCAGCTACTTTTAATCATCCGAAATAATAATTTTACTTCTCTTTTCAAAAGGTATAAATTTATTTAAATGAGCCCCTCCGTCATTAAAAACTAAAATATCAAACTATGAAAATCCAATGTTGGAGTATTGGTAAAGCACATGAACCTTATGTTTTAAAAGGAATTGAAGAATTTACTCATCGTATTGGTAAATACTTTCCTATTTCATGGCATTTAATACCTTCTCCAAAAAATGCTCCTACCCTTAATGTTTCAGAATTAAAAAAGAGAGAAGGCGAACTAATTCTCCAATTACTTCAACCCGATGACTATTTAATTCTTTTAGATGAAAAAGGCCAAATGTTCACTAATGAAAAATTGGCTACATACATTCAACAGTGGGCCAACGAAAGCAAAAAGAAAATAATTTTCTTGATTGGCGGTGCATACGGAGTAGATCAGCAGGTGCAGAAAAGAGCTCATTTAATCTGGAGTTTATCTACATTAGTATTTCCTCATCAACTGGTACGTTTAATCTTAAGTGAGCAGCTATACCGTGCCTGTACCATTTTAAAAAACGAACCTTACCATCATTCCTGATATTGTTGAACCTGAAAAACAAAGGCATTACATCCACTATCTTTACAGATCTTAAAACATTGAAGAATGGATTTTTCACAATACCCCATAACCATCCTACTTATTGCCGCTACCACCGTTTACTCCTTAATGGGCTTCTCAAATGCAGCATTAGTAAACAAAACTATTTTATGGCCTTATTATATGGTGCGAGAGAAGCAATATTACCGGAGCATTACATCGGGTTTTCTGCATGCAGATTTTATGCACCTCTTCTTCAACATGTTTACCCTCTATTTTTTTGGAAGAAATGTTGAAATTATTTTTTCAATATATGGGCTCGGGGGGCAAATATCATACGCAATATTATACTTTTCAGCATTAGTAGTGGCAGATATACCTAGTATTGTAAAGCATAAGGACGATGTTCATTATCGTGCTTTGGGTGCATCCGGCGCAGTATGTGCAGTGGTGTTTGCAGCTATCGTTTTTGACCCTTGGAGTGCTATTTATTTATATGGAGCAATAAAAATCTCAGCAATGATATACGCGATATTGTTTGTGGCTTATTGCGTGTACATGGGGAGGAAAGGAGTGGATAATATTAACCATGATGCGCATTTATGGGGATCTTTTTATGGATTATTGTTTGCTATAATGCTAATTGCAATAAAGGAACCCCGGTTGTTTGAGCCTATTATTGAACAATTAAAACAACCGTCACTTTTTGGAAGATAACTGAATGCGAATAAACTTTTTGGTATTTGCAGTTATTTTAAAACGATTATCAATTCGATGACCAATTAGCCATAAAATCTTCTTATTTGATTCAATAACCCACACATTTTCCTTTTCATTCATTGAACACCTCTTATCTATAAGCATCCGGGCAATTTTCTTTTTCTTATTCATTCCTAACGGATACATATAGTCACCAGCACGCCAACGCCGAAGCAATAAAGGGAATTGAATATTTGCACCATCTAACAGGGCAGTCATTTCATCCACAGGTAAATCTCCCTTATCCAAATTTTGGATATTTATTATGCCACCGGCAAATTCTACCCTCGCCTCTCCATCATTAATTACTACCCACTCTTGTTTAACAGGTGTTAGGTTTGACAGCACCAGATGCTTTCTGTTGTGTAACAAACGATATGTGCCTGCTGTTATCATTTTACCTGTATCTGAATATATCAATCTTTCGGCTTCTATACATTGTGCAGCAGAAAAGCCGGCATTCTTTAACCATTCAAATAACAAGGTACTTGCTGCCCCAGAACGCTTCAATGCTTCTACTGATATCTTCCACTCTCCTCTTTCTTCAGAAAGATACTTTTTAAAAAACCTGTTTACTCCAGCATAATATAAATAAGATATCTCCTCAAACCGATTTACATTATGAAATAGATTTGATTTAACAGAAGGAAAAACTTTTTCCAAGACTGGGAAAACCTCTAATCGAATGTAATTTCGTGTGTACTTATCCGTTAGATTAGACGCATCTTCTCGAAAACATAAATTATTTTTTGCAACATAATCTGCAATCTGATCGCGTGTAAAAGAAAGTAATGGGCGTCTAATGAGGCCATTTATAGCCGGGATACCTCTTAGCCCTTCAATTCCGGTACCTTTAAGAAAATTCATCATCAAGGTTTCTGCATTATCATCCGCATGATGAGCTGTTATTATATACTTTGCTACATTCTTTTCAATAATCAATTTATTAAAAAACTGATACCTGATTTCACGAGCTGCCACCTGTACTGAAACATGATGAATGGAAGCATACTTTTCCGCATCTTCACGATGAACAAAAAAATCAACCTCATGTTTTAATGCTAAATCCGAAACCAACGACTCATCCTTATTACTTTCTTCTCCACGGAGCAAAAAGTTAACATGCGCCACCGCAAAATCAAAACCTGCCATTTTACATAAATGCAATAAACAAACAGAATCTATTCCACCGCTAACAGCAAGCAACAAGCGGTCCTTTCGGTTAAATAAATGCCGATTTGCTATAAACTGAAGAAAAGGTTTTAATAATGACATATTCTTTATAAAAAAAATACTGCTTTTACACTTAAACACATGCCTCCCAACAATTAATCACATTAAACTTCTCTTCAAAGATAAATGACACACTCAAATGACTACACACATATCGTAAATAGAATCCCTTAACTGTTGATTGATAGGCAAAACCCAAAAGTATTATATTGACATTTCTACTTCCTGAAAATTGATAGGCCTGAAGATTTCTTCCTTGCCAAGGATAATACAACGTTACTAACAAGACTTAATATAATAATGACATAAAGTTGTTTTCAGGTATCTTTGCATCCTGTACATTTGCATTAGTTGCATAAACAACTTAATTAAATTAAAGATTATGAAGATACTTGTATGTATAAGTAAAACGCCAGACACAACGGCAAAGATTGCTTTCGATGATAATAATACAAAATTTGCCACAGCAGGCGTTCAATGGATTATAAATCCTTATGATGAATGGTACGCTTTAGTTAGGGCCATTGAATTAAAAGAAGCCGACCCATCAACGGTTATTCATTTAGTAAATGTAGGAGGCAGCGAAAACGATGCAATAATTAGAAAAGCGCTTGCATTAGGGGGTGATGAAGCTATAAGAATTAACAAAGATGCTACAGACCCCTTTGATATTGCAACCCAAATTGCAACAGTGGCAAAAGCAGGGGGATATGATTTAATTTTTACAGGTAAAGAAACCATTGATTATAATAACGGCTCAATTGGAGGCATGGTGGCTGAATTACTAGATATGCCATACATTGCTCATGCTATTAAATTTACTTTGCAAGGCACAACGGTAACGGTTGAACGCGAAATTGAAGGGGGTGAAGAAACTGATGAATCACAGCTTCCCCTAGTTGTTAGTTGTCAACAGGGAATGGCAGAAGCCCGCATCCCCAATATGAAAGGTATAATGGGTGCAAGAACAAAACCTCTAAAAGTGCAAGACCCAGTGCCCGTTGATACATACACTTCAATTAGCACCTTTGAACTTCCTCCTGCTAAGGCTGGGGTGAAACTTGTTTCTGCCGATACACCCGAAGAATTAGTTCGATTACTTCATGAAGAAGCCCGGGTTTTTTAATTGTTACTACATTATTAACGCTATTTAATAAACATATTATGATATTAGTATTTTTAGATCAGGCCGATGGTGAAATAAAAAAATCTTCATTTGAGGCTGCCGCTTATGGTGCCGGTATGGCAAAAATAATGAACACCACTGCGGAGGCCTTAATTTTAGGACCTACAAAATCCAATCTATCCACATTGGGTAATTATGGAATTACTAAAGTTCACCATGCATCCTCAGAGGTATTAACCGCTTTTGATTCACAAGTATTTACAGCTGCAATTCAACAAGCAGTTGAAAAGTTAGGAGCAGAAATAATTATTCTTTCAAATAACAGCACAGCTAAAGCTATTGCACCCAGATTAAGTATTCGGTTAAAGGCCGGATTAGTAATGGGAGCTGTGGCGCTTCCTGATACAAGCAATGGCTTTACTATAAAGAAAAATGTTTTTAGTGGAAAAGCCTTCGCTCATCTAAAGGTGGAGACTACTAAAAAAATAATTGCTCTTGAACAAAATGCATTCCATATTAAAAAATCAGAAGGCACAGCTAGTGTAGAGCCTTTTGAACCAACAGTACCTGCATCAAAAATAAAAGTGCTTTCATCAAATAAAATAACCGGTGAAGTATTATTAAGTGAAGCATCCATCGTAATAAGCGGAGGTAGAGGGCTAAAAGGACCTGAAAATTGGCACCTGGTTACTGATCTTGCCTCACTATTAGGCGCTGCAACAGCCTGTAGCCGACCGGTAGCAGATGTAGGCTGGAGACCGCATAAAGAACACGTTGGGCAAACCGGATTAGCTATTGCACCCAATTTGTATTTTGCTATAGGTATCTCTGGTGCCATTCAACATCTTGCAGGAGTAAATCGCAGCAAAGTTATCGTAGTTATAAATAAAGACCCTGAAGCACCATTCTTTAAAGCTGCTGATTACGGTATT
The DNA here is from genome assembly GCA_964490345.1 of uncultured Ferruginibacter sp. Lineage (GTDB taxonomy): Bacteria > Bacteroidota > Bacteroidia > Chitinophagales > Chitinophagaceae > Ferruginibacter. The sequence goes on from CAZBBO010000005.1 coordinate 14,785, forward strand.
GTGGGTGATTTATTTGAGGTGATGCCAAAGATTATTGCCGCTGTTAAAAAAGTAAAAGACGTGGCTTGATTGTCGTAATGCTATTCTTAAAATAGCCTTCCAAATTCGTTCGGAAGGCTTTATTTTTATATTTTTGGATAATATTTTGAATCGAAATGGCTAATCTGAAAAAGATTGAACTTGAAATAATTGCATTATCACACAGTGTATCGCAAACACATTCATACGCGGTAGTATTGGGTGAAGTGAATGGATTACGAAAATTTCCAATTGTAATTGGCGCCTTTGAAGCCCAAGCTATCTCAGTAGCATTAGAAAGAATGCAGCCAAACCGTCCATTAACTCATGACTTGATGAAAAATTTTATGCTGGCTTTTGAAATAAACCTGCATGAAGTCATTATCAATAACCTCCAAGAGGGAATCTTTTATTCAAAATTAGTATGTAGCACAAATAGCGATACGGTGGAAATTGATTCACGTACTTCTGACGCATTAGCCCTTGCAGTTCGATTTGGTTGCCCCATTTACACTTATGAACACATTATTGCTGAAGTTGGAACAGTTACCGGTAACGAACAATATTCTTCAGAGCAATCAAAAGCAGAAACAGAAACTGATTCCGAAAGAGATAAACTTTCAGAAATGGAAATAGATCAACTTAGAGAATTGCTTGATGAAGTTTTAAAAGAAGAAGATTATATCCGTGCTATTCCTATTAGAGATGAACTAAAAAAGAGGGAGAAAAAGTAAGTTTTCTTATCATGGTTATCTTCCCAAACGCAAAGATTAATATCGGCCTTCAAGTTTTGGGCAAAAGAGCAGACGGATATCATAATCTTAATACGATTTTTTATCCTATTCCGGTTTATGATGCTTTAGAAATAATTGAAAAAAAGAATCAGGCTACTCCATTTACACTACAAACCTTTGGCACAGGCCCCGATATTGAACCAACACAAAATTTTTGTTACAAAGCCTACTTTTTATTAAAAAAGGATTTCCCTTCCTTACCACCTATTCAAACCGCATTAGTAAAATCAATTCCAACCGGTGGAGGCTTGGGGGGCGGTTCATCTGATGGAGCCTATATGCTTACTTTGCTAAACAAAAAATTTGCTTTAAATATTTCAAAGGAAAAGCTAAAACAGTATGCGCTTTCTTTGGGTAGCGACTGCCCATTTTTTATGGATACACCACACCCGGCTGTAGCCAATGGCCGAGGTGAACAATTAACCCCATTAGAACTATCCTTAAATAATTTTTCAATTCTATTGGTTAACCCTTCAATTTCAATTTCTACAAAATGGGCTTTTGAAAACCTACATGAATTTTCTCAAAAATCTGATCTCGCTTCTCTTGTTAAAAAACATCCCAATAAATGGAAGGGATTAATGATTAATGATTTTGAAAAGCCAATCTTTTCAGCTTTTCCCGAAATTGCAGCAATAGCAAAAATATTGAATAACGCAGGAGCATACTATGTATCACTTTCAGGCACAGGCAGCTCATTATTTGCCATTTTTGAAAAATCCATTAAACCACTATTTAACTTTCCAGAGCATTACTTCGTAAAATGGGTTTAATTATATAATTTTGTATATCAGATGCTTAATAATCTATCCTTTCTTTCTGCAAACCTCGATCTGCTGAATCATCGAAGTTGAGGTCTTATATCCCCTTAAAAAAAGGGGCATGTTTCTTGTATTTAATATCATCCCTTAATTTTTTTCAATCATGACTACACAAAAAAACGCATCAACCGATGCAAATCATTATATACAACTTGAAGACAAATACGGCGCACATAATTATCACCCTTTACCGGTTGTTTTAAAAAGAGGAGAAGGAGTACATGTTTATGACGTAGCTGGAAAGGAGTATTACGACTTTTTGAGTGGATATTCTGCAGTAAATCAAGGGCATTGTCACCCGCGCATACTGCAGGTGTTAATTGAACAATCAAAAGAGTTAACACTTACCTCCCGGGCTTTTTATAATAACTTATTGGGTGAGTATGCGCAATATATAACTCAATACTTTGGCTATGATAAGGTATTACCAATAAACACGGGAGTAGAAGCGGTAGAAACTGCGATTAAGCTTTGCCGTAAGTGGGCATATAAAGTTAAAGGTATTTCCAAAGGTCAAGCAAAGATTGTAGTTTGTGAGAATAATTTTCATGGCCGTACAACCGGTGTCATTTCATTTAGTACCGACCCTACAGCTAGTAATGAGTATGGCCCTTATCTGCCCGGATTTGAAGTTATTGCATACAATTCTATTAGTGCACTAAAAAGAGCATTGGAAGATAAGAACGTTTGTGCATTCTTATTTGAACCTATACAAGGTGAGGCCGGAGTGGTTGTTCCCGATGATGGCTATTATACTGAAGTACGTAAGTTGTGTACTGAGAAAAATGTATTAATGGTTGCTGATGAAATTCAAACCGGCCTTTGCAGAACAGGAACTCCATTAGCTTGTGATCGTGAAAAGGTACGCCCAGATATTATTATTTTAGGAAAAGCTTTAAGTGGAGGTATGCTTCCCATAAGTGCCGTTTTGGCTGATGATGAAATAATGCTTACCATTAAGCCCGGGGAGCATGGTAGCACCTACGGTGGGAACCCTCTAGCCTGTAAAGTAGCTATAGCATCCTTACAAGTTTTAAAAGATGAACACCTTGCTGAAAAAGCCGAGGATTTAGGTATTTATTTTCGAGAAAAAATAAACAAACTAAACTCTCCCCATATCAAAATGGTAAGGGGGCGCGGTTTGCTAAACGCAATCGTAATAGATCATGCAGAAAAAGATGCTGCATGGGATTTATGTTTGGAAATGATGAAAAATGGCCTATTGGCAAAACCAACACATGGTGATAAGATCAGGCTTGCACCACCATTAGTCATTACCAAAGAACAAATTGATGAAGCAGTAGCTATAATTGGAAAAAGTTTAAGTATCCTTACCTAACTATGCCGGCTTCCACAAAAGATAAAATCAATGGTGTTCCGGCAAGTTTGTTTTTCTCCGGAATTATGGATGGGGTATTGTTAACGCTTTCATTATGCATTGGGATGGCCTTTGCAAAAAAACCCGAGTCCTTTATTTTAAATTTTATTCCTTGGGTGATAATCCCCTTTTCTTTCATTATGGCTATTGGTTCCTATGCTGCCAGAAAAGGAAATGAAAAAAATACAATAGATACAGAAGAGAGAGAATGGAACCGAACCAAGAAGCTACTAAATGATTGGGGCCTAAGCACCGAGGAGCAGCTTAAAGCAAAAGCTGCCTGGTCAAAAGAAATGAAAGAATGGGACACGATAATGATTCAGGCCGATGATAAGAAACCATTCTTACTCACCGAACCCCTGCTTCTCTTTACCGGAGTTATGACAGGTGGAGCACTGCTGTTATTGACATTCTCACTATATATCCCTACTCCTTTAAAGTTTAGTTTACTCGTTATCGTTAGCTTTGTTTTATTGTTTTTTTCCGGTTTTCTAGCTGGCAAATACAATCATGAGCCACCACTTTCTAGAGGTTGGAGAGCCTTAGGCTATGGAATTGCAGCACCTTTACTGGCCATTCTAATCGCTATGCTTTCCATGTAATGGCTTTTCTATAATGAAAAAAAGTTCGGAATCTCTCCTAGGCTTTATAGAATTGTAACAAGGTTCCATACATCGCATGGTAAATAGCGGTACAAATAAGCATACATATTCATTATAGCTTCCTCCAAACGGCGGGCCACCTTCAAATTCACGATTAAACAACACACCGATTAATTTTCCACCAGGCTTCAATAAGGAATACATTTTATTGATATATTCCTTCCTTAATCCTGGAGCTAATGCACAAAAGAAAGTTTGCTCAACAATTAAATCATAAGATCCCTTATGTTCAAAAAAATCTCCTTGAACCAATACAACTCCCGATAGTTTTTTTTCCCGTAATCTTTCAAGTGCTTCATGAGAAATATCAATTACTTTAATCTGGGTAAATCCCTTTGATGAAAGCCATTCTGCCTCATAGCCATTGCCACAGCCAGGAATTAGTATTTTAAGATGTTTATTATTCAGTTGGGAAAAATATTCAACCAGTGGCGTTGTCGCATATCCAACATCCCAACCGGTTTCACCTCTTTGATATCGTTCATCCCAAAATTCTTTGGAAATCTCCCTATGTATTGATGTCATGTTTGTTATTTTTTGCAATAGAGGTAATAGTCCATTTAATTTTCTTTTCAAATAGATGAACCCTTACCGGACAATCCATCTTTGTACAAATAGGACAAGAAAATTCCATACATGCATCAGAATGTACAAAGACCTCCATTGACGTACCAAAATTTTTCTTTACTAAGTCAGTTAACTCTTCTACAATGGCATGTGCTTCAACTACGTTGTAATACCAAGGAACGGTCATGTGGCAGTCCATGTGTAGAATAGCTCCATATTTTATTATACGCATATTATGTAAATCAATCCAATCAGGTTTCCGGTTTTCTTCAAGCTGCTGAACCATATCTTTAAGTAATTCTATATCCTGTTCATCCATAATACCTGCCACTGAACTTCTAATAATTCTATAACCGGTTATCAATATTACTCCTGCAAACAGTAATGCAACTAAGCTATCTATCCAAAGTGCTCCAGTTTTTATTACTAAAAATAAACCCACAAAAATTCCCAAGGTTGTAAAGGCATCTACCCGAATATGTTTACCTGAAGCTACCAGGGCAACCGATTTATTCTTCTTGCCCACCCTTACACAAATATTTCCGGCCACCCAATTAATTATAGCAGAAATTGCCAGTAACCACATACCCAGGTCTAACTTTTGTAAAGGCTCCGGATGAAAAAAATTGGCAATTGCCTTATAAATAATAAAAATTCCGGCAAGGAAAATTAATGTTCCTTCTACAGCAGATGAAATGAATTCAATTTTTCCATGACCATAGGGGTGTTCGAAATCTCGCGGTTTTGAAGAGAGGTATAAGCTAAACACACCAAAAAAACCTGCAACAATGTTTACAACACTTTCCAGTGCATCTGTGAGGACAGCCACAGATCCGGTGATAATCCAAGCCCCTATTTTTATCCCGAATAGAATAACGGCTATACCTGCAACAACTTTTTGGTATCTGAGATTTTGCTTTGCTGTATTCACAGCATTTTATTTTTGAAGATAGGCCAAATAATACAAAAAAATATTAAAGCAAACCAAATAATTGATTATGACGCTCAATTCGTACTTTTGGCAAAGAAAAATAAAACCATGCAATTTCAACTATCAGAAGAGCATTTAATGATTCGACAAGCAGCACGAGACTTTGCTCAAAACGAATGTTTGCCCGGTGTAATTGAAAGGGATGAAACACAAACTTTTCCACGTGAACAAATAAAAAAATTAGCCGATTTGGGCTTTATGGGTATGATGGTAAAGCCTGAATACGGTGGCAGTGGCTTAGATACCATCAGCTATGTATTGGCTATGGAGGAAATAAGTAAAATTGATGCAAGTGTTAGCGTTTGCATGAGTGTAAATAATAGCCTCGTTTGCTATGGTATTCAAGAATATGGTTCAGAAGAACAAAAACATAAATACCTCACACCATTAGCACAAGGTAAAAAAGACAATGAACTCTATATCGGAGCATTCTTACTTAGTGAACCTGAAGCCGGTAGTGACGCCACATCACAACGTACAACCGCAGAAGACAAAGGTGATTATTATTTACTTAATGGTACAAAAAATTGGATTACTAATGGAAATAGCGCCAGTGTATATTTGGTAATTGCACAAACCGATCCATCAAAAGGAAGCCACGGTATTAACGCATTTATTGTAGAAAAAAACTGGCCAGGAGTGGCTGTAGGTGTGAAGGAAAATAAACTGGGCATACGTGGAAGCGATACCCACACCATATTATTTAACGACGTAAAGGTGCCAAAAGAAAACAGAATCGGAAAGGATGGTTTCGGATTTAAGTTTGCTATGAAAACACTTGCCGGTGGCCGTATTGGCATTGCTTCACAGGCTTTAGGAATAGCTAGTGGTGCATATGAATTAGCCCTGGCATACAGCAAACAACGCAAAGCTTTTGGAACGGAAATTATGAACCATCAAATTATTCAATTTAAACTGGCAGATATGGCCACAAGAATTGAAGCCTCACGCTTACTTTGCCTTAAATCTGCATGGGAAAAGGATCAACATCTTGATTATGGAACAAGCAGTTCAATGGCCAAGGTATTTAGCAGCGAAACAGCTATGTGGACTGCTACCGAAGCAGTGCAAATTCATGGCGGATATGGATTTGTAAAAGAATATCATGTAGAAAGATTGATGAGAGATGCAAAAATTACCCAAATTTACGAGGGCACAAGTGAAGTACAACGAATTGTAATTAGTCGCTCTATTCTTAAATAAATTTGTTTAAAAATAATACAATCGGAAAATTACTTACATCGGTTGTACTCATCTATAATATTCAACATTATATCTACCCGGTCACGTCCCGTAATCATAGCGTAAAAATATCCACGCTCCTTATTTCTAATCTTCTCAGCTAATGCCGGGCAATCCTTAACTACTTCGCTCATCTTTATATCAAAATTTGGCACCAATTGTTTCCCTGATAATTCCCATAACGGCTCTTGTTTTCTCATTATCGGCGTTTCTAAATAATAAATAATTTTTTCTTCATCCCTGGTGTAAGTCCTGCCTCTATAATCATGCATCGTTCTGGTTTCTTCATCATAAAATTCGTATAGCCCAAGCCGTGAATCATCACGAGTAAGCGGTTTTAAAAAGCGCATAGTCAAACTCCCTCTATCCCGAATAAGTTTGGGCGCATATTTGTTTCCGCGTATTTCAATAAACTTTATATCAGATAACAAAATTTTTCTCCCTTCTTTCAAGTCACTGCTATAAAATTTAATACTGTTTGTTCTTGCGCGAAACGAAACAGCGCCTGACAATTCCGTACCATCTTGCAAAACAACCTGCCCGAATGCATTCCCCATATCATTAGCGTTATTGAAATAAGTTGAACTGCAAGAAGAGAGGGCAATAAACACCATGCCTGCCCACCAATAGTTTCGTAACATAGTTTTATCTTTATTGGCAAGTTATTAAATAAATAAGCTTTTTTCATTATCCCTTTTCATCATTATCATAACATTTGTATAAATGTTTAACACCAGCAATTACCATCAAATTTTAAAAGAATTAGCACCTCAGCAAGCTGCCTTGGTTGCAGTTAGCAAGTTAAAAAGCGTTGAAGATATCCTTTCGGCATACGAAGAAGGATTGCGGGATTTTGGAGAAAATTATGTACAGGAACTTTGTAGTAAACAGCCTGAACTCCCCCATGATATCCGATGGCATTTTATTGGCCATTTGCAATCAAATAAAGTAAAGTATATCGCCCCCTTTGTTCACCTCATCCAGGGTGTAGACTCTATTAAATTGTTAAAGGAAATTAATAAACAGGCTGCAAGAAATCACAGAATTATTAAGTGCTTATTACAAGTTCACATTGCCACTGAAGATACAAAGTTTGGTTTTAATGAAGAGGAAATTTTACAAATTAATCCATCGTTATATCCTCATTTAGAAATTTGCGGTGTAATGGGAATGGCATCCTTTTCAAATGATACAACCCTAGTGAAAAATGAATTTACTAATTTAAAGTCCATTTATGATAGACTAAAAATTACCCACCAAGGAATAAGTATTTTAAGCATGGGAATGAGTGGTGATTATAAAATAGCGCTCTCTGTTGGAAGTAATATGTTAAGAATCGGAAGTTTAATTTTCGGTACCAGGTAAAAAGCATCAGTTAAAAATATTGTTAAAAAGCTCTTGATAATACCATTCACCTGTGCAAATTCCTTCTCTTTGAATTACAACATTGTTGAAACCAAACAATCGCTTTACCTTTAACCCATGGATCACCAACTCCATTCATTTGATGCAGAAAAAAACAGGAAGGCCTTAGCCTATACCGCCATTATTTGTATCGTACTGATGTTGCTCTTTTATTTCATTTCCTGGAAGAATGAGCCAGCCTCTACACCCGTTGTTGAAGAGTTTGAAATAAACCTGGGAAACGACATGGAGGGTTGGGGACAGGAGCAACCGCTCATAAAAGGGAAACGAAATAATTCACCAGATGCCGAAAAACTTGCAGCAACCAGTATTTCAAAAAGTATTGAAGCTGAAAATATAAGGCATGATGACAATGCTGATGACGCAGCAGCTTCAATTACAAAGCCAGAAAAAAAATCAAAAGCCAAAGTTGAAACAAATGTTACTTCAAACAAAGTAGTTCCACCAGCCAAACCTAAGCAAACTTATGCCGGCCCCGGTTCAGGAAATGGGAATAATGAAAATGAAGACAATCAATACCAAAATCAGGGAAATAATCGCAATGGTATTGGTGATTCAGGTTCTCCTACCGGAGATAAGGACTCTTATGGTAATACCCCAGGTGGAAAAATTGGTGGGCCAAAGGTAATCAGAGGTACAAGAAAAATTGTTCGTTACTATTCCTTTACCGATGATTTACCCAAAGCCACTATTTATGCAGTTATTAAGGTATCTCCTGATGGAAGAGGAACCTTTGTAGGTTTTGAAAAGGGCTCTACCAGTCGTAATCAGGGTTATGCTGATTCGATTAAAGAATATTTAAGAAATATCCAGTTTGACAAAGCTTCAACGGAGTCGAACGTTACTGTTGAGTTTAAATTCAACATAAAATAATATCCAACTTTTCTTGCCATTGACTTACGATGAAGCCATAACGTACCTGTATAGTCAATTACCTATGTTTAGCAGGGTGGGTTCAAGTGCATATAAGGAAAACCTAGATAATACACATGCATTGTTGAAAGCCTTGGGCAATCCACACAAAAATTTCAAGAGTATTCATATTGCAGGAACAAATGGAAAGGGAAGTTCCAGCCACATGCTTGCATCGGCATTACAAACTGCTGGATATAACACCGGTCTTTATACATCACCACACATCAAAGATTTTGGTGAGCGAATTAGGATTAATGGGAAAATGATTGACAAAGACTTTGTTATTCAGTTTATTCAAGATACCAAAAAGATAGTTACACAAATCTCCCCATCCTTTTTTGAACTAACCGTTGCGATGGCTTTTCTTTACTTTTCTACTAATGAAGTAGATATAGCTGTTATTGAAACGGGCCTTGGTGGCAGGTTAGACAGTACTAATGTGATTATCCCCGAATTAAGCATCATTACAAATATCGGCCTGGACCATACTGATATATTAGGAGACACTCTTGAGAAAATTGCAAATGAAAAAGCAGGAATAATAAAATCACATATTCCAATAATTGTAGGTGAAATTCTACCCGAAACGCTTCCTGTGTTTCAAGCGGCTGCAAAAAAGATGCAATCTCCGCTTACTTTGGCTTCTAACCGATATAGCATAAACAATACTTCTTATGGAGAGGAAGGCGTTTCTTTCATTTTGGAAGAAACAGATACCAAGCGAAAAATTAACTTAACACTCGACTTACTAGGAATATATCAATCAAAAAATACCATTACGGCATACAGTGCTTTACAACAACTCATTAAACAAGGTTGGGGAATTTCTGGCGAAAACATCCGGGATGGGTTTAAAAATATCAAAAAAAATACCGGCCTTTTTGGAAGATGGGATGTATTACAACATTACCCAACCATTATTTTAGATGTAGGCCATAATGTATCCGGATTTAAAGAAATACTTCATCACCTAAATACACAATATCCTAATCGAAATTATCATTTTATTATTGGGTTTGTAAAGGATAAAAATATCAACAGTATTTTAGCTACCCTACCTAAGAAATCTACATATTATTTTACTCAAGCCCATATTCCACGTGCCTTAGATGCAAATAACCTTAAACAACAGGCTGAAATCTATTCTTTACATGGAGAAGTTTATGAAGATGTAAATAGAGCAGTACAATTAGCTAAGGAATGTGCCGCAAATGAAGATATAATAATAATATGCGGAAGCTTTTATGTCCTTTGTGAATTAGCATTTTAACCCTTCTTCCAGCTGATTCAATTTTTTAAACCCATAAAACAAACAAAGCGCATGAAGACTTTGCTTAATTTCTAAATTACTAAGCATAATTTCTACTTCCTCTTTAGAATAAAGTACATATTCAATTTCTTCATTAGGGTCAAAATTTGGGAGCCCCGTTCTTTCTCCGCCGGTAGCTAAAAAAAAATGAGTATAATTATTAAGGACACCCGGATTAGCTGCCGACATGCCGAGGTAATGAAATTGCTCAAAGGAATAACCTGTTTCCTCACCTAATTCTCTTTCTGCGGCTTGTTGTGCAGTTTCTCCTATATCAATAAATCCACCCGGAAGTTCAGTCAATACATCATTCACCGGATGTCGGTATTGTTTTATCATTAATATTTTATCTTCCTTAGTAATTCCCATCACCACAACACAGGGGGGTAATTCAACCACAAAATAAGGGTTCACAATTTTACCTGAAGGTGTTTGATAACTATCCTTACGTGCAGTAAAATATTGATGATTGGTAATGTATTCCGAGGATAAAGTTTTAGTAGCAAATACTTCCATTTTAAATTAATTTAACTCCGATTATTCATTCCAAAAAAATGTAAAAATATAATAGTGTAAAGTTACAAGTAAGCAATTGCATATACGATAATCCCTTGGCTTACTTTTTACCTCTCAAAAATGAAAAAGCCATAATCGTAATAAACGATTTATGGCTTTAATTAAAATATCACTTCAGTTATTAAGTATAGTTATTTTCCCGGCTTAATATCGTGAAGAGTAATCTCAAAAATCAAGGTTGCTCCTCCCGGAATACTTTGCCCAGCTCCACGATCACCATAAGCCAAATCACTTGGAATGTAAACTTTCCACTTATCTCCTTTAGTCATTAATTGCAAGATTTCTGTCCATCCCTTAATAACCCCATTTAAAGGAAATTCTGCCGGTTCGCCGCGCTTTATGGAAGAGTCAAATTCGGTTCCATCAATTAAGGTTCCTACATAATCTACATTTACAATATTTTCAGGTTTGGGTTTCACGCCATTTGGGTCACCGGAGGTGATCACTTCATACTGTAAACCATTAGGCAATGATTTAACACCGGGTTTTTTAGCATTCTTGGCAAGGAATTCAGTACCTTTCTTTTTTTCAACAACTAATTTTTCTGATGCCAGCTTTTGCATGTGCCCTTGAATTATATTCATAGCTTGCTCCTGGCTTAATTCCGGATGGCCTGAAATAAATACATCTTCAAAACCCTTTTTCACTAAATCAATATTAATAGCATCTGCTCCCTGATCACGAATGCTATGAGCTACATTAAGGCCAACGGCATAGCTAAAACTATCTATCATATCTTTCAACTCAGGGTTTTCCATTGTTTTAGTTGCTGCTGGTTTCTGAGCCATAACAAAAGCAAAAGTTAATAATGCACTTCCTAATAGAAACAGTCTTTTCATATAAATTGTTTAAATAATTTACAAATAAAAGGAGAATTATTCATCTCGCATATCCTTACCTGTTAATTGTATGAAAACATCTTCCAAGCTGGCGGGCTTAAGTTCTCTGGCACGTTGAAACCCGGATGCCACCAAATTATCAATCATTTTTTCCGGGCTATCCAACTCAATTATTTTCCCTTCATCCATAATAGCTATTCGGTCACAAAGTTGCTCCGCCTCATCCATATAATGAGTAGTAATAATAACCGTACTACCCTGAGCCCTTATTTTTTTTACTAAATCCCATAAATTATGGCGTGCCTGAGGGTCAAGTCCCGTTGTAGGTTCATCCAGGAAAACAATTTTTGGGCGATGAATCAGTGTGGTAGCAATAGAAAAACGTTGTCTTTGTCCGCCACTAAGTGTTTTACTTATAGATTTAGCTTTATCTTCAAGATGCACGCTGCGTAATAATTCCAGAGGATTTACAGATACGTTATACAAACCGGCAAACAAATCAATCAATTCCAGCAAATTCAGGTGTGGGTAAAATCCGGATTGCTGCAATTGTACTCCAATCAGTTGCTTTATTTCTCCGGGGTGATTATCCAGGTCCAAGCCAGCAATTTTTACTTTCCCTGAAGTTTTCTCACGCAAAGTCTCCATTATTTCCAGGGTGGTTGATTTACCTGCGCCATTAGGACCCAGCAAACCAAAAATTTCTCCTTCATATACATCAAATGAAATCCCTTTTACCGCTTCAAGTTTGCCATAGTTTTTTATCAGGTCTTTTACCTCTATAATTTTGGAAGCCATAATCAGCGTATCAGCTTTGAATAAAAGAATTTAATTCCTCCATCATATTTTTACTACCAATAAAAAAAGGGGTTCGTTGGTGAACCTGGGTGGGTTCAATATCCAGGATTCTAATTTTTCCATTTGTAGCCATCCCTCCTGCCCGCTCAACAATAAAGGCAAACGGATTACACTCATATAGCAGCCTCAATTTACCGTTAGGCTTATCTGAAGTACCCGGATACATAAATATTCCTCCCTTAATAAGGTTCCTATGCACATCAGACACCATAGAGCCAATATACCGTTGCGTGTAAGGCCCTCCGTTAGATTTATTTTTCTTTTGACAGGCATCAATATAGTTCTGCACCGGTTTATCATATTGGAAGAAATTTCCATGATTTACAGAGTAGATTTTACCGGATTCCGGACATTTGATATCAGGATGGCTGAGGGTGAACTCTCCAATTGAGGGGTCTAAAGTAAAGCCATTTACGCCTCTTCGAGTTGCATAAACCAGCATAGTAGAGGAGCCATAAATAACATACCCCGCAGCAACCTGTTTATTTCCGACTTGCAAAAAATCTTCACGAGTGGCCGGTTTACCCAATTCACTCACCCGCCGAAACACGCTGAATATCGTTCCAATAGAAACGTTTACATCTATATTACTACTACCATCCAGCGGATCAAACAAACACACATACTTAGATTGATTACTTATTTCATCATCAAAAATAACCAGGTCATCCAGCTCTTCACTACCTATACCTGCGCAACTAATTCCGTGACGAAGCACCCCCATAAACTGGTTATTGGCAAATACGTCCAACTTCTTTACTTCCTCCCCTTGCACATTAATTGAGCCATAATCGCCTAAAATATCCACTAACCCTGCTTTATTTACTTCCACATTCACCCGCTTGGCTGCAAGACCAATATCGCGCAGCAAACCCGATAATTCACCGGTTGCTTTGGGAAAATTGCGCATTTGCTGGATAGTAAATTCGTCTAAGGTTTGTATCCCTCTATCAATAGCCATAAAACTGTAAAAGGTTTAAATTTTCAATTTAGATTTGCTACAAATGTATGTAGATAATACATTCGGAACTCATAAAACCAACAAATGAAAGTTTATAAATTCGGTGGAGCAAGTATTAACAGCAAAGAACGCATTGTAAACACCGCTCAAATAATTAAAAATAATGCTGGCGGCCTTATGGTTATCATCTCGGCTATGGGCAAAACCACTAATGCACTTGAAAAAGTAGCCGAAGCTTTCTTTGCACATGACAGAGATTTTGCTCTGAATTTATTTCATCAAATTAAACAAGAACACCTAAACCTGGCTGAGGAATTGCTTACCAACAAACTACCTGAGGCCAAAGAGCAGCTAATCAATTTCTTCACAGAAGCAGAATGGTTAATGCACGATGAGCCCCTTAAATCCTTTGATTTTTATTACGATCAAATTGTGTGTACCGGTGAGTTAATGAGCTCATTCATCATGTCATTATATTTACAAGAACTAAACATAAATTGCTGCTGGATTGACGTAAGAGATTTTATTCGAACTGATAATAACTTCCGAGATGCCAATATTGATCTTGAATTTACAAAGGAACGGATATGCAAAAAGGGGAACGATTTATTAAAACAGTTTGACGTAGTAATCACCCAGGGATTTATAGGAGCAACTGCCGATAATGAAAGCACAACATTGGGAAGGGAGGGCAGCGATTATACGGCAGCAATTTTTGCCAATCTGCTTAATAGTGAATCGGTTACTATTTGGAAAGACGTAGATGCCGTGATGAATGCTGACCCCAAATTTCATCGAACTGTGATAGAGATTCCTGCCCTAAGTTATCATGAAGTAATTGAGATGGCTTATTACGGCGCTCAGGTAATTCATCCCAAAACCATTAAGCCTCTCCAGAACAAAAACATCCCACTGTTTGTAAAAAGCTTTCTTAATCCTTCATTACCCGGCACAGTAATATCAGAAAAAGAAACAAAGAGCTTGCCGCCAATTATTGTTCAAAAGAGCGATCAGGTGCTCATTAATTTTCAATCAAAAGATTTTTCTTTTGTTGACGGCAATCCAATGATTCAACTAAGAGAAATATTTGCACAGAACAAAATCCACCCTCATTTGTTGCAGCACACGGCTATCTCTTTACTATGTTGCTTTGATAACTATTCAGAAAAAATAGATAAAGTGATTTCCGAGTCGGAAATTCTTTTTATAGTATCCATTAAACGTAATCTATCATTACTAACCATCAGACATTACACTGAAAGCATGACTGAAGAGTTGAGAGGAGGTAGAATAATTGTAATGGAACAACGCACCCCAATTACCATACAAATGGTGTTGGAAGAGAAATAGCCATACGTTATTTCCCACTAACTAAATAACTCCCATCCCGATTAATCAGCACTATGGGAATAGTTTTATGCACTTCAAAAAATTGAAAAGCATCACGCAGGGATTCATTGAATGTTTTTAAATCCGGGTTTGTATTAACTGCACTCTCTAAATATTCTTGAGATTTTTTTACATTATACTTAATTGGAAAAATATGTACAGGAATAAATTCTTGCTCCTCTGCAGTCTTTATATACGATGCTAATACATACAATTCTTCCATTGGCCCATCCATGATAGGGATACAACCAGTGGAAACACAATTTCCATGTATGAAAATATTCCCACCGGGGCGACGGCTGTCGCTTAAAATACGATCGGAAGCATTTGGGTAATTCAATCCCAACGCCAAATGATACATACTGTTGGGATTAAACTCATTAATATAATAAAACCCTTCGGGAACTTGATAATCACCTTCCATCCGCTTTGGGCCCATCGCTCCACTTTGCATACATACCCGGTATGTTTTAAACAACTTAAATTTATTCTCACCTGTATTTCTTATCCAAACTTCTAACTCACGGTCATACTTAAACGAACGTAAATACATCGCTTCAGGAGGCCATTTAAGATTTGATTTTTCAAACTGCTTCTTAAGCGTATCCTCTACTTTTTTAAAAATGAAGGTTGTTTTTGAGGATGCCTTTTGGCTTTTTGAAACTGAGCTTGGTTGAGCACTTAAGGGCAGTACAAATCCAAAGCAACATACCATTATCACTAATGATATCTTACATGAAGAGAATACAGATATTTTCATTAATTATCAGAGGTTTCCACGAAGTTCCTGTTCTCTTTCCAAAGCTTCAAACAAGGCCTTAAAATTTCCTTTACCGAAACTTTTTGCTCCCTTACGTTGGATGATTTCATAAAACAACGTAGGCCTATCTTGAACAGGTTTAGAAAATAATTGTAAGAGATATCCTTCATCATCACGATCAATCAAGATACCTAACTCCCGAAGCGGGGCCAAGTCCTCATCAATCTTACCAACCCGGTCAAGAATGGTATCATAATAAGTACCGGGCACTTTCAAAAACTCTATACCACGGCTTTTTAGTTCAGTAACTGTTTTTACAATATCTTTTGTAGCTACCGCAATATGCTGAACACCTTCACCATGATAAAAATCTAAATACTCTTCCACCTGACTTTTCTTTTTTCCTTCTGCAGGTTCATTAATGGGAAACTTAACATAACCATTGCCATTACTCATTACCTTACTCATCAATGCAGAGTATTCAGTAGAAATATCGTTATCATCAAAGGATAAAATATTTTTAAAACCCATCACATCCTCATAGAACTTTACCCATGGATTCATTTGATTCCAGCCCACATTTCCTACACAGTGATCTACGTGCAAAAGGCCGGTGGGCGCAGGATTATAATCACTCTTCCACACTCTGTAACCTGGCATGAATGCCCCTTTATAATTATTACGTTCAACAAAAATATGTATTGTTTCCCCATAGGTATGAATACCACTCAAAATAACTTCACCCTGGTCATCCTTCAAATTTTTAGGCTCCATATAACTCCGCCCACCACGCTGTGTTGTTTGTTTCCAAGCATCGGTAGCGTCATTCACTTTCAATGCCAATATTTTTACACCATCTCCATGTTTGTTTACATGCTGTGCAATTTCACCTTCGGGATGCAATGATGAAGTAAGCACCAGGGTAATTTTTTCCTGACGTACTACATAACTTGCTCTATCCATTACTCCCGTTTCTGGCCCGGCATAAGCAACTGATTGAAAACCAAAAGCAGTTTTGTAATAATGTGCTGCTTGCTTGGCATTGCCTACATAAAATTCAATATAATCTGTACCGAGTAAAGGCAGGAAATCCTCTGCTATTTTTTGGCCGGTTGCAACCGGAGAAGGAGTAGTTGACATATTTTAAATTTTCTACGTTGAAAAATGATTGACTTCAAAGATACAAAAAGTTCAATTGGAGGTAACTGTTGCCGTTATCTTTGTATTGATTAACCAATAAATAAGATGAAAAAAATTGGTGTTTTAGGCGGGGGGCAATTAGGCAGGATGTTGCTTCAAGCGGCTATTAATTATCCGGTAGAGATGCATATTTTAGAAAATGACCCCAACTGCCCTGCTGCCGGGTTTTGCCAATATTTTTCAAAAGGAGATATTACCAACTTTGATGATGTAGTAGAATTTGGTAAAAATTTAGACGCCATCACTATAGAGATAGAACAGGTAAATACAGGTGCCTTAAATAAGTTGGAAGAAATGGGTGTTGCTGTTTTTCCAAAAGCATCCATTATTACCACTATTAAAAACAAAATTCAACAAAAACAATTTTTCGTTCAAAATCAAATACCCACCTCTCCTTTTATTACCACGCAAACCAATGCGGATATCGCTGCGCATCCAAGCCTTTTACCCGGTGTGCACAAGTTAGCTATGGGTGGTTATGATGGGCGTGGCGTTCAGGTTATTCAATCACTAACTGATGCCGGCAAAGGTTTTTCCGGTCCGGCTGTTCTTGAAAAAATGGTAACTATCAAAAAAGAAATTTCACAACTGATAGCTATAGACCAAAAAGGAAAATATACATACTACCCTATAGTAGATATGGTATTTGACACATCACTCAATATGCTCAGTCATCAAATTTGTCCGGCCCATTTACCTATGCATGTACAGGAGCAAATAAGAATTATTGCAGCAAAAGTTGCAAAGAGTTTAAATAGCCCGGGTGTATTTGCAATTGAATTCTTTGTAAATGATCAGGATGAAGTATTGGTTAATGAAATAGCTCCACGGGTTCACAATAGCGGGCACCACACTATTGAAGCCTCTTACAGCAGCCAGTTTGATATGCTGCTACGAATTATTTTAGGTTATCCGTTAGGAAGCACAGAAAACAGAACAAATGCAGCTTTAATAAATCTGATTGGAGCACCCGGTTATCATGGCACACCCATTTACCGCGGCCTAGAAAAAGCGTTAAACATTGAAAATGTATTTGTACATATCTATGGAAAATTAAATACAAAGCCAGGTAGGAAGATGGGACATATAACCATAACCGACAATGATATTAAAACATTAAAAGAAAAAGTGAAGGAGGTAAAGAAAATAATATCGGTTGAGGCGTAATTTGTAAGTTATCAAAATGTTAGCATATCATTTATGCTGCAAATCGTACTTTTGCGCAAAATTTTTTAGTGAGATATTTAACACTATACAAGCTGAATTTGCTTCCTGTAATTTCCATATTGATATTCACTATGGGATGCACTCAAAAAAAAGATAAAATTTCAGCAACTTCAACATCCGGGCCTCCACCTCCTCCAGTTGTTACCTATTATGTAACACAACCTCAATCAATTACTGAACAAATTGATTTAGCTGGTTCCTTAATTGCCAATGAGGCTACTGCCATTTTCCCTGAAGTTTCAGGGCGCTTAACCTATTTGAATATAAATGAAGGGAAGCCGGTTAGTAAGGGAGTACTATTAGCTAAAATATATGATGGTGATTTAAAGGCACAATTTAACAAACTTGCCGTGCAATTGGAAGTACAAGAGCAAACAATAAAACGATACGAAGCCCTTTTGCAAATAAACGGAGTAAGCCGCCAGGAATATGACTTGATAAAGTTACAATCCAATAATATCCGTGCGGACATGGAAGTGGTAAAAAGTAATATTCTACGTACTGAGATACGGGCGCCATTCTCTGGCGTATTAGGTCTGAAATTGATTAGTCCCGGTGCTTATGTTTCACCACAAACTCAACTTACCACCATACGCCAATTATCTAATTTAAAAGTTGATTTTTCAGTTCCGGAACAGTTTGCTCCTCGGATTACTCCGGGTTTTGTAATAGGCTTTACTATTGAGGGTTCTGCAGAAGAATATAAGGCACGAGTTATTGCCACTGAATCAGGAATTAATGAAGCAGATCGAAGTTTGCCTGTGCGTGCCGAAGTAATAAAAGGTGGCCCAGCACTTAAAGCAGGAGGATTTGTAAAAATTCGTTTGGCATTTGATCCTAATAATAAGGCTATCATGATTCCTTCTAATGCAATTATCCCACAGGCAAGAGGTAAACAAGTAGCCTTACTTAAAGATGGAAAAATAACTATGCGTGATGTAACTACAGGAATAAGAGATTCAGCCAAAGTACAAGTATTAACCGGGCTGGAAATGAACGATACCATAATAACTTCCGGTTTAATGCGGATGAAGGAAGGCAGTAAGGTGGTTTTAAATAATCAAAGTAAAAGTTAAATAGCATCTTAAAATTTGTATCATGATAACTATGTTAGGTAATGAATATATCTGCATTTAGTTTACGTAGGCCGGTGTTTGCGGTTGTGCTCAACGTGATTATTCTTTTATTTGGAATAATCGGTTATACTTTTTTGGGAGTACGCGACTATCCGGTGTTAGACCCGCCAAACATAAATGTATCTACATCATACCCCGGTGCCAATGCAGAAATTATAGAAACTCAAATTACCGAGCCGCTTGAAAAAGCTATTAATAGTATTGCCGGAATTGAGAATATTACCTCTCGCAGTTCACAAGGAAGCAGCAATATTACTGTAGAGTTTAAATTGGGTACGAATTTGGAGGAGGCTGCTAATGATGTGCGGGATAAAGTATCTCAGGCACAACGCAGATTGCCTGATGATTTGGATGCTCCTCCTGTGGTTAGCAAGGCAGATGCAAGCAATGATCCGGTAGTAATTATGCTTTTAAAAAGCGAGACTCGTAATTCTCTCGACCTATCTGAATTTGCAGCAAATGATTTAGTTGAAAGAATTCAAACCGTTCCGGGGGTAAGTGGTGTAAATATTTGGGGTGAAAAAAAATATGCCATGCGTATTTGGTTTAACCCAACCAAGATGAGCGCCTTTTCAATAACCCCGCAGGATGTGCGCAATGCATTACTTAGAGAAAATGTTGAACTCCCTGCAGGAAAAATTTCAGGAGAAGCTACAGAGTTAGGTATTCGCACTTTTGGAAAATTAAATACTGAAGAAGAGTTTAATAACCTCATCATTAAAAATATCAATGGCACTGATATAAAAGTTAAGGATATTGGAGAAGCTGTATTAGGACCGGAAAATGAGGAAAGTATTTTGAAGGAGAGTGGTGTGCCGATGCTGGCGATTGCGATTATCCCTCAGCCGGGCACAAATTATATTGAAATTTCTAATGAAGTTAGAAAGCGACTTAAGGTAATACAGGCTGATTTACCCAAGGATATATCATTAGTTATCTCTTCTGACCTTACCGATAATATTCGTAAATCTATAAGCGAAGTAAAAGAGACCTTGCTCATTGCTTTTATACTGGTTATACTTATTGTTTATCTATTTTTCAGAGACTGGATTATTGCCCTAAGACCCCTTGTAGATATCCCTATTTCATTATTAGGCGCTTTTTTTATTATGTACGTATCGGGCTTTACCATAAATGTATTAACTATGCTGGCTATTGTGCTGGCAACCGGCTTGGTAGTAGATGATGGAATTGTAGTAACTGAAAATATTTACAAAAAAATGGAAGCCGGTATGGACAAGTACCGAGCTGCATTGTTTGGTTCAAAGGAAATTTATTTTGCGGTCATATCTACTTCTGTTACGCTGGCGGTTGTTTTTCTGCCTATCATCTTTCTTGAAGGATTTGTAGGGAGATTATTTAGAGAATTTGGTGTTGTAGTATCCGGCGCTGTATTGATATCCGCATTTGTGTCACTAACGCTAACGCCTGTACTAAATGAAAAAATGGCCGGCAAAACATTTAGGCATTCCAGGTTTTATATTGTTACAGAGCCCTTCTTTCGCGGAATGGAAAATGGCTACAAACGGTTGTTAACTGCTTTTATGAAAATCCGTTGGGCAGCCTTTGTAATTATTTTAGCTTGCGTAGCCATCATTGTATTTATTGGTAGAAATTTACAAGAAGAATTAGCACCAATGGAAGATAAAAGCGCTTTCAGACTAAGCATTACCGCTCCTGAAGGCACATCCTACGATGCAATGGATAAATACATGGACCGCATAAATAATTTTTTAATTGATTCTCTTCCTGAAAAGAAATTTATTACCAGCATGACAGCACCCGGATTTATTTCAGGCACTGCAAACTCTGGTTTTATTAGGGTTGCCCTGGTTGAACCCCACGAGCGAGAACGCAGTCAGCAGGAAATTGTATCTTGGGTAAACAAAAATGTTTCCAGATTTAATGAAGGCAGGGTATTTGCCATTCAAGACCAAACCATTCAGGTAAACAGGCGCTCTGGTCAACCTATCCAATTCGTAGTGCAAAATGTAAATCCTGAAAAATTAAAAGCAGTTTTACCCCGAATGCTTGAAGCGGCCAGTAAGAGTCAAATTTTACAGGGAGTGGATGCTGATTTAAAATTTAACAAGCCTGAACTACGAATAGAAATTGACCGATTAAAGGCAAGTGAATTGGGCGTTAGCGTAAATGATATATCAGAAACACTACAACTTGCATTAAGTAATCAGCGGATGGGTTATTTTACCCGCTCTGGAAAACAATATTCTGTTATTGGCCAGGTTACCCGCTCTGATCGGGATGACCCTAATGATTTAAAAGGTCTGTATGTTAGCAATAAAAGTGGGCAGCCTATTCCGTTGTTAAGTTTATTACATATTTCTGAGGATGTAACACCACCTACCCTATATCACTTTAATCGCTATCGCAGTTTTACCATTTCTTCAGGACTTGCCGATGGCAAAACCATAGGTGATGGGCTAAAGGAAATAAGGGCTATATCAGATACGTTGCTGGATGAATCTTTTAGCACTTCCTTATCCGGAGCATCAAAAGATTATGCAGAAAGTTCGGGAAATACCTTGTTTGCATTTTTATTGGCATTAGCATTAATTTACTTAGTACTTGCAGCTCAGTTTGAAAGCTTTCTCGATCCTTTTACCATTATGTTTACCGTACCCTTAGCCATTGCAGGTGCTGTATTATCTCTTTGGTTATTTGGGCAAACCCTGAACATATTTTCAGAAATAGGAATGATTATGTTGATTGGATTGGTAACTAAAAATGGAATTCTTATTGTTGAATTTGCCAACCACCAGCAGTTAGAACAAAAGAAATCGAAAATCCCTGCTGTTATTGATGCCGCTGTAGGAAGGTTTAGGCCCATTTTAATGACCAGTATGGCTATGTCATTGGGTGCGTTACCGCTAGCCTTGTCATTAGGAGAAGCATCAACAAGTCGTATTCCATTGGGTATAGTAATTACCGGAGGTGTGTTGTTTTCACTTATACTTACCCTATTTGTAATTCCAGCTATTTACAGCTATTTAGCAACCAGAAAAAAACAATCGGTTTACAACACAATATCACCAGCAAATGAAGCATAGAAAAAAATATATAACACTATGTTTTGCACTCAATATTCTATACGGATTTTGCCATTTAGCGAATGCGCAAAATATATTAACCGTTGAGGATGCTATTGCCACTTCATTGCAAAACAATTACGATATACGTTTACTACGCAATGATTCCACCTTGTATGAATTACAAAACAGTTACGCCTATACCGCCTTCCTTCCCCGACTCAATGCCAACGGCTCTATGTTATTCAATAATAATAATACCAAACAAGAGTTGGCTGATGGTTCAAAACGGTCGCAAAATAATTTACGATCAGAAAATTTCCAGGCATCTGTAAATCTAAATTGGACAGTTTTTGATGGCCTTAAAATGTTTGCCACACGAGATAAACTGGAAGCCTTTACTCAATTGGGAGAATGGAATGTAAAAAACCAAATGGTAAACTCAATAGCCGAAGTAACCAGCCTGTATTACAATATTGTAAGTCAAAAACAACAACTAAAGGCAATTGAAGAACAAATGGGCATTAATGAAGAAAGAATAACTCAGGCAGAAAAGAAAATTTCAACAGGACTTGGTGCTAAACCGGAATTATTACAAGCTCGGCTTGATTTAAATGCACAGAAAGCTGCACGAATAACCCAAATCTCATTAATTGAAAAACTAAAAGAAGACTTAAATCTTCTTATGTCAGTAAAACCCGGAACAGGTTACGATGTAACAGATTCTATCCCTATTAATAGAGCATTGATGGTTGATGAATTATTAACCACAGCAGAAAAAGTAAACCCTCAAATACATTCGGCAAAAACTCAATTAAGTATTGCTCAATTATCATTAAAAGAACAGAGAGCAAGCAGATTCCCAACCGTGGGATTAACATCTGCCTATAATTTTTCCAACATCCGAAATCACACAGCCATTAATCCATTCACCACATTGTTTAATCAAAATCATGGATTTAATTACGGAATAACAGCTACTATTCCAATATTCAATGGTTTTTCAGTGAAGCGCCAAATGAAAGAAGCAGAATTGGAGATAGATTATCGTAAAATGGTATATGAGTATGAACATTTAAAAGTAAAATCTACTATTACCGC
This sequence comes from uncultured Ferruginibacter sp., assembly GCA_964490345.1. Taxonomy (GTDB): domain Bacteria; phylum Bacteroidota; class Bacteroidia; order Chitinophagales; family Chitinophagaceae; genus Ferruginibacter. Next base: position 38,001 of record CAZBBO010000005.1, read on the forward strand.
TGCTTATAAAGACTATTTATGGAATTTGCAAAACTTAGCTTTGGAAGAAGAAAACATTGATTTTGCAAAAGAAAACATGTTAATTGCTTCGGAACGGTACCGGTTAGGATTATCAGTTATTTTAGAATTGCGAGAATCACAAAAGAGTTTGGAAGATGCCTTTACCCGGCTCATTCATGCACGCTACAATACGAAACTTTCTGAGATTACATTACTGCGTATGCGTGGTGATTTGGTGAGATAACTTACCTTTAATCATTAAATGAAAATTTCATGGTTGGGATAATAATGGGAAGCGAAAGCGACTTACCGTTTATGAAGAATGCAGCGGATATGCTAAAGCATTTCAACATACCATTTGAGTTAACCATTGTGTCTGCCCACAGAACCCCCGAACGTATGCGTGAATATGCCCTTATGGCTGCATCCCGTGGAATAAAAGTGATTATTGCCGGAGCAGGAGGAGCTGCACATCTTCCCGGTATGGTTGCCTCATACACTACACTGCCGGTAATTGGGGTGCCCATTAAATCGTCTAACTCTATAGATGGTTGGGATAGTGTATTATCTATTTTACAAATGCCACCCGGAGTGCCGGTTGCAACCGTTGCACTAAATGGCGCAAAAAATGCAGGGATACTTGCAGCGCAGATATTAGCTACTTCCTCACCCAAAATACAAAAAGCCCTTGCAGATTATAAAGAGCAGTTAATCCAAGATGTATGCAACATGATCAGCCGCACAAAAGAATAACTGAATTACCACATTAATAATAGCCTTACGCTTCCATTTTTTACATGAAAGCTATAATTGTTAAATAATTAGATTTTACTAATTATGGAGCTCATTATAGGCTTTTTATAGCTACTTTTGCCCAAATTTTAAACACATGTTAAAAGGAAAACTACTAATCATTTTGATGGGGCTTGCCACCATGGTATCAGCACAAAAAGTAACCTTCCAGGAATACACGCTGAGCAATGGATTGCATGTCATTCTTCATCAGGATAACTCAGCACCCGTTGTGGCTGTGTCGGTTATGTACCACGTTGGAAGTAAGGATGAAAATCCTGAAAGAACAGGGTTTGCTCACTTTTTTGAACACTTATTATTTGAAGGTACAGAAAACATCAAACGAGGTGAGTTTATGAAACTCGTATCAAGTAATGGTGGACAAAACAACGCTAACACTACACAAGACCGTACGTTTTACTATGAAATTTTTCCAAGCAACCAATTAGAAACAGGTTTGTGGTTGGAAAGTGAGCGCATGATGCATCCGGTAATTAATGAAATTGGAGTACAAACACAAAATGAAGTAGTTAAAGAAGAAAAACGTATGCGTGTAGATAATCAACCATACGGAAACTTATTTAACGAGATATTCTCCAGATTATTTACAAACCACCCATACCGTTGGACTCCAATTGGAAGTATGGCTCACTTAGACAGTGCGAAGTTGGATGAATTTATAGACTTTAATAAGAAATTTTACACAACCGGAAATGCTGTTTTGGTAGTTGCCGGAGATATTGAAATCCCTAAGACTAAAAAATTAGTTGAAGATTATTTTGGGCCAATTACTGCAGGACAAGCAGTAGCAAAAAAAACCTTTAAGGAACTACCTATTACTAAAGAAATAGTAGATACAGCATACGATGCCAATATTCAAATTCCCGCAATTGTTACCGCATATCGCACACCCGGCATGACTGATAAAGAATCAATGGCATTGCAAATGGCTTCTGATGTATTAAGCCAAGGCTCGAGCAGTAGAATGTATAAAAAAATGGTAGATGATAAAAAAGATGCACTAGCGGTTGCCTCTTTCAATTATACATTAGAAGACTATGGCGCATATCTCACATTTGCTATCCCATCCGGCGATGCTAAATTAAGTTCTTTGCTTGCTGATATGGATGAAGAAATTGTAAAACTACAAACAGAATTAATTTCTGAAAAAGAATTTACCAAAATTCAAAATCAGTTTGAAAATAATTATGTGGGAGCAAATGAAAAAGTTTTAGGCATAGCAGAAAATTTGGCTAATGGTTATACTTTTTATAAAAACACCAACCAAATCAATCAAGAATTAGATAAAATGCGTGCGGTTACAAGGGAAGATATTATGGCAGTTGCAAAAAAATATCTCAACCCCAATCAACGCTTAGTTCTTTATTATTTGCCAAAGAAATCCTAATCACATCTAAACTTATTATATGAAAAAAATATTTTTCTTCTTATTAACTGCTTTTATTGCTTTTTCAGTACAAGCACAGATAGATCGCACTAAACCGCCAAAAGCCGGCCCAGCACCTGCTATTCATTTTGCAGATCCGGTTACTTTTACCCTTCCTAACGGAATGACTGTTATGGTGGTAGAAAATCACAAGCTTCCTCAAATCAATGCATCTTTAAGCATTGATCGGGGACCTGTTTTGGAAGGAAAAAAAGCAGGCGTTAATTCTATTATGGGGCAAATGCTTACAGAAGGAACTAAAAACTTGTCAAAAGCAAAATTTGATGAAGAAACAGACCAAATTGGTGCTCATGTAAATGCTTTTGCCGGAGGCGGATCCGTATCTGCACTTACCCGCTATTTTGATAAAGCATTTTCTTTAATGGCAGATGCTATAAAGAATCCTGCATTTAGTAAAGCATCACTGGATAAAATAAAAAAGCAAACTATTACAGGATTAAAAGCTTCTGATAAAAGTGCACAGGCTATTTCCGGCCGCGTTGGTAGTGCTTTAAGTTTTGGAAAGAATACTGCATTAGGTGAATTTGAAACGGAAGAATCTATTAATGGTATTACTTTAAAGGATATTAAAAATGCATATAAAGAGGGAATCACACCTTCCAGAAGTTATCTCGTATTTGTTGGAGATATCACCCCTGAGGCTGCCAGGGAGTTAGCAACTAAAACTTTTGGTGCATGGAAAGGAAAACAACTTTCTTTACCGGTAATTGCCAACCAACCAAATGTAAGTAAAACTGAAATTGATTTTGTAGATGTGCCCACAGCTGTACAAGGCTCAATTAATGTGAGCAACCTGATTACTAATCCGATGAGCAATCCGGATTATCATGCATTGCTTATTGCTAACCAAATTTTAGGTGGTGGAGCAGAAAGCAAATTATTTATGAACCTTCGTGAAAAACATGGCTTTACTTATGGTAGTTACTCCAGCATAGGAAATAGCAGGTTTCAAACTCAATTTTCTGCAGAGGCACAGGTTCGTAGTGAAAAAGTAGATAGTGCTATCGTTGAGATAATGAATGAAATTGAGAATATGCGAAATGGGAAAATATCTGACGAAGAGCTTTCTATTGCTAAGGCAAAGTATAATGGTTCTTTCGCTTTAGGAATGGAAAATCCAGGACGTGCAGCTACCTATGCATCCAATATTCTTATCAATAATTTACCGAAAGATTTTTACCGCACCTTCTTACAAAAAATAAATGCAGTTACCGTTGCAGACATTCAACGCGTAGCACAAAAATATTTTAGCAAGGATAATAGCCGTATTTTAATTGTTGGAAATGGAAGCAAGATTCTTCCAAATCTCGCCCGCTTGGGATATCCTATAAAGGAATATGATAAATTCGCAGAACCTGTTGTTGCAAAAAAAGAAAGTGTAACAGCAGAGGAAACACCTAAGACAAGCGAGCCTATTTCTGGTGCTTCTATTGTTGAAAGCTACCTTAAAGCAATGGGTGGAAAAGATGAACTAAACAAGCTGAATACCTTAAAAGCTGAATTTACAATGGAAATGATGGGACAATCATTTAATGGTACCGAAACGCGTATGGCGCCAAACAAACAGGCTTTGGAGCTTAATATGAATGGAATGAAGATTATGAGACAAGCTTTTGATGGTAAAAAGGGATATCAAGAACAAATGGGACAAAAACAAGAAATGGATGCTGAAGACGTTACAGAATATTCAGCTCAAACCACCATCATTCCACAAATGGCCTATGTTTCTAACAAGTACACCATCAATTATTTGGGTACCAGTAAAGTAGGAAGTGAAAATGTTTACAAATTGATGGTTACCAAACCCGGTGATAAAACAGCCATTGAATATTATTCTATTAAAACAGGTCTTTTAATTAAAGAAGAAGAAACTGTTTCAGCAGGAGAAATGGGAGATGTGCCAAAAACTACCGAATATGGTAATTATAAAAAAGTGGGAGCCTATATCCTTCCATTTAAAATAACTCAAACCGTTGGAGAGCAAGAATTACCTATGGTGATTTCTAAATACCTAATCAACGAAGGAGTTAGTGAAGCTGATTTTCAATAAGAAGTTATAACATATAAAAAAAGCCATCCTAAAAGGTGGCTTTTTTATTTTTTTTCAAGTATAATAGTGAAACTTGAATTTGATAATAAGGGCGACATTTCTAATAATTCATTAATAATATCAGCACTCCATCTGGCATAATAAGGAAAGATATTATCTACCCGCTCTTGTAATTGTTTATTTGGAAATAAGATATTATGCATGGTTTCAACTTGATTAACCAATACATTTTCACGCTTTCTGGCTGCGCGGTATATCTTTTTTTCAAGTGCCAGCATTTTTTTTATTATCTGCTGTTTTAATGCCGGCACATGGTGTAGTAATGAATGATCTTGCTGTACAGCAAGAGGAACTATTCCATCAAATATCTTTTCAATAACGGAAATTTCCTTACTCAATGAAAGATCCTGCTTCAGCTTTTCCTTAACTAACCGATTAAGCAAATATTCTTTAGTAAAAAAAAGTGCTTCAGGCCCAAGATTCCACTCAGTCAATTTCTCCGTCCATCGTTTGGGAACAAGTAAAAAGGAATTTCGTAATATTAATACAGGATAAGGAACTTGAGCCTTTTCAAACACTCCCTTTAATTCAAGCCAATAAGCCAACTCTCCGCCACCTCCTATAAAAGCTACATTAGGCAAGATAAACTCCTGTAATACCGGCCGTAAAATTACATTAGGGCTAAAACATATCGGACGGTCTTCCAGTAATTGAAATATCTCATTTCCGGAAAAAGAAATAGAAGTATCCACAACCCGATAATCATTGCCATCCCGCTCTATCCTGCTACGCAATTGCTCATCTAAATAAAATAAATTAATATCCCTTCCTACTGTTTGGGTTTTAAATCTTTGAGGAAAGGCTTTTAAAGTATCGTTAATCGCAGCTGCAGAAAACTGTTCATTCAACTCCTTTTTTAATACCGAGCTAAATGATTTTTTGAACCCATCTGAATCAGGTAATAAAACGATAACACCCAAATGCCCAACCAAAGCATTTACCATATACAAGGTTGCCTTTTCAATAGTTCTCCCCTTTTGATATGCTTCTTTTAATAACTGAATAACCTGAATCCCATACGGTAATACACCAAGTTGACCTTCCATTTGCTTTATCAAATCGAGCAGTGCATCATCAACCAACATCCTGCCCACTGCACCGGTTTGTTTGGTTTGCCAACGATAACTTTTACCATCTACTTCCACTTCACCCAACTCGGCTAAATCTGCATCCTCAGACCCCATAAAAAATAAGGGCACAAAGCGGCTGTCAGGTATTGAAGAGTTAAGCTCCTCTGCTAATTTAACAGCGTGTAAGATTTTATAAATAAAATATAAATGTCCGGTAAAGAGATTAGGTTGATGTGCTGTACAAACGGTGTAAGTATTTTCATTCAACAACAAATCAATATTTTCCTTTAATTTATTAGAAAGTGATACGCCTTCATAACCTCTTTGCAGCTCATTAACCAAAAGTTTACGATCAACTTTAAAATATTCACGAGACTTTATAGCAGACTTAATACCTTCTAAGTTTGGCTTATGAGTATAAAAAGGGAGTAAATCCTCTCCTTCATTTAAATATTCTGTAACCAGATTTGAAAAATAACCTGTTTGCTGATAAGGAATATGGAACTTAGAAAAAGACATGAATAAAAATCCATTTAAAATCAAAAAAATAAATCCTAAATTACTTCACCTGCCAAGTCATAGTCGTAGGCCTCCGTAATTTTCACTTTAACAAATTCCCCAATAGTCAAAGGCTGATTAGAAGAAATAATCACTTCATTATCTACCTCCACGCTATCATATTCTGTACGTCCTAAATACTTACCGGCTTCCTTTCTGTCAATAAGCACCTTAAATACCTTACCAATCTTTTCTCTATTCTTTTCCAAACTAATTTCTTGCTGCACCTCCATAATTTCTTCTGCACGCGCCTCCTTCACTTCTTCAGGAACATCATCTACATAATCGTATGCTCCGGTCTGTTCTTCATGGCTATAGGTAAAAATTCCCACCCTATCAAAGCGTACCTTTTGCAAAAACGTTTTTAGTTCTTCTACATCATCTGGGGTTTCTCCGGGAAAGCCGGCTATAAGTGTAGTACGTAAACAGATTTCGGGTATCCGTTGCCGTATGCTAACAATAAGGGCTTCGGTTTCTTCCCGGGTAATTTGCCTTCGCATAGCTTGCAAAATTCTATTAGATGCATGCTGAACAGGCATATCAAGATAATTGCAAATATTATCATGATCCTTCATCACATCAATTATTTCAATGGGAAACTTCGATGGATATGCATAATGCAATCTAATCCATTGCAAGCCTTTCACCTGTGCTAATTTATCCATTAGAACAGGCAATTCACGGCGCTTGTAAATATCTAATCCATAATAAGTCAACTCTTGCGCAATAAGCATAATTTCTTGCACCCCGTTATCCACCAACCGCTTTGCCTCATCTACCAATTGCTCAATAGGCCGGCTTACATGATTACCACGCATAAGTGGAATAGCACAAAAGGCACAAGTACGATTACAACCCTCACTGATTTTCATAAATGCATAATGGGAAGGTGTAGCCAATCCTCTTTCACCTAATAATTCGGATTTATAATCTGCATTTAATCTATTCAATAATGCAGGCAATTCAAAGGTTCCAAAAAAAGCATCTACTTCCGGAATCTCTTCCTCTAAATTTTGCTTATAGCGTTCACTTAAACAACCGGTAACATATACTTTCTCTAATTTTCCTTTCCGCTTCAATTCTACATTCTCCAAAATAGTATTAATACTTTCTTCCTTAGCCTTTCCTATAAAGCCACAAGTGTTAATTACAACGATATTGTGATCTAGCTTTTTATTTTCATGAACCGCATCAATATGATTTGCTTTCAATTGCCCACTTAAAACTTCACTATCCACCAAATTCTTACTGCATCCAAGTGTAATAATATTTACCTTATCCTTGTGTATTGCTTTTGTTCGCATATAACTTCAAAGGTACAATTGCCCAATGAAGAATAGCACAACAGATTATCACCCTTCAATATATTAACTTTTTTATCTGTACTAAAATTCAAACTATTGTAACTCATCATGTAAATTTTAAAAAAAGCAATTATATTTACATGATGAATAAGCACGAGACAGTGCGAATTGCCATATTAGACCTTTATCAAGGGGTTGCTAATGAAGGGATGCGTTGTATTCGCGAAATTCTTAATCAATTTGGTGAAATGAATCACCTTAATTGTGAGGTTGATGAATTTGATGTTCGGCTAAAAAACGAAGTTCCCTCTACTCATTATGATATTTATATCTCCACTGGCGGGCCTGGTTCTCCATTAGAAACTAAGGGTAGCGCTTGGGAAAAAGCCTATTTTGGTTGGCTTAACTCCATTAAGGCTTATAATGAAGATGCAAGAAATGAAGAAAAGAAACAGGTCTTTCTTATATGTCACTCTTATCAATTAGTAATGCGTGAATGGAATTTAGGCTTAGTTTCCAAGAGAAAGAGCACATCATTTGGCGTATTTCCTATTCATCAATTAGAAAGAGGTAGAGAAGATATTATTTTCAGAGGCTTACCTGACCCTTTTTATGCGGTGGATAGCCGCGATTATCAGGTAACTCAACCAAACCTTCACATTATAAATGAAAATGGTGGCCATATTTTGGCAATAGAAAAAGATAGACCACACGTACCCCTTGAAAGAGCTATTATGGCTATGCGTATTAATGATTGGATGGTAGGCACACAATTTCATCCTGAAGCTGACGCTGTAGGAATGGCAATGCATCTGCAAACTCCTGAAAAGAAGGCCAGCGTAATTGCAAATTATGGTCAAGCAAAATGGGATTCGATGATTGAACAACTCAACGATCCTGATAAAATAATGTTTACCTACGCTCATGTATTGCCAAATTTCTTATTCCACGCTATTGGCAAAACAGAACCAGTATTTTTTTAAGAACTCACCTTTGAAGTATCACATTAGCATCTATTTCTTAATTTAGGGAAAAGATAAAACATGGTTCCCCAGTTAAGAGATAAGTTTAATGCTGAGTTTTCAGAAAATAAATACAACCTTATGGTTGAGGAAATAAAGGCATTACACCCGGGTGCATTGGATTTTCGTAATGCAGAAACTCCCATTTTTATACCAAAGGCTTTTACCAGTATGATGTTGGATGCGTGTGAAGGCATTTTGGATATAATTTCGGATAAGGATTTTTTAAAAATAACCGACCGAAGCATACCTCGTAATTTGCGTGTACCCGGTACCGAGAGTAAGCCTGAATTTATTTGCTTTGATTTTGGAGTTTGTAAAGGTAAAAATGGAGCACCGGAACCTCAGTTGATTGAAATGCAGGCCTTCCCTTCTCTTTTTGCTTATCAAGAAGTGTATAGTGATATTATGCGTAGATATTCAAATGTACCTGAGAATTATTCTTCTTATTTAAATGGGTTTACTACCGACACCCACCATGCATTACTAAAAGAAATTATACTAGGTAATCACAGGCCTGAAAATGTAATTCTTCTTGAAATATTTCCTGAACAACAAAAGACCCGCATTGATTTTTACTGTACTGAAGCTGCTGTTGGAATAAAAACTGTGTGTCTTACCGATTTGATTACTGAAGGAAGGGAATTATATTATATGCTAAACGGCAAAAAAACAAAAATAAATCGAATTTTTAATCGGCTGATATTTGATGATTTACAACACCAGCCCAATTGGGAGAAAATGCCTGATCTTACCAAAGAATATGATGTTGAATGGTCACCCCATCCCAATTGGTTTTATCGTTTAAGCAAATTCACATTACCCTATTTAATCAATCCTTATGTTCCGGAAACCTATTTCTTAAATGAAATAAAACAACCGCCAGCTCTTGAAGATTTTGTACTCAAACCGCTTTTTTCATTTGCAGGGATGGGAGTTGTAATAGATGTAACCCATGAGACATTAGATCGTATTCCGGACCCCGAAAATTGGATATTACAACGTAAGGTAGAATACATCCCTATTATCAAAACACTTGATGAGCCTGCAAAAGCTGAGATAAGACTATTCTATTATTGGAAAAAAGATTGGGAACGACCTCGTGCAGTACATAACTTATCCAGGTTAAGCAAGGGCAAAATGATTGGGACAAGATACAATAAGGATAAAACATGGGTAGGTGGTACCATCGCATTTTTTGAGCAATAAAAACAAAAAGTTAATACCCCCTCCAGATAAAAAAGTTTGGTGCATTTAATTAACAAACCACCATCTTATTCCAAAACGAATAATCATGCCCGGTGTGGGATATAATGGGGCAGCAAAATTATTATGGGTAAAGGAAAACCCATTTGACAAATCAAGCGTATTTAAATTTTCAGCCCTGATATATCCGGTAAAAGACCTTATCCTAAAATGTAAAAACAATGCAATATCCGGTCGGTTACGAATGGTAACTGAATCCTGAAAAACAAACTGTCCATTTAGCGGTGAAAAGTCATTTGCTTTATATGGCGAGTAATACCTAAAATCCAAACCTGTGCTTAAATTTAAATTTTTGAAATATACTCCTTCATAAGCCAGCTGTTGACGGGTAAAGAACGTTGGTAAATGGACCGGCGCATTTTTACCAGTATGCTGAACAGAAACATCAGCATACAAATTCCATTTTTTGGTAAGTGATAATTTTCCTGAAGCAGAAATACAACTTATATTAATTACAGTACTGCTTTGTGCAGGAGTTAATTTATTAGTGTAAAAAATATAGTTGTTAAGCAAATGGTTAGTAACACTCAATTTCCACTTTTTCCAATTGCCGGAGGCACCAAAGGAAAGATTATTTTGTTTTTTAAAAACACCACCGGCTCCTAAACTAAAGAAAGACCGGTTGCCATTAACAAAGGAGGGAGATATATTTGAATTGCGGAAATGTAATGAAACATCACCTTGATGATGCGGTAGCATCCTGCTTAATTGGCCATAAACTTGATAATCACCATTATTGGTTCCATTAGCATACAATATCCCTTTTAATAAAGCCTCCCACTTTTTATTTTGGGTAACATTTCTATATTCTGCATGAAGAATAATATTATGGAGGGTAACTTTATCTATTTCACTTTTGCGAACAATATTTTCTAAGGTTGCTCCCAACTTTAAAAAATGGCTCGAATTTTTAATTTCTGGAAACTGATAAATAGAAAAATCATTTGTAATAATGCTCCAATTTTCTCTTATTTTAACAGTATCCAAAATGTTATCCAGGGTAAGGTTATACCAGTTTTTATAAATCAAAGAATCTGCACGATCATCTATATAATGGAATCTTTCCCGAGACGCAGTAAAGGTGTGTTGAAATCGAAGGCGTGGATAGAAAAAATATGCAGTAGTAGTATCATTAATGGGTAATGAATCCTTTTTACCCAAATCATACGACTGCATTAAATAAAAAGTAAGCTCATTATTTTGCACCCCTGTATGCACTGTGGTTGAAAATGGATTTGTTTGAAATCTGGCACTACTCCCTAAATTAACAGGAATACTAAAGCGATCTTTTCTATTCGGATCTGCTAACAAACTATCTGCAGTAATACCCCCATTTTGTGAAGCCCGAATTTTATTTCCCAATAAAACCAAGGTGGCATGATAATGTTTGTTTCTACTTTCAAAATTTCCAAATATCCTATAACTGCTATGATTAGTATTTTGAGTTACAAAAAAACCCGGGGCATTAATAAGCCGATAATCAAACCCAAAATTAAAATTTGGTTTGGGGTTTTGAGTGTGTATAATCTGAATCATCTGCTCCTTTCCACTGGCTAATTGATATCCTAAGCTGGTAAAAGGCCGGGTGGTACGATATAATTTTGTTTTGGGAAGCGTAAGCTTATACATATCATAGGCATGAAACCCAATATCAAAACCTGGTTTATGATTAGCTTCGAAAAGTAATGGGAATGCTGCAGCGCCGTTATTACCCAAATTTGTCCAATTAGAGGGAAGTGGATAGTATAAATCAAAATTAGTTACAGAAGAATCAATGGCTCTTCTTCTTGTAGAATCTAAAAATCTGTAGGTTAATGTTATTTTATCTGCCTCATCATCCCGATGTGCAAGTTTTGATAGCGAAGAATCAGGCTTTGCGGATTGATTATTAAAAAAATCAGGTGGGGCACCCGGTTGCTGAGGGCCTGATGTGGGTTGACGTGGGGGGCGACCAGGGAGTTCTATCACCTGAGCATTTAATTGAAAAAAACACGCAAGCAATAACAGTAACAAGCCTAACCGCATAGAAATATTTTTTACTTCGGATTACAACTGCCCAACCAGCTCTTTAAAGATATGTGTAAGTTTTGGCTCAGCTTGTTTCGCAGCCTCTAAAACTTCAGCATGGGTAATGGTATTTTTCTCATCCCGAATACCAATATCGGTTATCACACTCATACCAAACACAGTAAGCCCCATGTGTACAGCAGCAATTGTTTCTTGAACTGTACTCATTCCTACTGCATCTGCGCCAAGTATGTGAAGCATTCTGTACTCTGCATGAGTTTCAAAAGTAGGCCCGGTAACACTAAAATATACTCCTTCATGAATATGAATTCCGGCAGCAGCTGCAATTTCTTTTGCCTTTTCCCTTAACAAGCTATTATAAGGTTCGCTCATATCGGGAAATCGGGTTCCTAATTCATTAAAATTTTTTCCTACCAAAGGATTAGGCGTAAAAAAACTTACATGATCACTAATCATCATTAAGTCACCTACTTTATATGAAGTGTTAGTAGCCCCTGCAGCATTGCTAATAAAAATTGATTTTACTCCCAAAAACTTCATCACGCGAATAGGGAAAACCACATCAGCAGGTCGGTAACCTTCATAATAATGGAATCTCCCAGCCATTGCCACCACTTCTTTTCCGGAAAGGGTTCCAAAAATTAATTTACCACTATGCCCTTCCACTGTACTTACCGGGAAGTGAGGAATATCTGAATATAGAATCTCTGCTTCCACCTTCATTTCTGACACAAAACTGCCCAAACCACTACCTAATACAATACCGGCAATGGGCACTTTGGGATGGCTTGACTGGATATACTTTACTGCTTCTTGAATTTTTGATAACATAAAAACAAATTACAAATTATTAAACAGCAAATTTACAGGTTTGTATCGTAAACGGATTTGGTTATTTACTCAAGTGGTACATACGCTTCCCGATCTGTTGAATAAAAGTAGAAATTATACCATCTGCTTTTATCAGCATCATTTTTTTGCCTCCTCATGGTGAATAATTAACTTTGCGCAAATTTTCCATTATGAATCTTCACGAATATCAAGCCAAACAATTACTCAAAAAATTCAATGTTCCTGTTCAGGATGGCATAGCATGTAGCACACCTACTGAAGCAGAGGAGGCCTATCGTCAGATACACACTCAATATGGAGGTAAATTTGCAGTAGTGAAAGCACAAATCCATGCAGGAGGTAGAGGCAAAGGTTCTATTATTGGAAAGGATCAGCGTGGTGTTGCCGTAGGAAAAAGTGCAGAAGAAGTAGTGCGGATTGCCACCAACATTTTGGGTGGTACTTTGGTAACCGTTCAAACCGGCCCTTCAGGAAAGGTAGTTAATAAAGTTTTAGTTGCCCAGGATGTTTACTATGATGGGCCTAATCCGGTTAAAGAATTTTATCTGTCTATTTTAATGGACCGTGGGAAAGGTCAAAACGTAATTATGTATAGTACCGAGGGAGGAATGAATATTGAAGATGTAGCACATAACACACCTGAAAAGATTTTTAAAGAGTGGATTTATCCCGGAGGCTTATTACAAGGTTATCAGGCACGTAAGATTGCTTTTAATTTAGGATTATCTGGTGAGTCTTTTAAAAATTGTGTGAAGTTTGTTACCAATCTCTATAATGCCTATGTTTCTCTTGACTGTGGGATGTTAGAAATAAATCCATTATTTAAGACCAGTGATGATAAAATAATTGCAGTTGACTGTAAGATGAATATAGATGACAATGCATTGATGCGCCATCCTGATGTAGCCACCCTGCGTGATTTAAGTGAAGAAGATCCTACAGAGGTTGAAGCGGGAAAATATAATCTGAATTTTGTAAAGTTGGAAGGCAATGTTGGATGTATGGTAAACGGTGCCGGACTGGCAATGGCTACTATGGATATGATTAAACTTAGTGGTGGTGAACCTGCAAATTTTTTAGATGTGGGTGGTACAGCAAATGCACAAACAGTAGAAGCCGGTTTTAGAATTATTTTAAAAGACCCTATGGTAAAAGCTATCTTAATTAATATTTTCGGCGGTATTGTGCGTTGTGACCGAGTGGCTCAAGGCGTTATTGATGCCTATAAAAGCATAGGCACTATAAATATTCCTATCATTGTTCGATTACAGGGTACCAATGCAGATGTGGCTAAAAAGCTTATTGATGAAAGCGGACTAAAAGTAGAGAGTGCCATACTGCTTAGTGAAGCGGCTGCATTAGTTAATAAAGCTGTTGCCTGATGTAATAAATTAGGTTTAAAAAATATTAACCTGCTGTAAATCCAGCAGGTTTTTTTTAATAATCGTTAGTCGGTTTTGAAGTTCTCTTTTTAGAGTCTGTACGAATTGAATCCTTTTTAACACCAGCAGGTTTATTTTTTGTTGATGAATCTGAAGCATGAGACTTTTCAGCCCTTTCTTCCTGCTTAAAAAAATCATTTAGGTTATTACCCTCATCGTCTACCATCAGGCTATCTGCAGAATTAAAATAGTCATCAAAATTAGCATCGGCATAAATAGGATCATTTTGCAATTCAGTGGGCTCTTCAAAATGTAGCACCTTTCCATATCCTGTTTTACTGTCATCATATACTTTTTGCATAAACTGTCCCCAAAGAGGTGCAGCCATTTCAGAACCACCAGAATTACTGGTATAGATAGGAATAAAGGGATCTTCGCAACCCACCCATGCGCCAGCCAACAGTTCCGGGCTATAGCCAATAAACCAGCCATCAGTATTTCCATTGGTTGTGCCAGTTTTACCGGCAATTTCTGCAGGAATATTATAGCTATTGAGGCGCCGAGCTGTTCCCATCTTAATTACCCCCTCCATCATACGAACCATAGTATAAGCATCTGCCTCGCCAATTACTTGTTTGCTTTGTGAGATAGGGAATTCATGAATCAGGTTACCGTTTTTATCTTCAATACGTGTTACTAAAATCGGGCCTGTATTATATCCTTTGTTGGGAAACATAGTAAACGATTGCAACATTTCTAACATAGGAATTTCTGCAGCACCAAGAGCAATAGATGGATAAGGCGGAATTTCCACTTTTATTCCACATTGCTTAGCAAATTCAATGGTACGCTTAACGCCTATTACAGCCATTAAATGCCATGCTGCGCCGTTAACTGACCATGCTAAACAATTAGCCATAGTGCCTCCACGCGTATTGATAGTTTTTCCACCCAAGGTTAGCGGACCACCCGGAATAATTGTGCTGGGTGTATATCCTGCATCTGTAACAGCAAGGGTATATAATAATGGTTTAAAAGTAGAGCCAACCTGTCGCTTAGCAGTAACATGGTCATACTTAAACCATTTAAAATTTATACCTCCAACCCATGCTTTCACTTCTCCTGTACGTGGGTCCATAGCAGCAAATGATGTTTGCAATAGTTGTTTATGGTACTTAATGGAATCAAAAGGAGACAATACAGTATCCTTCTCATGTTTTTTATCACCTTGCCATGAGAATATTTTCATAGGCACAGGTTTGTGAAATGATTGCATTATCTCTTCACCGGATGCACCATCTTCTTTCATGCTTTTATATCGCTCGGTAAATTTCATTGCTGCTTCAATCACTTTTTCCTGTCCCTTCCATAAGCGCTCTTCTCTATTGCCTACCTTAAAGTAGCCATCCAGTTTCCTTTGAATAACCGGCATGTGCTTTTCAACTGCATTTTCAGCATATTTCTGCATTCTGGAATCTATCGTAGTATAAATTTTCAAACCATCTCTAAGTAAATCATAAGGCTCGTCTGTTTTGGGATTTTTATTTTCACTGCACCAAGCCTTCAATGTTTTCGCTAATGCTACCCGAAAATAGGGAGCAATACCTACGTTTTCATCAATCTTTTTATAATTGGTAATAAGTGGTTTTGCTTTTAACTTCTCAGCCTCTTCAGGAGTGAGAAATTTTTGTTTGGCAACTGCCATTTGGTTGATTACCGTATTACGCCGGTCAATTGCATTTTTTGGATGACGAATTGGTTCATAAATAAATCCTTTCAGCATACCAATAAGCACTGCAGCTTCCTCCACTTTTAAATCAATAGGCTCTTTTTGAAAATAGGTACGCGAAGCATTTCGAATACCATATACATTGCCCCACGGAGCATGGTTTAAATAAAGTGCGAGAATTTCATCTTTAGTAAAATTTCTTTCCAATTTTACGGCTACAATCCATTCTTTAAGCTTATGTAAGCTGCGAATAAAAACATTTCCTCTTCCCTGCCCCAGAATCATCTTTGCCAATTGTTGAGTAATGGTGCTGCCCCCACCTTTTGTTCCTGCAGTAAAAATAACACGGGCAAGCGCCTGCACATCTATCCCTGAATGATCATAAAATCGTTCATCCTCAGTTGCAATAAGTGCATGAATAACATTTGGAGAAATTTCACTGAATTTTACTTCACTTCTATTCTCTGCATAAAACTTTCCCATGAGTACGCCATCCGAACTGATAATTTCGCTGGCAAGGTCTGCCTCAGGATTTTCTAAATCACGCATTGACGGCATTTTTCCAAACAGACCAAAATTTGCCATTAACAACAGCAAAGTAACCAACCCAACACCAGACAGAAAGACTGTCCACAATATCCTAACCGATTTTTTCATTTTTCTTAAAACCTGTTTTCGTAAAAACTGTTTAGTAATTTTCTGTACCCGGTTAAATTTTTATTATCGCGTAAGAGAGTGAGATTATCTTCAGAGATAATCAAAAAGTAATATTTATTAGCAGGCAGCCAGGATATTTCCCGAGGTGCAGCTTTTTTCAACTTTTCAAAATAATTTAAAGCATCCCATGCATCAGTGAACACCCCTGTGATTAATATCCCATTATCACCATCCAAACCTTCTCTTGCAATGGTATATCCTTTAGAAAAAAACACTTCTCTGTTATACCGCAGGAATGCGTTTCTGGCTTCATTTTGATAAGTACCATCCACCTTATTCAGTACCATAATTACATAATGCGGCCCTCTTTCATTTAGTGAAAAAACACCATCAGTAGAATTTGGTAATGCAACAATGGTGCTATCCATCCCTTTAACCAAAGGCATGAGTGGGGCAATAGGCTGTGGTATTACTGCTGTAGGCGTGATACTTTTCTCCTTCTTTTCAGTTTGTGGCACCAGTACCTTATTATCTTCCACCCTGGTTATTTCTAACTTAGTCAAGTAATCTTCAATTTCTTTACGCCTGCCTAAAACATCTATTAATAGAGTAACCTTATCTGATAATGCAGAACCAGGATAAAGGGTGAGAATACTGTTTAGCTTTACAATGGCCATACTGTCTTCTCGTTGCTGAATATAATGCACCGCTTCTAAATAAAGCAATTGCGGCGTCCAATAATTGGTGCCATATAAGCTATCAGCACTTCTTTTTAAATTTATGGCATCTTCAAACCTTCCTTCAATAAATAAGTTATAAATATTTTCATATCTCTGGGTGGCCAAAGGATCAATCCTGTTGGGATCAAATAATTCCGGATTATTAATTTTAAGTGCTGATTCCGAGTCCCCAAATTCGCTATCCAATAATTTTTTATAATGGTCTGCCCGTACAGCATCACCTAATTTATTATAACAATAATACATGCCCATATAAACTTCTCCATCACGAAGTTTTTTAGGAAATCTCTGCAGATATAGTTCATACATGTTTACTGCCTGCTCATAATCAAAAAGTTCAAATTGAAAAATACGGGCAATATTAAATATGCTTAATGCTACAATATTATTACTGCTATCTAATTGTTGAGACGTTAACGGTATGTTTTGTAACATCCCTTCAAAAGTGAGATTATTTTCATTAGCAGCTGCTTTTTCAAGAGAATCACGCACACTTTGTGAAATCATTCCTTTGTTATCAACCCCCATGGCAGATTTTACTCGTCTCCAATTATCAATATTATCCCGTTTTCCCCATTTAGAAATGAACTCATCATAGCCACGTGATCTCATGGATGCATTATTGAAATACCAATCTCCTTTTGATGGAGCTCCAAATAAATCACCTTTCCCCGTTTTTGAGTTATCTAATGCCTTTTGTCCTTTACTTCCTTTAGTATTTAATGCTCCTTCGGCATCTTTCTGATTTTGTTTTTTCTGTTCAGCTTTTAAAACCTTTCTTATAAATTCTTCTCTCGCCTCAGGCTCCATCATCGCTATCATTTGCAAGCTATCCTGTCTTTCTATAATAACCAACTCTGCCACCAATTTGCGCAATGAAATCATACGTTGATTAAAATCAAAGTCATGTTCATCAAGTAAGAGTGTATCACTTATTTTAACACTATCGTAATAGTTTACTGCACTTTTATAATCTCGCTGTTTATATGCAATATTTCCTAATTGAAAAAATGATTTGCTATGAAATCCTTCAGTATTAGCACTGCTTCGGCTGCTCTTTGTAAAACCATCAATCGCGCTAACGGTGTCGGGTATCTGCAAACTAATATTACCAACAGAATAATAAATCAAATCTCTATAGGACTCATATTTATCACGCTTGGCCATACGCTGCAGGCGAACAACACTTTGCCTTAATTCTTCTACATTATCGGATTCCCTTAACATCTTAGCATCATTTAATCGTGCATAAATATCCAAAACAGGATCACCGGTGTGCTTTGACACTTTTGCATAATAAAAAGAAGCTTTATCAAATTGCCCGGACAATTCATACATCTGCCCCAACAAATATTCCCAGCGGGCAAGGTCTTGTTTATTAGCTGCCGCCGACAACCCCTTTTCGAGATATACAGCGGAACTATCATAGCGCTTTTGCATATAAAACCAATATGCTTCTACCACATTCAAATCATTTTGAAGTCTTTTGGGAAGATTAGGGTCAAGCTGTAAAATATTTATTAACCCTGCCGATTCTCCATATTTTTCCTGTTCAATAAAAGTACGTGCCAACCAAATTAAAGATTCATTTCTACTTGGGCGTTTTGAAAATACTTTTTGCAAAACATTGGGATTCTCTTTATCAGCTATAGAGAACGCATTGGATTTAGCTGCATGCTGCTGCTCTCTTCCACCTACTACCCTATTTTCAAACTCTCCTTTTTTACGAGGGAAAAGATTGTAATTAATAAATTGAAAAGTAAGTGCAGCCGAATCCAATTCTTTTCTTAAAAAATAAGATTTACCTATTAATAAATAAAGATTATCAATCCAATCATTTCGTAAATCATGCAAAAGAATTCCTGCTGTGGATTTATAAATCACTGAATCCAATTCTATTTGCTGAGAAGCAGTGTTATCCAATGAATAAGGATAAAATGCCAACAATTTAGTATAGTTGTCGGTATTTGAAAGTTTTGCTCTTTCAATAACCTCGTTTAGTTTAGTATTTGCATTAAAATAATAATTATAACGAGTGATATTATTCTGTATAAAATGCCGGAAAGGAGTGAACTTTTTTGTTGCCGTTTTTTCAGAACCAAGAATTTTTTCTTCGTACTTCTCTGGTTTTTTTTCCTTTCCAAAAGGATCCAAAGTCCAATTAGGTTGTGAAAAGCCATTTAGTCCTAAGAAAGAACATAAAAGTATGGTCAATAATAAGTTGACTGAAATATGCCGCATGAAGGTTAGTTAAACAGGGCTAAATATCGTGGTTTTTTTTATATCTATTTTCAAATTTACATTGAAGATGGAGATTAAACCACTACTGTTTGTTAAAAGGTAATTGAAATTTTGAAACACATAAATCATTAATTTTAAGTTTTTTAATGCCAATGGCAAAAACTCGGCCTCATAATACCTTAAAACGATTACGCAACCACTACCGCTTAGTAATCATGAACGAAGACACCTATGAAGAGGTAGTAAAGTTCAGGCTGAACAGAATAAGTGCCTATTTTTTATTAAGCACAGTCTTTCTTTTGATGATTGGGTTAACTACCGCATTTATCATCTTCACCCCATTAAAATACTATCTACCGGGCACAGGATATGGAAATGCGAAACAAGTAAAAGAATTCAGACAATTAAAAATACGTACCGATTCCATAGAGCATACACTTATTTTGCAAAAACAATATTTAGATGACCTTCAAAAGGTTTTAAAAGGGAAAACCATCCCAATTGATACCAACATGCTGAAAATCAGGAATTTAGAAAAATCTACGTTTTAGCACTAAAAGGATGATTTTTTCGTTATTCATAGGTAATCCCCAACCTTATGAAAAATATTCGTACCCTTTTATGTGATTATTTTCGTAAACAAAAAAGTTCTTATCAGATTAATACAACCAGCCTAATCAGTTCGGGAAATGAAATTAGTGGAGATATTAAAACTAATGATAATATCCGAATTGATGGTGTGCTTAAAGGAAATTTAATCTGTACCGCAAGATTTGTTTTGGGGCCTAACGGAATAATTGAGGGAAATGTTAAGGCATTTACTGCCGATATTCAAGGCAAAATAGATGGAATGGTGGTTGTGGAAGATTTGTTGTATTTGCGGGATAAAGCATATATCTGTGGCGATATCTCTGCCAATAAGCTAATGATTGAGCCTTCTGCTCATTTTAATGGCCATTGTAAAATGGGCGTGTTGGTTATGGAGCTTTCTGCCGATCTTGCATTGGCAGCACATGGATAACAAAAAATCATCTTTTTATTTAAGATATATAGGTTTAACCACTCAATTTTTAGTGGCTATAGGCATTGCTGTGTATGGGGGGATGGCTTTAGATAAATGGATGACGATAACGATTCCATTAGCTGTTTGGCTATTACCTTTGCTGGTAATCACCGGTGTAATTATTAAAATCATAAAAGATACCGGCAAAAAGCAATAAAATGAAAGGATTTAAAACCACCCTACCGGCTATCATTGTATTTTTTATCCTACTTGTTTGTATCTTAATTTTTCAAAATCGTTTAGAAGGCATTCATGTAGATCCGCTTGCTTTGAGAATAGGAAATATATTATTGTTTTCACTAACGATATTTAGTATCACATTCCAACATCGCGCTTTAGGGCATAAAAACCCTAATGTTTTTATTCGAAGCGTAATGGCATCTACCATTATCAAAATGGTAATTATAGCTGCAGGTGTTTTAATTTATGCAAAAGCTTCCGGGCCTGATTTTAGCAAAAATGCAGTAATGGGTATTCTCCTTATGTATCTTGCCTATTTGGGTGTTGAAGTATTTGTTGTGATGAAGTTGAATCGTAAAAAAGATGGCTAAAGAAGAAACTCCACTTGAATATTTAGCTAATTATTTACCTGTGGGATGTATTAACGAGGTACTTTATTTTCTGCAACTCTATAATGTACATCTAACTATAACGCGCAAACGCATTTCTATTTTGGGTGATTACCGTCACAAAACCAAAACCCAAAACCACCGAATCAGCGTTAATGGCAATCTTAATCCTTATGCCTTTTTAATTACTCTGGTACACGAATTGGCTCATTTAATCACTTTTGAGAAACAGGGTAATCGCATTGCTCCGCATGGCCCCGAATGGAAATCTGCCTATTCCTCTCTTATACAGCATTTTATTCGTTTACATATTTTCCCTGATGACATCCTCCACTCTTTAATGCGTTCACAACACAATCCTGCGGCCAGCAGTTGTGCTGACGAGCATTTAATGCGGGTATTACAAAAATATAATCCGCCATCAGCTTTAACAACCGTAGAGCAGATTGGGATACACCAATTTTTTAAAATTAAAGGAGGCCGTGTTTTTGTACGTGGTGAAAAACAACGTACTCGGTATAAATGCAAGGAATTAGCTACCGGAAAAGAATACTTATTTAATGCCTTATACGAAGTGATGAAGCATAAACAATAAATTTCTTATGGTTCATGTACTTGATTTACATAAAAATGCAGTATTAGAAAAGGAGCATTGCCATGGCTGCTACCTCCACCCACCTCCCAGCGCCTGATACAAATCTACTACTGCTATAAGGTGACCTAATCGTGCATTGACCAAATTCAATTCTGCCATTAATGCACTTTGCCGTGCAGTGAGCACTTCTAAATAATTAGCAAGTCCGTTTAATAGCAACTGATGGGAGTAATCAACAGCAGTACGTAAAGCAATGTATTCCTTTTCAATTATATCAATAGATTGCGTTTCGGTTTGATAATCGAACAGTGCATTGGATACATCATTACCGGCAACCAGCAATATTTTTTGATAATTAAATAATGCCTGGGCTTGTTTGGCTTTTGCCACTTCATAAGCAGTTTTAATTTGGCGCCGATTAAGTATGGGTTGAACCAGCCCTCCTGCAACATTGGCAAAAATGGCATTCAACCCAACCCATTTTTCAATATCAGCCGATTGAAATCCGGTTCCTGCCGTAATTGTAAATGATGGATAAAAATTACTTTTAGCCAAATGGGTCAATTCAAAAGCATTTATCAGAACAAATTCAGCCTGCCGCACATCCGGTCTGTTAGCCAATAATGCCGATGGGATTCCTAAGCGGAGGGGTGTAGTAACTTCCTGGTTTACTAATCTATTTCTAACTACCGCATGTGCAGGTTGATTTAACAATAAACAAAAAGCATTTTCAAAAACTCTTTTTTGTTTCTGTAGGCTTAATAACAAAAGCTGAGCCTCATATAACTGGGCTTCGGTTTGCTTTACTGCAACGGCAGTAAGCTGTCCGGATTGCATGAGTGCCTTTGTTGTTTGAAGACTGCTATCTCTTGATAATATACTTTGATTAGCTATTGCGATCTGGTTATCTACCGCCATAAGTTGATAATACAAAGTGGCGATAGCGGCTATCAGCCGGCTTTTCACAGCATTATGCGCTTCAACCGTTTGCAGGTAGGTTGCAGCAAAAGCTTTATCCTGACTGCGGATTTTTCCCCAGATATCCGGCTCATAAGAAGCATTAACACCCAGCCCAAAATTATCTACATCACGCTGAGGAATTTTACTGCTTTTTGAATTTCGTATATGGCTATACGTTAGTGAGCCGGTCAATGTAGGCTCATAAGCCGCTTTACCTTGCTTAACAAATGCAGCAGCCGCATCAATATTTTTTAATGCAATACGGATATCCAAATTACTATCCAAACCCTGTTGAATATATCCCTTCAATAATTCATCTGAAAAGAAATTTTGCCATGACACTTCCGCCATAGAAACACTATCCATTACTAAAGAAGCGCTATCCGTTAACTGATCAGTACGAAATAAATCCGGCATAGCCATAGACGGCCGTTGATATTTCTTGGATACATAACATGATGATACACCAATCATCATTAACCCAAAAAGGATGGAGGATAAATAATACTTCTTCTTCATTTTTACTGATTATTTATTAATATCCAAATTATTAACAACACTACGGGGCTTATGGGATATTTTTTCCTGAAGCCATTCCATCATCATATATAGTACCGGCACCACAAACACACCCAGTACAGTACCCACAAAAAGACCTCCCACAGCGGCTGTTCCAATTGAGCGGTCGCCGGCAGCTCCTACGCCTGTAGAAAACACCAAAGGCATGAGCCCAAATACAAATGCAAAAGATGTCATCAAAATAGGCCGAAAACGCACCTTAGCCCCATCAATAGCTGATTGAAAAATAGACTCCCCTGCCCTTCGTCGCTGGATGGATAATTCAACTATCAAAATTGCATTTTTTGCCAGCAATCCAATTAACATAATTAAGGCAATTTGAAAATAGATATTCAACTCAAGGCCTGATATTTTAGTAACCATATAAGCTCCCATAACCCCTACAGGCAATGAAAACATTACCGCCAGGGGAAGCAGATAACTTTCATACTGCCCGGCTAAAACAAAATAGACAAACAATACGCAAAGCATCAGTATAAAAAAGGTTTGACTACCTGCAGTAATCTCTTCGAGCGTTAATCCTGAATAAGCAATATCAAAATTGGCAGGTAATTCTTTTGCTGTTTCCTGAATAACCTTAATAGCATCACCGGTAGAAAATCCCGGATTAGAGGCTCCAGTTACATGAACGGAATTAAACAAATTAAACCTGGTTACTGATTGAGGTCCATAAATTCTTTTAAGTTTTACAAATTCCGAAATGGGTGCCATTTCACCACTGCCACTCTTCACAAAAATTGAATTGAGGCTGGAAGCGTCTGCCCTGTCTTGAGGAAGGGCTTGCACATAAACCCTAAATTGTTTTCCAAAACGTGAGAAGTCTGCAGCATATATCCCACCAATGTAACCTTGAAGCGTACTAAAGATATTATTCACATTAACACCTGCTTCCTTTGCCTTTGGTATGTTTATTTCCATTTCATACTGAGGATAGGAAGAGCTAAATGACGACTGTGCATACTGCACTTCGGGATGTTGGGATAAGTTTCTCAAAAAATTTTTACTTTCCTTATCCAGGTTATTAAAATCGCCTCCAGATTTATCCAATAGTTCAAATTGAAACCCATCAGAAGTTCCAAAACCCTGGATACTTGGCGGTGCAAAAAATAAAATCTTTGCATCCTGTATATCTGCTGTTGCAGCAAATAATTTGGCGGTAATGGCATCAATAGAAAGAGAATCTGGCTTACGATTTTTCCAATCATCCAATGAAAGAAATGATAATGCAAAATTACTTCCGGCACCACCTAAAAGACTGAACCCATTAGCAATGGAGAGTGACTTAACACCGGGCACTTGCAATGCCCTTCTATTTATTTCGGCAGTAATTGCCGCCGTCCTATCCATAGTTGCGCCGGCAGGTAATTGAACATCAACAAAAATGGTACCTCTATCTTCTTTGGGTACAAAACCTTTGGATGTTGTTTGGGACCCCCAATAAGTTAATCCCACACAACCAATGATAAAAATTACCACAATCCATTTTGATTTGGAAAGAAAGGCTACACCTTGTAAATAGCGATTGGTAGTATGTTTAAATCCAACATTAAATGCAGCATAAAAGCGAGCTAAGAAATTTTTCCTTTTTAATTTATTTTCAGGATCGTGAGGGCGAAGAAACAACGCACATAATGCCGGGCTTAGAGT
This sequence comes from uncultured Ferruginibacter sp., assembly GCA_964490345.1. Taxonomy (GTDB): domain Bacteria; phylum Bacteroidota; class Bacteroidia; order Chitinophagales; family Chitinophagaceae; genus Ferruginibacter. The sequence goes on from CAZBBO010000005.1 coordinate 62,633, forward strand.
AAGTGCATTCAGTGCAGAAATAAGGATAGCCACAATCAAGGTTAATCCAAACTGTTTATAAAATACTCCGGTGGTTCCCGGAATAAAGGCAATGGGAACAAATACAGATGCCATTACCAAGGTAATAGAAATAATAGCTCCCGTAATTTCCGACATGGCTTCCTGTGTAGCTGTCAAACTCGTTTTTCCACCTTGCTCCAACTTAGCATGAGCTGCCTCAACCACCACAATGGCATCATCCACAACAATACCAATAGCTAATACCAAAGCAAATAAGGTAAGCAGGTTAATTGAAAATCCAAAGAGGCTTATAAAAAAGAAAGTACCGATAATAGACACCGGCACTGCAATTGCAGGAATTAGGGTTGATCTTAAATCCTGAAGAAAAACAAAAACAACAAAGAATACTAATAGAAAGGCTTCCAACAAAGTGGTCACAACTTTTGTAATAGAAGCGTCCAAAAATTTGTTGGTATCATAAGTTACAGAAAGATTTAATCCTTTAGGAAAATCCTTCTTCATCAAATCTAGGTTTTTATGGATCTCCTGAATAATTGCATGTGCATTCGATCCGGGAGTTTGATAAATGCCCATCGTTACAGCCTCTTTTCCATTAGTACGAGAGCTAATGGTATAACCCTGTGCATCCAATGCAATCTTTGCTACATCCTTTAATCTTAAAAACTGTCCACCACCCAATGCTTTTAAAACAATATCTTGGTATTGTTCAGGTGTTTTGTATCGCCCGCCATACCTTATCACATATTCGAAGGCCTGGCCGGCATTTTGTCCCAACGTTCCAGCGGCTGCTTCTTGACTTTGTTCATTTACTGCAGCCACAATATCAGCAGGCACAAGACCATAAGCTGCCAGCTTTTGCGGATCCATCCAAATTCTTATAGCATACAACCTTTGGCCAAGTACTCTCACATCGCCAACCCCTTCAATTCTTTGCAAAGCCGGAACTACATTAATATTTGCGTAGTTCTGAATATAAGTTGCATCATATTCATCGTTGGTTGAATTGATATTAAACCATAACAATGCATCGGTTTGCTGTTTTTGAGTAATAACTCCTTGACGAGTAACTTCAGCCGGCAAAAGAGGTAAAGCCCTGGCTACACGATTTTGAACATGTACTGCAGCTATATCCGGATCTACGCCCTGATCAAAAAACACTTGTATAGACGCCATACCATTATTACTTGCGGTTGAAGTCATATACTTCATATTTTCCACTCCGTTAATCTGTTCTTCTAAAGGAATCACCACACTTTCCAAAACAGTTTGCGCATTTGCTCCGGTATAAGTAGCAGAAACCTGAACCGTTGGAGGTGCGATATTGGGATATTGAGAAATGGGGAGAATATAAATTCCAATTATACCTAAAATCACGATGATAATTGAAATAACTGTTGATAAAACAGGCCTTTCAATAAATTTCTTAAACATATCCGATTATTAAAATCAATTTTAAAATACAGGTACAATTACTTTTGCTATACTATCAAACGATGTAGGTATCGCTTTAACCTTCATCTTATCACGCAACTTTCCGGCATCTTTAGCAACAATTTCAATACCGGGTTTTATTCCCTCTCCTGCTACGATAATATTATCAATTTGTTCTTGTACATCTATAATTACAGGAGTAACTGTACTATCCTTGAGAAGTTCATAAACATAGGTCTTTCCTTGCTGTTCATAAGTGGACACCGCCGGCACTACGGTTACATTTTTATATAGCTTAGGAATTATTATTGTACCACTGCTTCCATTAGAAATAAGATGCTCAGGATTTGGAAATGTGGCTCTAAAACTTACCGACCCAGTTGTAGGGTCTATTTGAGCTGTTACGGTATGAATAGTTCCATCATACTTATAAATTTGCCCGTTGGCCATTTTCAATTTTACTTTTGGAAAATGAACTATTTTTTCGGCCAAATTATTTCCGGGTGTTTGTTGAAGAAAATCTACATACTCACCTTCATTCATTGAAAAATAAGCATAAACTTCATTAGTATTGGAAATGGTGGTGATGGGCAGGGGGGTTGTTGGACTAACCAAAGAGCCTTGCCGGTAGGCAATAGTTCCAACATATCCATCAATTGGGCTAACAATACGAGCATATCCTATATTGGCCGAAACAGCAAGATAAGCAGCCTTTGCCTGAGCAAGTTTTGCCTTTGCTGTTTCAAGTTGAACAGTACTAATAATTTTTTGTTCAACAAGTGGCTTTAATTGATCAACACCAACCTGAGCTGCATCTACATTAGCTTTGGCCGCGCGTGCATCTTCAGAAAGTGAATTTGTTTCTAACTGAAATAAAAGCTGGCCTTTACGAACATAAGTACCTTCATCAACAAAAACACCGGTGATAAATCCTTGGATTTTTGGACGCACCTCACTATTTACTATTCCTTCAATACTTACGGGATGTGAAACTTGACCTACTACATCCTTTACAGGTAATTGAATAACTGACACCGTAGGTTTTTGTTGAAAGTTCATTTGTTTGGTATCGGATTTTGACCCACAACCGGCTAAAATAAAAGCAGATGTTATGGTAAGCAAATAATTAGTCTTCATACACTATATCTGTTAGATCGTTAATTTGAGATTTATGTTTTTTTATTTGACGTTTGAAATAGACTACTGATTCTTCTAAAAAATGAAGCATGGCACGTTCTATTTCTGTTGTGTGTGATTTTGTTTGATATAACTTATTGTAATCCTCTTTATACTTCAATACCTCTTTTCGCAAATCAATTTCATGTTCCCATTTTAAAACTAAGGCTGCTATTTTTCGAATGATATGCCCGGAAGAAATGATATAATAACGCTTTCGGTCGCCGGTTTTAGTAAAATAATCCACTCTCTTTTGAGAAATCAAATTCGTTAAGTGGGTTGAAATGGTACTCTTACTAGCGCCTAAATCGTTCACTAATTGGTCAAAAGTTATTCCACAATCATGTTGGATTATTAAATAAGCAATTATTCTTGCGGCAAGGGGAGGCACCTGGTTTTCATCCTCAAGATAAGCTCCCAATTTTTCAATTAATTTCTTCTTTCGTTCTTCTAATTTCTTGCGCTGCATCTTGGCGTAAATTTTAGGAATACGGATGCAAAGGTATGGTTAGTTCGGTAAAATACGAACTAAAAAAATATTTAATGCAAAAGGTAGTTATATCCTCTCATTTTTTCTTAAGGTTGGTAAAATAAAAAACCCACTTAGCAGTGGGTTTAAGATGTAGTTTGGCCTCCAAATATAGTTGGTGGGCATAATATGTGCGGCAAAGGAGATTCGAACTCCCACACCCTTTCGGGCGCTACCACCTCAAAGTAGTGCGTCTACCAATTTCGCCATCGCCGCATATTAAATGAACTATCACAAAATTAAAGATATTTTCTCAACGATATGATTATCTATTTCCTAAGCACCATCCTGAACGTGGTTCCTTTTCCAAGTTCACTGTGCTTAACAAACAATTCGCCTCCATGATAATGTTCAATAATTCTTTTAGACAGGGACAGGCCAAGCCCCCAGCCTCTTTGTTTTGTAGTAAATCCTGGTTTAAACACATTAGGAATATTTTTCTTTGCAATTCCCTTTCCCGAATCTGAAATATCTATTTTAATGCGGGTGGGTTCATCAAAAATATTGATCCGTATTTCACCACTTCCACCCATAGCATCCAGTGCATTCTTAAGTAGGTTTTCCACTACCCAGTTAAACAATAATGGATTTATCATTGCCCGCACTTCCTTATCTGACACGGAAATTTCAAACTTCACTTTTTCGGGAGCTCTCCTTTTTAAATAATCAACCATACCATTCACCTGGTCCAAAAGCAAAACTTCTTCAAGTTGCGGCAGGCTTCCAATTTTCCCAAAGCGATCACTAACTAACTTTAATCGTTCTACATCTTTTTCCATTTCAGCAGCCACTTTTTCCTGTTCGGGTGATGATTTAAGCATTTCTACCCAACCTTCTAATGAAGAAATTGGAGTGCCTAATTGATGAGCTGTTTCTTTTGCCATACCTGCCCAAACCTGATTTTGAGTGCTCTTATTACGCAAACTAACAGTAACCATCATCACCACAATAAACAATGCTACTACCAGCAGTTGAATCATTGGGAAGTATCGTATTTGTTTCAACAATTTGCTTTCACCGTAATAAACTAAATTTTTTTGAGCAGGATTATGGGGATTACTCCAAACCACCGGTTTATTTAATTGCTTAAAAGATGCAAGCATAGCAGATAAATAATTTTTATCTGTTCTCACTTTTACAGAATCCAGGTTTCGAAAATCAAGAATACTATCACTTTCCGTAACTGTAATCATAGGAATATCCTTACTATTCTCCGTTAAAATCATGCTAGACAGGTGGGTTTCAACGATATCTGGGTTATTAATATCCTTTAGAGCCTCCGCCCATTGTTCAATTTTCACTTTTTCTTCGGAGGCAATTTTTTTTGCTAAAAAATCAGAATAAAATAATGTGCCCATTACAATAGCAATGGCAATAATGCCCAATGCAGCCCGCCAATTTAACCATTGTTGAATCATACGTAAATGTAAGGAGTAATTTTCAGCGTTAATTCACCAATACAAAGTGAATAATTTAATACGGAAATTTTAACTTGCAATCAACAATGAATACTTATCCCGCTATTGAACATCTCATTACCGATAAATCATTACCTAATGTGGCGGTAGTTATTCTCAATTATAACGGAAAGCACTTTTTAGAACAGTTTATTCCTTTTTTATTAAAAACTACTTACCCTGCCTACAGAATTATTGTGGCTGATAATGCATCATCAGACCAATCTGTATCCTGGTTAAAAAAGGCATATCCATCTATTGAGTGTATTGTTTTAAGTGAGAACTTAGGATTTGCGGGTGGATATAATGCCGCGCTTGAACAAGTGCATGCAGATTATTATGTGTTGCTAAATAGCGATGTGGAAGTAACCGCCGGTTGGATAGAGCCCATTATTTCTTTAATGGAAGGGAATAAAAAAATTGCAGCCTGCCAGCCAAAGTTGTTATCTTTTCACCATCGAAATAAATTTGAATATGCAGGTGCTGCCGGTGGATGGATTGACAATTTGGGATATCCATTTGCCAGAGGGAGGGTATTTGACTATTGCGAAACAGATACCGGTCAATATGATGATGCGGCCCCTTGCTTTTGGGCTACCGGAGCCGCTTTATTTATTCGTGCAGAGGAGTTTCACTTAAATGGTGGTTTTGATCCATTCTTTTTTGCCCATCAAGAAGAAATTGATTTATGCTGGAGGATTCAGAAGACCGGAAAATATATTTATTGTCAGCCAAACTCTGTAGTATATCATGTGGGTGGAGGCACTTTATCTAAAGATAGTAACCAAAAAATATATCTCAATTTTAGGAATAACCTGGTTATGCTGCATAAAAATCTTTCAAAAACTGAAAAATGTTTTAAGATACCACTACGTTTGTGTCTTGATGGTATAGCAGCTATTCGTTATTTGTTACAAGGAAATGCAGGTGCTATACCGGTTATTTTAAAAGCACATTGGAGCTATTATAAATGGGCAGTAAAAAAGAACTCTTCCAAGCCCAAAATTTCAAAATCCCTTTCATTAAACGGCAAGTACAGAGGGAGCTTGATTTGGCAACATTTTGTGAAACGAAAAAAAACGTTTGATAAAATTGTGTATTATAAGTAATAACCGCTTATTTTTGCTTTGAAAATTAATTTCTTATGGAGCAGGAAATCATTGAAACCAAACACAAAGATTTTACTCATAATTGGGTTTCTTCTTCTAGGTTCTTATTCTATTGTCAGGTATTTCTTATTGTAGCATTTACTTTAGGAGGCTGCTATAATTTATACTCCCATCGGTACAAAGGTCATCCAAAAGTAACTGTACCTGAGAGTTCACTGTATAATCCTGAATACAAATAAAAAGTTTTTTTGAAATTGATTGCAACCTCCTATTTTTGCAATCCCAAAATTAATATAGTTCTTATACACCTTGCGGAAGTAGCTCATTTGGTAGAGCACGACCTTGCCAAGGTCGGGGTGGCCGGTTCGAGCCCGGTCTTCCGCTCATCTTCCCGACCAAGGTCGGGATTTTTTTTCCGTATCTTACCACCTCTTTTATAAGAGTTTTCTCTTATAGCCCCGGTGGTGGAATTGGTAGACACGCAGGACTTAAAATCCTGTGATCAGCAATGGTCGTAACGGTTCAACTCCGTTCCGGGGCACAGCAGGTCACTCTAAATGAGTGGCCTTTTTTATGTGCTTATAAAAAAACTTTAAATAATACCTTTTGCGGTAAATTATTTTCAATCAGTTTGATGATTTAGGTAAACGGCCAAATCATTTCCCATTTCTCAAAAAGAAAAGTCAAGTGAAAAAGCAAAAGATATTGAACTGTATTTATATTGTTCGGGGTGAGAAAATAATGTTAGGTAAGTGCCTAGCTAAACGATATGGAAGAGAAGCGAAAGTTTTAATATAGGCTGTTAAAGTAATGCTGCCACCTTACTTCCCATTTATTTTACCCATTAAGGGGTGAATAAATCCGCACAAAAGAAATTCAACAAAAAGGAAAAGGAAAAGCATCAGATTCTTGCCATCAAATTCTTACCGTTCTTAGATGTTTATCCCTTGTAATAAGCATTCCCTTAATTCAGCTTTGCCAAAAAAATGGCTTGAATAACTTCCGACAGCTTTGCCAAAAAACAGCGAGGTAGGACATAGAGTTGAACTATGTATTGAAAGAAATCTTTCTTCAACATTTACCTTAATTCTGTAATTATGAAAACTATTTTCTCTTTTCTATTGCTGGCCAGTACAACGCTGGCAATAGCACAACCTAACAATCCGTATAATCAGCAATGCCATGATGTGTATGTATCGGGTAACATCGTATTAGAAAAACTAAAAAAAGTTACCGACAAATCATTAACGAATGAATTGATTAAGGAAATGCAGCGTGATATTCCATCAAAAACTCAAATGGATGCGCGAACTGCCGGCCAAATATTTCAGGCTGTTAAAAAATCTCCATTATCATTAACTGAAGCACTAAAAAAAAGCAACTTGAGTATGGAAGCCCAAAAGGAAGTTTCACTCATAATTAAAAACGCTACAACACTTAAAAAGGAAAACAAAAAGCAGTGGTTAGCAGAAAGAACAAGTAAAATTTTAGAGAGTGGATTTTCAAAAAATGAAAAAGAAGTGCTGTTGATAACTATTGGATTAATCAATAACCAGGATGTATCTCAGGCAAAAGGGATAGGGTGCTATACAGAGGTTGACGGCAAAGTGGTGTATTATGGTGAAGGAGATGATTGTATAGGCGTTATGGCTGTCACAGGTTTCGTAATCGGAACATCTATATGTGGAACTCCATGTGGTATAGCCGGAGCCATAATAGGCGCAGTAGTGGCATCAGTAACCAGATCTTAATAACTAATCATTTTAAGGGCAGTGTACACTGCCCTTAAAATTTTGCTTATGAGAAAATTTATTTTTTTCCTATCCCTAAGTTTAACTTCTTTACATTCATTAGCACAACAACAGAAGTTATCCCTCCCTCCTTTTAAATCACAACACATTTATTTTGTTTGTCGGGCACAAAGTGAAAAAATATCTCAAACCATCATTGATTATAATATATACAATTCACCATTCTCCCATGTAGCCATCGGATTAGCAAAAAATGATGAGCTAACGCTTTATCATATTGAAGATAGACAAGGGAATGCGTTTACCAAAAGCACACCTGAACAGTTTATTCTCCCCCATTCGCCCATCCTAACGATTTATAAATTACCCATTTCAGCAAATGAAGAAGAAAGAATAAGTGCTTTTTTAACCGGATTTAGCCATGCCTCGTTTGACTATGAATTTTCATTAAGCAACGACCTGTTGTATTGTTCTGAATTTTGCTGGTTAGTAAGTGAGAAATTAAACGATTATCATTTCCAACCTACCATTAAAATAATCTCCGATCCCTTTTTGCAAAGTTTCTTGGGTAGAAGTGAGCTTAGTTATATTCCAATAGATTATTTCCTAAAATTTAAAGGAATTACAAAATTTTATTACCAATCCTTTTAATCAATTAGTAATAAGTTCATTGTGATATTCCCAAAAAAAAGGGAAAAGTATTTGGATGTATAATCGTTCTTCAATAGCAAATAGGAACCAGCCATATATTACTTCTTTCCGTAAAAGAAAACATAATAAAACAGCCATAATTTTAAACTAACTTTACATAAAAAGAAGGCTAATGCAGAATGAAATAATATGCCCAAAATGTGCTCATCATTTCAACTTAAATGAAGTGATGAATGAACAATTAGAGTTACAGTTGAAAGAAATGGAGAAGCAAGTGAATGAGCGGGCTAAAACGTGGAAGAAACAACAAGAAAGTGAATTTGAGCACCGGTTACAAAAAGAAACGGAACTGGTTAGAAAACAAACCACCGAGCAGCTTAATGTGCAGCTTCAGTTAGTTAAAAAAGAGACAGAAGAGAAAACGAATATGCTTATGGAAATGGAGAAGAGGGAATTAACTTTATTGCAAGAAAAGGATAAAATGGAGCAACGAGAGAAAAATTTTGAAATAGAGAAGGAAAAATTTTGGCTCCAGAAAAAGGCAGAAGCTGAAGCGGCTATAATAAAGCGAGAGCAGGAAATGCATGACTTAAAAATGAAGGAAAAAGACACTCAATTGGAAAGCATGAAGAAAACCATTGATGATTTGAAACGAAAAAGTGAACAAGGCTCCATGCAATTACAAGGAGAAGCACAAGAATTGTTATTGGAACAGGTGTTACGCGAAAACTTTCCGTTTGATGTAATTAATGAAGTGAAAAAAGGAGCTGAAGGTGCCGATTGTATTCAATTGGTACGCAATAGTGCAGGTAAGGAATGCGGGCAAATAATTTATGAAAGCAAACGCACTAAAAACTGGAATTCAGATTGGATAGATAAATTAAAAAATGATATGCGAAGCAACGGTGCTCATGTGGCTGTTTTAGTAACTTCTGCATTTCCAAAAGAAATGACCGGGTTTGGAGTTAAAGATGGGATTTGGATATGTAGTTTTGGAGACGCAATTAGCATGGCAACACTTATTCGTAATCATATTGTACAATTATATGAAATACAAAAACGCGAGGAAAATAAAGGAGATAAAATGCAAATGCTGTATGATTACTTAACCGGTATTGAATTTCGCGGACAACTGGAGGCGATTGTGGAAGGTTTCAAAGCAATGCGCGATGGTATTACTAAGGAACGTCTACAAATGGAAAAAATATGGAAAGAAAGAGAAAAACAATTAGACAAAGTTCTTTTAAACACCAGCGGATTATATGGATCGGTTAAAGGAATTGCGGGCGCATCAGTTGTGAATATCCCATTATTGGATGGCGAAGACTCCTCCCCGCTACTTAATAATTAAATAAAATGCCACAACCTCCAGAGCCATATCTTTTGCATGTAAATGAGAAAACGAGTATAGAAGTAAATCCTAAAGTACTACCAAAGAATTTTAATCAATTAAATGAGTTTCAGAAGGATTCAGTAGCTAGAAAGATTGTGTTAGAGCACATTGACCTATTAGAAAAAGAGCGACAGCCGCCAACAGCAAAAGATTTTTTAATACCCATTGGAATTTTACTTCCTCTTGCCGCCATAATGATTTTCCTTGCCAGGAGAATAAAAAACAATCCGAAGCTATATGACAGATTGGTTAAACCCAATGAGGATTAATTTGGAGAAGATAGAATCCAGAACAAACAAGCTCCATTAAATAGAATACCATGTAAGGTTAAAGCCCTTTGCTCCAAATTTGAAAAAAGAATATTGGCATTAAAGGAATTTCCAACAGTAGAGAACTTCTCAATCTTTATTTGAGTTTTAAAATCAAGGCCTCCCGCACCGTACCATTTAAAAACTGCTTCTTTCATACTCCATGCTGCTGTTAACGAAACTATTTCAGGTAAACAATTTTCTTTTAAAATCAACTGTTCAGCCGGCGTTACAAATTTATTTTTTAAAGCAATGATTTTTTGTTGTGGAATTTCAATATCCACCCCCACCTGCATCTTACGGCTCACAATGGCAGCAGCATATAACCCACAATGAGAAATTGAAAAATGAAACGGCGCATTGGGTAAAAATGGTTTTCTAGTGGGCGCTATTTTCAATTCATTCAATGGAAAATCAGGGAATAATTGAATCAGCAAATTTCTGCCGGCTAATGTCTGCAGTCGTTTCCCGGAATGTTGAATATCGGGTTTATTAAGCCCGATATGATAAAAGAAAGTCTCATCTTCCTCAATCTGCCAAACACCCAGCTTAGTTACATCGTTGATATTTTGTTGATAAACCAGCGGCATAATTTAAATTTACCAAAAAAGAAAAGTAAACTAATTAATTTTACAAATAAACGAATAAACTTTCAACGATGATTTTAAGTGATAAACGCATTTTAGAAGAAATGGAAAAGGGAACCATTGTAATCACTCCATTTGATCGTTCACGTTTGGGCAGTAATAGTTATGATGTACACTTAGGTAAATATTTGGCAACTTATGAAGATGCTGAGTTAGATGCCAAAAAGCACAATACCATTAAACACTTTGAAATTGGAGAAGGAGGATTTGTTCTCCAACCTAATATTTTATATCTGGGAGTAACCGACGAATATACAGAAACACACAGTCATGTTCCGTTTTTAGAAGGAAAATCCAGTACAGGCAGATTGGGTATTGACATTCATGCTACTGCAGGTAAAGGGGATGTGGGATTTTGTGGAAATTGGACATTAGAAATTTCTGTCAAAATCCCGGTTAAGGTTTATGCGGGAATGCCTGTTGGGCAGCTTATCTATTTCCCGGTAGAAGGGGAGATTGAAGTACCTTATAACAAGAAATCAAATGCCAAATACAGTGGTCAGCCCAATAGACCCGTGGAAAGCATGATGTGGAAGAATAAGTTTTAATAGAATCGACTAATCATCCCCGTTATAATTCATTAAAGTTCCCTTTGATTTATAATACACAATTAACCCTGCTATTACATCACTATAAGTAAGCATGCCTTGAGGTTGTTGATTTTGCTCTAAATATTTTCCATAAACATACCTAAACACAGGTTCTATCATACTTTCATGCTCCAGCCTGAATTTCTTATATGCTGCTAAATCATTCAATACATCACCATTTAATTGCTTTGAAAAAAGTTTTGCATGAACAGAATCCAAATCATACAAATTTCGATTGGCATATAGAAACATATCCAAAAAAGTAGAATACTTCAGCCAGAGATTATTGGATGATTCCGCAGCAAGGAAGCCGGCAAAATTAGCTTCGTCTTCACGAGCAAAACCTACCTGATGACCTATTTCATGGGCCGTTGTATAGGGTTGCATCATAGCAGGTACGTTAGTATTCACCTGTGCTTCAGCGGTGAATGGATTATAATATCCGGTGATGCCCAAATAACTCACTCCCTTACTCCACAATGAAGATTTAATTGCGGGTATCCGACACCGTAAGAAAGGATATTTTTTCTCTGCATCCATATAAGCTTCGTTTACCTGCTTAAACATTAAATTCCGATCAGGAAAAGGAATACGATTCTTTACAATAGAGCTCCTCAATACATTTACCTTATGCATCAACATATCATTGAGTGCCACCAAGTCACCTTTTGAATATTGTTCTTGCTGCAATCCCATTTTTTCCAAAACAGTTTTACGATTATAATTTAAACCCCAAAACAGATTGAAAATAATATACACTACACCTACAAGAAATACTCCTTTACCCAAAATCCGCTTCCACCAAAATCCGGAGAAACGATCATCCATCTTAAAGGATTTTATAACCTTCCATATCATCCATATCCCGGTTAAGGGATAAAGAATATCTCCAATACTAAAAGGAATCCACCCGGTTAAAAAACGTAATATCCATGAGATTACAGGATAAACAGGCATACTATATCCTTGTTCAACAGCCTGAGGGAAATAAGAAAGAATGTGGATTAACACACTAATAATCAATACAATGCCTATTTTTTGCTTTAAGTTAGCCATATTTGAATATCTAAATTATGGCAATAGCCCGAATAGTTAGGATATGCCATTAAAAATGCATGTTAATTCCACAAAAAAGCTGTACATTTGCCGTCCTTTAATCTAAGCCAATGGCAAATAGAAGGGAATATGAGATCGCATTTGTAGGATTAAAGCCGGGAAGTCACGAATACAGATACGAGGTAAACGAACAGTTCTTTAAAGATCGGGGTTATACAGAAATATCGCCTATTTCTGCTCAGGTAAAGCTTACATTAGATAAGCATACCGGGTTTATGATACTGAAATTTGAAATTGGCGGGAAAACCACTGCAAATTGTGACCGATGCGGAAATCTTCTTCAACTTGATTTGTGGGATGATTTTAATATGGTGGTAAAACTGGTAGATAATCCAGATGAAATGAATAATCAGGAAGATGACCCTGATATTTGGTATATTTCACGCAACGATAGCCATATTGATGTTTCTGGGTGGATTTACGAATTTGTTTTACTCAGTATACCCATGCAGCGAATGTGCAAAGACGATGAAAACGGAAACTCGGGTTGTAATCGGGATGTAATTAAGAAGTTGGAGGAAATGGAAAAACAGAATCGGGACAATAATACCCATCTCATTTGGAAAGACCTGGAGAAATTTAAAAAGAACTGACAGTAGAGAAAAGTTAATTAAAAATAAAAATAGAATAAAAACAGATAGCTATGCCAAATCCGAAAAGGCGCCATTCACAACAACGAAGCGCAAAAAGAAGGACGCATTATAAAGCCACCGCACCCACCTTAAGTACAGATACTGCTACAGGTGAAACTCATGTTCGCCATCGTGCACACGTAAGTGAAGGAAAGCTTTATTATAAAGGGAAAGTGGTAGCTGAAAAAGCTCCTTTAAAAGCATAATCCTTAAAATCTTTTTATTATTCCAGAATCAAATTTGGCTACCTTCCATTTTGATTTTGGAATTTTTTATTTATAGCTTAAATGCTCAATGGTTAGGATAGGAATAGATATGATGGGTGGCGATTTAGCCCCACATGAAGTAATTAAAGGTTGCAAGGCCTATATCTCGGACAATACCGGCGACACTCACCTTGTTCTTATTGGTGATGAAGCCAGGGTACACCCTCTTTTAGCAGATGCCGGAATTCCTGATAATAGTTACACATTTATTCATGCTCCTGAGGTAATCGAAATGAATGAGCATCCTACCAAAGCCCTCAAAGAAAAGCAACATTCTTCTATAGCTATAGGATTTCATTTACTTGCCACAGAGAAAACAGATGCTTTTATTTCTGCAGGAAACACCGGTGCAATGATGGTAGGCGCCCTATTTAGTATTAAAACGATAGACGGAGTTAGCCGCCCTACCATTGGTGCTTATTTACCACGTGAAGATGGCTCCTTAGGCTTATTGGTTGATGTAGGATTGAATGCGGATTGCAAACCGGAAAACTTAAATCAATTTGCCACTTTAGGAAGTTTGTTCGCTCGCAATATTTTAAACATAGATAATCCACGTACCGGGTTACTAAATATCGGCGAGGAAGAGGGAAAAGGAAATTTGCTTGCACAAGCCGCATTTCCATTGCTTAAAGAAAACCAACACATTCATTTCATTGGTAATGTAGAAGGTAGAGATTTACTTATAGACAAAGCTGATGTATATGTTTGTGACGGCTTTACAGGGAATGTGATTTTAAAAATGGCGGAGAGTATTTACGATTTGGTAAAAAGGAGAAATATTAATGATGAACATTTTAACCGATTCAATTTTGAGATGTATGGTGGAGTGCCTGTTTTAGGTGTTGCTAAGCCGGTTATTATTGGGCACGGAGTATCTCAATCTACCGCATTCAAAAATATGATTCGTACGGCAGTTGCGATGCTTCATACCGGGCTAAATGAAAAAATAAAAGAAGCCTTTTCGGGAACAGAATCCCTAAAAAAATAGGATACACATACCCTTTCTGTAAATCATACCAGCAAAGGTTTTCCACAATTACTACAAGTTCTTCACACCTGGCTAAATTACCTGTTTCCTATAATGGCTTTATAGTAACTTTATTACTAAACTAACCGTGATGTTTTCACAAAATACCAAATATGTTGTAGCGATTTTGTGCGCTTACATTTTTTCTTTTACTGCATCAGCTCAGGGTAATAAGCAAGTGAATTTTAAAACCGGAAATCTTTTTTCCGGAATTGAAGTGGGCTCAAAAGGTGTAAAAATGAGTATCCTTGATTTTGGGAAGGATATGAAAAAAATGGATCAATACATTGTTGTAAAAGACACCTCCATCAACACTGATTTTATTTCATTCACCCCGGCTAGTTTTTCTGCAACACTGAATGCATTTACCACTTTGTTTAACATTGCGGTTGATAGATATTCTATATCCTCTGGCCAAATCTATACCACCATTAGCAGTGGAGTAAGTATCATTGCTGAAAAAGACAATAAACAAGATTGGCTAACACTACTTGCTGATTCATTTAGATTAAAAATACATGAACCCAAGCGTGTTGTTACTGTTATAGATGTAACTGAAGAAGCCCGGCTTTCGCATTTAGGTATAATACCGGATTCAAGAAGGTTTACTACGTTTCTAATTGATATTGGAAGTGGAAATACAAAAGGGGGCTTTTTCCCACATGGAAATACAAAAGACATCAGGTTGTTTCAATTAACCTGGGGCACAAAAAGTATTTCCAATGAAACCTCTTCTCGTGCAGGTGGAGATACATCACTGCGCAATTTCTCCCGCCAATTGCCACGAGTGTTAGCCGGCACTCCCGAACAGGAAATAGTTTATGCCGTTAATGTAAGTGGTGCTTACAATATGAGCGATAACATCGCCTTTAGCGGAGGAATTGCCTGGGCTATTGCCACCTTGTTATATCCTGAATTAATTGACAACGCTGTAGTGCCGGTTACATACGATGAAATTTCTGAATTTATGAATCGTATTGCTGATAATTATGGTAGTCTTTCGCCTGAAGCTATTGCCCAATCTGTGAAGGATGCCACAATAGATAAAGACCTTGTAAAAAAACAGGCAAAGATTGTAAATAAAGTTTTTGATCAACGTGCCTTATTATCAGGCACAGGGTTGCTTTTGAAAATTATGCGTCAGTTTGAAGGTGTTTATGAAAGGAAACAATTTTTCTTAGTTAAAAATGGTCAAACCGGATGGATATCTGCATTTGTAAAACAAGCAATCTCTCAGCAATAAAATGAACCTTTAATTAGTAGTATGAGGGATAAGCGTATTACTTTTTTATTATTGTTATCATTTCTCCTTCTCTTCTCTGCATTTTTAGTGCTGGTGGTTTGGGGTTACAAGTTTTATTCAACCAAAGAAGCACAATTAAAAAGAAATACACTAGGCCTAACAGATACGCAAGCGCATACACGAGATTCATTATTTACATTATATACGCAAACGATCGGCTCACTGGAACAAAAATTATCAACTACCTATTCAGGGGCTGATTCATTGGGAAAAACGCTGGATAATAAATTAGTAGAGTATTATAAGTTAAAAGATGAGTTAACCTCCATGTTGAAAAATTCAAAAAGCACCGAGGATTTTGAAGCAGCATTATTAAAGATTAAAGAATTACAACACAGTTTACAATCTCTCCAAAAAACAAATCGCTCCATTTCTTCTGAAAACCAAAGATTAAATCAATTATTATTGGACCTTCAAGCCAATATAAATAGACAAGGCAGCCCTGTTGAAAAGCAACCTAATGCAAACCCTATTGAGACAAACACCTCTTCAGCTACAAATCATTCAGCAATAGAAACACCAATTACCAGTTCCTCAACTGTTTCAACTGCTGTACCCAAAGCAAATCCCTCAATAGCCACACCCAAGGTTTACACAGCATCTAATCTGAGTATTGAGAGAGTAAGCAACGGAATAAATGAGGAAAACATGGAACTTGTAGGGAGTTTCTTGCTTCAAAATAATTCGAATCGAACTGCTAATGATGATTTAATGATTGTAGTGATTCAACCCAATGGAAAAGTTTTACAAAAATCAGCATGGGAATCCGGAACTTTTCAGGCTTTATCAGGAAAGAAAATTTACTCATGCAAACTATCCATTGAAAACTTAACACCCGGGAGAAACAAAATAGTTACTTTTTCACTTCAAGGAGATAAGACCCTTCCGGGGATATATACAGTAGAAATTTACCAGAGAGGAATGTTGATAGGTAATTTATATAAGCGCGTTTAGGCAATTCTTTTAAAACAATCAAACAGGATTGATAAATAAACCCATAAGCTTTTATGAAAAACCAGTAGCATCTTTTAAGAGGCTGTCTAAAAATGGAGGCAGCCTCTTTTAATATTACAAAGTGTTATATAAATTATTCTTTCATCAATACGCATCAAGTTCATTTTCTTCACTATACAACTATATCCATTTTAAATTTTATTAACAACACTTAATTAAACAGCAGTAATTTATAATCTTGAATAAAAAAGCAGATGCCCCAAATAATTGAGGCATCTGCTTAGTATATAAAACCAATAATTATTTTTTAATAACCAAGAATTCAACCCTTCTGTTCTTTTGTCTTCCATCAGGGGTCATGTTAGATGCAATTGGTTTCAACTCGCCATAACCTTTACTGGTTATACGGCCCATTTCTACACCTTTAGCCTCCAAGTACTCTTTAGTTGCTATAGCTCTATCTTCAGAAAGCTTCAGATTATCCGATTGCTTTCCTATCCAATCTGTATGTGCAGAAAGCTCAATGCTAATAGTTGGGTTCGCTTTCATTAAACGAACTAATTTATCAAGTTCTGTATAAGATTCAGATATCAAATAGGACTTTGCAAAAACAAAATAAATATTATCTAACGTAATTATTTCACCTTCTTCCAACTGCTCACCTTCTTCTAATTCGTCCATTTTGCGTCTTCCATCATCACCTCCACCATCAGGGCTAACTACTTTAACACCACCTTCAGGCATCAAGTATAAATCGCGATGGATTTGTTTATAGGCATCTACTACTGTTAAATCAATAGTATCAGATAGTGGATTAAACTTATCGGCTTCAGCACGAATGGTATATTTTTTACCATAAGGCAATACCATTTTATAATCACCTGTAGTGGGGTCAGCAACAAAATTCCCTTCATCTTCCCCTCCCACTTCACCATAAAATAAAGTGGCACTCATAGGCTCTTTAGATTCACCGTTAATCATTTTGCCATACATTAAAACTACAGCATTAGGTCTTGCAGATGAATCCAGTTTAACTTTTACTAAATCAACCCCGCCTACTGCTGTTTCTGCACTAGATAAATAAGCATATTCACCACTTGCATCTAATGAAAAATAAGCATCCCATTTAGGTGTATTAATTGGCGCCCCTAAATTAACCGGAGTACTCCATTTTTTCCATGACTCATCTAATCTGCGTGTCATCCAAATATCATGGCTTCCCAAACCACCGGGGCGATTACTTGCAAAATACATAGTAACACCATCCGCTGCCATAAATGGGGAGATCTCATCATAATCAAAAGTATTTACGTCGCTACCAATACTTTCGGGCCTTGACCATTTCCCATCACTACCGAGGTGGCTAACATAAATATCATTAATCATGCTGTTCTTTTCTGTAGAGAGATAGATAAGCAAATGCTTCCCATCACTGGTTAAAAATCCACCGGAATAAATATCCTTAGATAAAGCTTCGTATCCCGGCACATCTAATTTTTCGGGTTTTGACCATTCATCGCCATCTCTATGAACCATTGAAAAGCCTCTGCCAACATATTTACCATCTACGAAAGCACCACGAATCAAGGCGCGCTTTCCATCAGCCGAAATCCAAAAGATAGCATTATTTGGAAGTGCATTAAGCACTTTGGGGGCTTGGGTGGCTGCACTCCAGCTACCATCAGCTGCTAATTTGGAATACCAAATATCCTGCGACTTTTTATCAGACGCATATCCGGTATTCTTAGGATTTCCCTCCACTACGAAATATAGTGTTTGGCCATCGGCAGAAATAGTTGGCCTAACTTCATGGTAAACCGAGTTGACCTGGTTTCCCAGATTTATGACCTCTTTCCCTTGCGTTTGACCTATAGCATTTCCAGCCAAAACCAATGCAATTACATTGATAAATAATTTTTTCATTGCTTGTTAATATAGGTTTTTTACCAAAAATTTACTTTACTGTAGAATTCAGTTCCTGGATTTGTGTTTCGTTTATAAGAAAGCAACAATGCTATTTCTGCTCTTTTAGCAGTATAAGCATTAAACTTACCAAAATTTAAGGGTTGTTCATAAGAAGCTCTCACATTAACTACTTTTCCCAGATACAAATTCAAATAAGGCATTACCGTTCTAAATGAACGAGTGTACAAACCAAAACTCAGATTTATTTTTGATGCAGGCTGCGTTTTATAGAATTCAAGCCCTGCCCAGAAATCCTGTATATGCATGCTATCATTGTTAACACCTACCCTACTTCTCAGGTAAAGCCCTTCTTGCCAATAAAAGTTCTTTTGAACGATTCCCCATTTATCACTTAGCCTTAGGCGCAACATAGAATGAGCAGTAACACGGTGGCGCAATTTCTTTTCACTATCCTTATCAAAAACATCAGACTTAGGATAGAACAAATGATAAAGCGAACCACCAATTTCCAATGCTACCGGCTCTGTAACCATCCCATAATAACCACCAATATTAAAATCTACGTAATCTTTGTCTCCAATACGATTGGTTGGTATTCCCTGAGGATATACAAAACCATCACCGGTTATTTCCCGATCGTATTTATGTCCCTTGGTTTCATCTACCTTACCCATTGCATAGGTAACCTGGCCTCCAACTCCCCAATATTTATTTCTACGAGGGTAGAAGTGGCGTGCAACAGAGGCTGAAATAAACTGCCCTGACAATGGCGCATCACCCTGCTCATATTGATAATAGTTAACACCAACAGCCCAATACCCTGCAGGTTTTAATACATCATTAATTTTATCCTTTGCTTCAGCTACCACCTTTTTACCTTCCGAGTTTTTGGCCACATAACTATAATCTTCATCTCCTGAAGAGCGATAGCGGCCAAATTTATATTCAACAAAACCATTAAAATGATTCATGGTTCCAAAGCGAGAGTCCTGGTAACTATATAATGCGCCAAATCTTCCCTGCCCATCAAACCGCCCGGTTAACGAGGGGTTGAACATTTGTGTAGAAGTTCCCAATTGTGAAAAACGGGCATTTTGGGAAAAGACAGGACCGGTTGACAATAGAAAAATTACCAGCAGTAATTTTGACATTCTCATATTCTAAATTTTGTAAGTTGTGCGTCACCCTTTAAATCGGGCTTCAAGATAGGGGTTTTTGAGTCAGAAGTTAAATTAAATTTATATTCAGGCAATAATTTTTTTATGGTTACCTTATATAATTCGGCATCATAAGTGTTTTCAATTGCTGAAAATGCATCAATTATATGTTCAACCATGTCAAATGGATGATTTGTTTCTGTGCAAATCATTATTTTGTCATGATACGTTTCTTTTAATTTTTCGGTTTCCAAAAATAAGTCTTCATAAAGTTTTTCACCGGGGCGTTCACCAATAAATTTTATCTTCATATCCACATCAGGTACATATCCTGCCAAGCGTATCATATTTTTGGCTAAATCTACAATTTTTACTGGTTCTCCCATATCAAAAACAAAGACTTCACCCCCTTTAGACATAATGGAAGCTTCCAAAACCAATTGGCAGGCTTCCGGGATAGTCATAAAATAGCGTGTCATATCCGGATGGGTAACCGTAACCGGCCCTCCTGATTGAATTTGCTTTTTAAACAAGGGTACCACAGACCCATTTGAGCCCAATACATTTCCAAAGCGAGTGATAACAAACCGAGTTTTTATGTCTAATTCCGAAAAGCATTGAATAATTATTTCAGCCAGTCTTTTTGTAGCGCCCATAACGCTGGTTGGGTGCACCGCCTTATCTGTGGAAACAAAAACAAATTTCTCTGCATCAAACTGGATTGCCAATTTTACAATATGCCATGTTGCACAAATATTTGTATGAACTGCCTGCCATGGAAATTCTTCCATTAGGGGAACATGCTTATAAGCGGCGGCATGATAAATAAAATTAGGAGAGAATTCTTCAAATATGCGCAACATTCTAGCTTCATTGCGCACATCAGCTAATATAAACTTGTATTTTATACCTGGGAAAGTTCGTTTTAACTCCTGTTGTAAATCATATAATGCACTTTCCGAAAAATCAACACAAATAATTAAGCCTGCATTGTGCTTGGAAAGTTTTCTGACTATTTCACTTCCAATAGAACCGGCAGCGCCTGTAACCATCACTTTCTTACCTGCCAAGTTTTTTACTACTTGTTCATTGTATAATTCAATAGCCTCCCGGTTCATCAAATCATTAATATCCATGGAAGCCAATTTGTCCATATTAAAGTTGGAGAGTAATGATTTAATTGAAGAAATTTCTCTCACCCGTATAGTAAGGTTAATGGTATTTTCTAAAAACTTTGCTTTACGTGCAGGAGTAATAGATTTGTTAGCTATCACAATATCTGTTACCTCTTTATCCACTATCAATTGTGCCAAACCTTCATCCGCAGGATAAACTCTAACCCCTTCTACATAACGACCAATTTTATTTACGTCATCATCTAAAAAGCCTATCAGTTTAAAACTTTGTTCAGGAGCTGTATTAATTGATTTTTTTAAAAACACCCCCAGGTGCCCAGCACCATAAATCAGCAATCTTTTTTCAGGGCCAATTTTTTTGCTTTTACGGTAATAAGTATAGAGGTAGCTAATAATAAGCCGTGTTCCAATTATGTAAATAGACGTAATAAAAAAGCTAATTAAAAAGACTTCCGGCCTCATTTGAAACTTTGCCGGCAATAACCTATCAATAGCTAAAGCAAAAACATGGATGAGCAATACAATGCTAATCAGATTTAAATAATCAGAACTATTAAAAAATCGGATTACTTTTTTATAGATTTTAAAAGTTGCCCAAGCTATAATACCCAAGGTAACTTGAATTGCGGCATGATAGATTATGGTTCGGAATGGGAAGACATAGATATTCATCAGCCTGTAATGTGCTAACAGCGCTGAGATTAAGCCAAGCAGAATAAGCACCTGGTCACCAACAAGCACCAAATCGGCCGGTCGAAATGCCAAATGTTTAAATGGGCCTGCCGAATATCTTTTTGAACTCATAAACAACAGTTTTTAAATCTTCCTCGGTAAGATTTGACCCACTGGGGAGACAAAGTCCACGTTGGAATAAATCAGCACTTACACCATTTTTATACGCATCACAATCTTTAAATACCGGCTGGTCATGAAGGGGTTTCCACAACTGGCGGGATTCAATATCTTTTGACTCAAGATGCAGTCTGATTTCTTCATTTTTATTTTTGCCCAATCTTTCATCCATTAAGATGGTAGTGAGCCAGCGATTACAAAAGGTATTTTCAGGTTCTTCAGAAAACGTAACTCCGTCAATATCCTGAAACTCCTTTTTATAAAATTCAAATATCTCTCTACGCCTGGCGATTCGTTCATCAAGCACTTCCATTTGCCCTCTGCCTATTCCTGCACAAATATTACTCAGTCTATAATTAAAGCCTACTTCATTGTGTAAATAATAGGCTACCGGTTCTCTGGCCTGTGCTGAAATCTTTCTGGCTCTTTCAATGAGTGCTTCATTATTAGAAACGAGTGCACCACCACCACTTGTTGTAATAATTTTATTTCCATTAAAACTTAATATCCCTACATCACCCATGCTGCCACAAGGCTTTTGGTGATATGTACTACCCAAAGCTTCGGCAGCATCTTCAATAATCGGAATATTGAACTCCCTGGCAATACTTAAAACCTCATTCATTTTTGCAGGTATCCCATACAAATGCACCACAATTATAGCTGATACCTTTTTGCCCTTCCTTTGCTGATCAATGATTGCTTCACGCAATAATTGAGAGTCAATATTCCAAGTTGTTCGCTCACTATCCACAAAAACCGGCCGTGCACCGCAATACAAAACCGGAAATGCTGATGCAGCAAAAGTAAAACTTTGACAAAGAACAACATCATTACTTTTAACACCTAATAATTGTAATGCTAAATGAATGGCAGCACTACCACTACTGAGCGATAAGCATGAATTAACATTAAGGTAAGCGGTTAACTGTTTTTCGAAGGCTGTTACGTTTGGTCCTAATGGTGCAACCCAATTCGTTTTAAATGCATCTTCTACATACACCCTTTCATTTTCTCCTATATGTGGAGAAGATAGCCAAATACGTGACACTTAGTTACTATTTTCAAGTGATATACTAAATTATAGCAAATCACCCATTTGAGGCAAAGATAATAACACTTCCTTTATTTAGCAAATCATTGAATTACAATGACACTATTAAAAAACATGGCTTATTTTTAAATAATTATATAGCAAATTAAGCATATTTTAATATAACAAATAAGTGCTATATTGGAATAGCTTTGTTTAATACTTTGGCTGTACCTTTTACCAATACCTTCCCTTGGCTGGAATATATAGTAGTTGCTAAAACAAAAACATGCTTTATCCGCTCTTCAAGCTTAAGTTCTACCTCAATTTCATCACCAATAAAACAAGGTGCTAAAAATTCGAGGTTTTGTTGAAGATAAATACTCCCCGGTCCGGGATATTTCATAGCTATTAATTTAGAGAAAAAACCCGCCAGCAAAATACCATGTGCAATACGTTTGCCAAATATGCTATTTGCGGCCGCTTCTTCATTTAGATGAATAGGGTTAGTATCACCTGAAATGCGTGCAAAATCTTCTACCATTTCGGCAGTTACGGTAATTCGTTCTTTAACTTCCATTCTAAATCAATTAAATCTTTTTTTCTTTCCTTAATTACTTTAAGTGGATTCCCAATAGCAATCAAAAAGGGACCTACATTTTTAGCCACCAGGCTCAATGCGCCAATCGCTGTGCCTTCTTCTACAGTTACACCGGGTAGTATTATTGTACCTGCGCCTATTATTACATGTTTTTTTAAAATTACATCACCATGTACTACTTTTTTGTAGGTATCCGGCACAGTGGGGTTGGTTAAACTGGCGCCCGAGTAGTCATCACTTGAAGAGTAAACAGCCACCCGGGAAGATAATCCTGAAAATGCCTCCATAACAATTGCCCCTTTACCTGCAAGGCTACAAAATGGAGATATATGTACATAATCTCCAATAGAAATACCTCCCTCTCCTGCCGAGAAAAAACAAAAGTCATCAATTCGAACATTGTTTCCTAATTCAATACGTGACATACCATACATAGAAACTTTGCGCGACAACAACACATTTTTCCCTACTGATTTAAGAGGCAATGCCTTCAATTCTTCTTCGGTATAAAACGAACTCATGAATCATTAGTTTTTAATTATTTCCCATAAAAGGTTCGGTGGTAGCATGTCCTTCCTTACTAATATCATTTCCTCCTACTACTTTCATAAAGGTAAGGATAAGAATTTTTAGGTCGGTTAGAAATGAAATATGATCTACATACCACACATCCAGTTCAAATTTTTCTGTCCAGCTAATAGCATTACGTCCATTTATCTGTGCCCAACCTGTTATTCCCGGTTTTACCAAATGTCTTCTTTTTTGCTCTAAAGAATAACGTTGCAGGTATTCTATTAAAAGCGGACGTGGCCCTATAAGGCTCATATCTCCTTTTAGCACATTAATAAGTTGCGGAAGTTCGTCAATACTGGCTTTACGTAAAAAAGCACCCAGTTTTGTAAGTCGTTCAGCATCCGGTAATAACTCTCCCGTTGCATTTGTTTTATCAGTCATGGTACGCAGTTTAATTACTTTAAAAATCCTTTCGTGTATGCCTACCCGTGATTGAAGAAAGAAAATGCGTTTATGCCCGGTAAGTTTAAGCAATACTATCACTACCAGTAATATGGGTAGTGTGAGAATACATATCACTAGTGCAATAAGAAAATCAAGCAAAGGTTTTATTATCTTTTTATACAATCCCTTTTTCTTTTAAATAGAAGCGATATTTTTCCAGCAAGATATGCCACATTTTTTTTCGATCATATTTTTCAACTATTGAAACCCGTACCGTTTTGGCCAATCTCATTGTTTCTTCTTCATTTTCCCTTGCCCATTTCATGGTACGAGAAAGTACTTCAGTGTTTTTAACAGGCACCAACCAGCCGTTTTTCTTATCTTCTACAATTTCATTACAGCCATTGATATCAGATAAAATCAAGGCACATTCCATAGCACCTGCTTGAAGCGGTACATTAGGAAAGCCTTCTCTATAACTGGGAAATACCAGCACTTTTGCAGCAGCAAGATGAGCACGTACATCATGCACAAATCCCCATTGCTTAATGGCATCATGATGGTTAAGCATTTGTAATGCCTCTTCGCTTAATGGATCTAAATCAGGCTCTTGATTTCCCAATATCCATAATTGATCTTGGGGGTAATGGCGATGTATTTCATTAAATGATTTTAATAATTCAGCAATCCCTTTATCATTCACTACCCTACCCACAAAAATCCATACCCAACCAGCTTCCTTCACTCCTGCATTTATGCACAATCGTTTTGCTTCGTTTAGTATATCTTCTGTTTTTGAAAAATAATGTGTATCAATTCCATTACTTGACCCATTGCCCAATACTTCCATTTTATGCTTGCTTAATCCATTCGCTTTCAAAAAATCCATTTGTTTGAACGAATTAGGAAAGACTTTTGTAGCCGGAAAAAAAGTAAGTTTTTCAATTGTCTTCAGCAGCCATCGCATAGCCCCGCTTGTTTCCATCCATGGTAAACCGGCAATGGTGTGCAACCTTATCGGAACACCTGCAAAATAAGCAGCCCACATACCTATTAGCCCTGCCTTGGGTGTATGTGTGTGTACGATAGCCGGCTTTAATTTTCGGATAAGAAAAAACAGCTTTATCAAACATTGCAAGTCTGTAAAAGGACTAATTTTTCTGGTTAAGGGCATTATAAAATGCGGGCAACTTTCCTGCTTCATCAAAGCTCTTCGTTCCGGTCCATCATTACTTACCATTACTACTCTAAAACCATGTTGATGCATAAATGAGGGTTGCCCTTTCAACAGCACCTGCATGGATAAAGGCACGGTGGTTATGCGCATTAAAACAGGACTCTTTTTTTTAAGACGACTCATGACTTCAACAATAAGCTGGCAATTTCCTCCATAGACATAGATTGAAAGCCATATTTTTTATTCAGTTTTTTAAAATGATCTAAAATTTGTTCCAATTCGTGCATACATTCTTTAGGATGAAAGCCAAAATTATGTGGGTGCCACCAAATATGGTAATAGGCCTTATTTTTAGCAGCTACTGTCATTTCATTTAAAATCCGATGCAGCTTGAAGGTATTTTGAATTTTCATTTTCGGTTGCCAGGCGCGATATAAACGAGAGGATGGCAATTGTAATGGCAATCCGCTTTTGGTATCTATATCTTTTAAATAAACCGGTTTTATAGGTTGCATTTTAATATAGGCATCACCGGCACGAAAGAATTTTTCTTTAAATGAAGATCCGGTACCATAGCGCCAATACCAAATATTGGGGCTGGAGCGCACAGAAGTAATTCCCAAATTGGCACAAACCGATAAATAATCTGCATTAAACTGATTTCTTGGAAAAACAAGTGAACGTATTGTACTCCCATTTTTTGTGGCAAGTTTTACCGCCATTTCAAGGTCAGCTCTAAATTGATTGCGGGTTTGTGCGGGTTCTAAACAAAAATAATGCGCATAAGTATGGGTAGCAATTTCTTGATAAGGGGTATCTCTAATTAAATCTACCAAATCTGGTGCAAAGTGGAAAGGATCATTATCTCCTGAAAACCCATGAGCATCAATCCACTCATATGCAGATACTTTTTTATTAGTAAACTCAGGCAATGTAGTTGGCTTGTTTTGATGCCACGAGGCAGCATTTTTCATATACAGCATACCCACAACAGCCCATGTTGCATGAATCTCATTTGAAGCAAACAGATTTAGCTTTTCAGGAATAAGCGCTCGTGTATTTAGAAAATATTGTTTTTCCTTTTCATTTAGACTCATGCGCTCAAAACAGCCCCAATGCAATTCAAAATCGAGTGAAATACAAAATACTCCCGGATAAGACATAGTCAAATATTATTACGCAATTCGTTTTATAGCATCCTGTGTAAACAATGTTGATCGAATTTCTATCGCTTTAAGATAAAGAATAAAAAAGAATGGCATCAATTGTGCTTTTTGACGAATAGCAATTCCTAGGTTGCCGGTAACCTGAGCAAGTGCAATAGAACCAAACAAAAAAACAAAAAGGCAAATTCTAAAATAACCATTATAATTTTTCCAATTAACAATTCCACTTTTAATAACTACATAAAACAAGAAGAGGTAAAGGAAGTTTTCAAAAGAAACAAACAGCCCCATTAAACCTTGTCCGTCAAAAAATAATGGCCTAAACCAAAAGGTAAACATTCTAAAAAAGAAGCCATATTCATTTATATCGAACCCTGAAGATGCTTTACCTAATTCAGCTGCTCGATGTTGAAGAGATTCAGAACCAAATACATTAAAGCCTTCCACATCCGTTACTTCAACCACTTCATCACTGATATAATAAAACACTAAAGCACAAACAATAAAAATCAGCCAACGCACATAGTTCTTAATCCCTTTCCCTGTAAGCAACAGAGCGAGCATTACACTAACTACAACGGTTAATAAAATATGAGGGCGAACCATAAATACAACCAGCCCTCCCAATATCATGGTAATATATCTTCTGTTTACCCTACTTAAACCCAGTGCCAAGGCGCCTAAGCCAAAAACAATTACACTACCTTTTCCATAAGATGAAGACCAGAAGTGTAGATTAGGCAATAAGAAAATCAACTCTATTAAGGTTAAGTTTAACCAGAATGGAGGTAGCTTTATATTTTCTCTGGCTGTTATATAAAAAAAAGTAATTCCCAAAAAGCCCAGATAAGAGAATACCACCATACAGGATAAATAGGACAAACCGAACAGATAGGCAAATGGCCATCCCAGGAAATAAATAAACTGTGTAGATGTATCCCATAGCGAAAACCATTTTGCAGTGGTTGATGCTATTCGGAAATACTGATAGGAATCACTGGTTGTAGCACTGGCATAAAATATATATACCGCAGAAAGTAACACATGAACACTAAACAACAGCCATAAATAACTTTCAGAAAGTATATTAAAGCGCTGCCTGAATACTTTAATTAAAAAAGCATTCAAAAATAGCACAGCAATTATGGTGAATATTACGTTCATTTTTAAAACACCTCCATTGCTCCAATAGAAGGTTGCCAGTTATTAAATTGTATATAATCCGACAAATCTGCCAATATTAATTCTCTCACAGTAGTTAGTGGTCCCTTTTTAAATGGTCCAAAAAAGCCAAAACCCTCTTTTGTCAAAGCATTTGGGGCACAACTTACAACTGCCGGGCGGGTATAGTGCACAATATTTTTTAGCCCTTGCTTTAGACTTTTGCGAGCCATAGGATTATTAGCCCAAATTTCGCAAATTCGTAATTCTCTAAAAGATTTAATTTGTTTTATTCTAAACACGATGCCTAAATCACCATCTCCCGCAAAGGCGCCATATTTAATAAGCGGGCAATCATTGTAACGCCATTTTAAAAATTCAACAGACAGCGGAGTACTCCATGCATCAAATGTTACCGGAAGTTTTTTGCCAGCCCATTTCTCACAAGCCTTTTCCAATGGGAACGCATTAGCAATATCTTCTCCTAAATGTTTATTATAGCTTTTAGGAAACAAAACACCGGGTTTAAAAAAAATGGGCATCTTGCCTGCATCAACCCATCCCATTTTTAAATACCCTTGCCGGCTTGCTACATTAGGTGAGTTAAACACAAAATGTACCCCTTCTGCCTTACATTCTTCAACCGCCTGCATAGTAAGTTTTTTAAAAATCCCTCTTCCTTGATGTGAAGGATTTGTAGCGGTATCAACTGCCCTCACTGCTCTTCTATATTGATTATCTTTCGCCCATTCCCAATGCATAAAAGCTCTGAGGCCAATTATTTCATCACCTTCCTTTGCCAATAAAACCTTTGATGCACCGAAAGGATTTTCAAAATGTTTCCATGTAAAAAAGGCTTCTGACTTGGGCATAAGGGTTTCACCCAAACTCAATTTAAGCAAGTCAATCATTGCAGGAAGATCTGCCGGTTTAGAAAGAACAACTTCCATTAGTGTAGAGATATAATACTTTGATATAAAAATTCTGTTTGTTCTACCATAGCTTTCATACTAAAAGTAGTTACCACACGGTTTCGGGCTGCGCAACCATATTTATCCAATAGGGCCTTATTCTGAAACAATTTTATTACATGTGCTGATAACATATTCCAATCATCTACCGGTTTTAAAAGCCCATCCACTTCATCCCGTATCACTTCTTTAATACCTCCGGCGTTGGTACTCACCACAGCACATTCCATACTCATGGCTTCCAATAAAGCAATGGGTAGCCCTTCAAATACAGAGGTCATCATAAAAACATCCATTGCTTCGTACCAGGGTTTTACTTCGGTTTGCAATCCGGGCAAGATAATTTTCTCCTCCATTCCTTCCTCTCTAATATGGGCCTCAATTTCTTCACGTAACAAACCTTCACCTACAATTATTCCGCGCAAACCGGGCACTTGTTTTTCAACTTGTTTAAAAACAGTAACCCATTCCTTTAATCGTTTTTGAAACCTGAACACAGCCACAGTTCCTATAACGGGTGCGTTTTCTGCAATGCCCAGCTTTAGCCTCAGTGACAACCCTCTGTCCCTGTTTCGAAGAAATGTTTCCACATTTACACCATTCAAAATGGTAGTAACGGGTACGCGTGGACGAATATATTTTAGAATAGACTCTTCCACATCTTTTGATACTGCAACCACATGATTTTGCTGATTAAATGTAAGTTTATTAAGCTTACGGGTAACCCAATGGTAGCGTTCCTGTTTATTATGTTCGGTATAAATAAGGGGTACTCCGGTAAGCCGATGAACCAATCTGCCCAAAAATCCGGCCCATGGCAGATGACAATGAATTATCTCAATTTTATTTTGTTTTATATAAGCAGCCACCTTTCGGGCCTGCATCATAATACCAAGATTACCCTTTGCCTCAAAATTTTTCACAATACCACCATTCTTTTCTATACCAGAAACCATTTGGTTCTTCCACGGAAGAAAATAAATATAATGGAACTCATATTTATTCTTATGGTGATAAGGGAGGGTTTCTTGAAGTAACATTTCTGCGCCACCTCTGCCCAACGACTTTATTATATGCAACACTTTAATCATTTCTTCTGCATAAGTTTTTGATAAACTTCAACAAATTTGCGTGTATTTTTCTCTTCATCAAATTTATCTTTTACCAATGCAAATGCCTTGTTGCCCATATCCATACATAATGGAGCATCGGCAAGTAAATCCATCACTTCTTTTGCAAAAATCTTTGCGTCATATCCATTAACAATAATTCCGGTTTCTCTTTGTATGATTACCTCATCCACACCGCCTACATTTACTGAAACAGTAGGCGTATGCTGCACTGCAGCTTCCAAAATCACCCCCGGTACACCTTCTATAAGACTTGTTAATAAAAAGAGGTCAGATCCTGCATAAAACGTTTCCAAATTTTTTTGATACCCTGCTAAAATAATTTTACCGTTAAACTCCTCTTCCACAATATCCTTTATTTCTTCAAATAGAACACCTCTACCTGCCATAATCAAAACAACAGGAGCATTAGCTAAAGTGGGTTGTTTCATTATTTCCAGCAACATACCGATATTCTTTTCTTTGGAAAAAGCCCCTGCCCATAACAGCACTTTGGTATCGGGTGAAAGCCCATAACGAGCTCTTAAATTGCTTGACGCCTCAGTTTTATTTAAAGGTTTAACCGGAACTCCCCTATTAATTACAATAGTTTTATTTTCAAATGCGGGGAATGTAGATATCATATCCTTCTTAGAGGCATCACCAACAGAAATTATCTGTTTTGCCTTTGATAATAAAAAGCGACTAAACATTTTTCTCACGGTTGCACCTTTTAGCCAAAAACCCACTTGACTTATATTTCGATAAACAATAGGTTTAGGTGCACCTAACAGAGATGCTGCAACAGCATATTTAATTGTTTCTGCTCCGTTGGCTTGAATAACATCTACGCCTTGGGTGATAATAATTTTCTTTAATGCCAGCGCTTTTTTCAAATTAAAAAATGACTTTTTATTTCCCGGTAAATCTTCTTGAAACGCACCGGGCAAATCAAGCGTATCATTTACTAAAGGATAAACGCCCACCCACACTATTTCATGGCCATACTCAATTAGTTTAGCACTTAGATGAAAGGCAGATAATTCAGCGCCTCGAAATTGTCGTTTGGTTACCAGTTGTAAAATTTTCATGATTGTATCAATTGCTCATATGCCTGTTCATACTGGCTGACTATATTATCAATATCAAATTTTTCTTCTGCCTGTTTAACTGCCTCCTTTGCTAAAGGAACATATTCATTTGGGTGCAGAAACACCTTTTTTAATTGAATTGACAGTTCATTTATATTTCCGGAAGGGAATAGTAAAGCAGAACGTTCATCAATACATTCTAGATTCTCAGGAATGGCACTGGCAATTATTATTTTTTCAGCCATCATGGCCTCAACAATAGCACCGGGTAATCCTTCGTAATAAGAGGGAAAAACAAAAGCATCAGCAATGCTTAATAACACTTCCACATCATTTCTATTACCCAATAACTTTACCTTACCCTGGAGATTCAAACTATTAATTAACTGTTCTAACTCCCCTCTGAATATCCCTTCACCCGCAATTAATAATATAACATCCGGAAACTGAAGATGCATTTTGGCAAATGCATGGATTAAATCTGCCTGGCCCTTCCTTGGACGTAACCGGCTTACATTTAATAAAATCTTATTACTCCCTTTTAAATGCAGGCTCTCCCTAAGTGCATTACCTTTTTCAGCTTCAACATTTTTAAATCGTGTCTTATCTCTTCCTCTATAAATAACTTTAATCTTAGACATAGGAACACGAAGTGCCTGAGCATTACTTTTAGCAATAGAAACAGAATTTGAAAAATATATATCAGGCACCTTAGCCGTTGACTTATCAAGATATTGGTAAAAGCGCAACTTCATCTTGGTTGCAAAACGCAAACCATCTGTTCGGGCTGAAGAATAACTATTAGAAACAAAACTATTCACTAAAGGTATTCCGGTTATTCTTTTCAGCTTTCTTGAAACCATCATCGCTCTATACAAGGTAGCATGAATGATATCCGGTTGATATTTATCAATTATCTTCAGTAGCCGGGGGATAATCACTTTATGCTTACTGCCTATGGGTAGTTGAAGCCCTACAACTTCAATTCCTGCTGCTTCATAAGCCGGTTGTAATTCATCTCGATTATAGATATAACATACAACAGGCTTAACTTTTTTAAAGCGAGAAGCAATTTCCAAGATGCTACGCTCTGCTCCACCAATTGCCAATGTATCAATTAAAAATAAAACAGTCATGTTATCTTTCTACTATTAAAGCTACCAACAAAGCATTAGATACCTTGCAACTCTACCATTTTTTTAAAGGACGGAGAGTTTTGAAGCAATTGTTCAAAGTTGCCTATCTGTTCAATTTTACCTTCATGCATCAGTATAATTCTATCTGCATTACGTACAGTTGACAAACGATGGGCAATAATTATAATTGAATATTTACCTTTTAGTGCATCAATATTATCCCTAATGGCTAATTCTGTTTCAGAATCTAGAGCAGAAGTTGCTTCATCCATAAACAAAAAGTCAACATCCTTATACAATTCTCTGGCAATAGACAACCTTTGTTTTTGTCCTCCGCTCAGGTTGATACCATTATTTCCTAAAATTGTGTATTCCTTATCAGGCTGAAGATTTACAAAATCTTCTATTGAAGCCTTCTTCAAGGAAGCCCAAAATTTTTCTTTATTCTTCTCATTTTGTTCACTCCAAAAAGTAACATTATTAAAAATGTTATCATTAAAAATAACAGGTTCTTGTGTAATGTACCCGATACACCGTTGAAAGGTTTCAGCTTTATACTTACTTAATGACACCCCATCTACCAAAATATCACCGGATACCGGCTTTAACAATGAGGCCAGCATATTAACCAAGGTTGTTTTACCAGATCCACTCTCGCCAACAATGGCTACCGTTTCATTTTTATATAATGTAAGATTTACGTTTTCTAATATCTTTTTATCCTCATAACTAAAGGACAAATCCTTCACTTCTATTTTATTTCTAAACCTATCAAATTTCTCTGTACCGGTATTTTCTTTACCTGCTTTCAACTCCTTTAAAAACAAATCCATATTTAATAATGACCCCGAAACATTTAAAAATAAATTCCAAAAATTTTGAAGCCCCATTAAAAAAGTTAATGCCCTGTAAAAGAGTAGCAGACTGAGAATAAACAGTGCAATTTTTTGATTAAAATAAAAAACCTGAACCAAAATTACTGACACCACTACAAGGATAACCAAGGGCTCTCTAATAGCAGCCATTGCGGCATTAATCATCCCTGCTTTCCGTTGTGAGAGCTCAATATTATCATTGGTTTCTTCTAATCTTGAAGCAAACCTGTTCATCAATCCGGTAGCCTTTAGATATTTAAAAAATGATACTTTTTGAATAAGTAAACCTTGAAACAAATGACTATCTACAGTTACTTTTTTAGATAGGACTTTTGTTTTGCGATGCATTTTGGTGAAGATAATTCCTGATAAAGCCCCACCCACGGCTACCATTAGTGCAAATTGTGGATTAGCCAGAAAGGCAAGAAATACATAAACAATAACACTCACCCCATACTGCATACACATAAAATAATATCGGTATCCCTGATTTACTTTAACTACTTCAGCAGTGAATGAATTTTGAATACGTCCTACATCAGCATTCATGAAATGGTTATAATTATATTTGGCTAGTGCGCGAATATTTTGATATCGAATATTTTTCATGAAAGACTGTTCATTACGCACCCGAACATATCCTTCAAAAAACTTTACAATACCTTTCATAGAAAAGAAAAAGAGAATAATAAAAAGGACCACACCCAAGGTAAGTGGAATACCCATTGCGGCAAGGCCTCTTCCTAAAAAAGCCAAATTTCCCATTTCCTCGGGGCTAACTTGTTTATTAGCGCTATCAACCATTTGTAATAAAGGGATAAACATAGCCAGCCCAAGTCCATCTAATAAACCCACCAGTACACTTAATGCTAAGCTAATAAAAATGCGATACCGCAGATGGGAATAGAAATAAAAGAAGAAATGAAAATATTTTTGTAAAAGCTTCTTCACAATTTTGGATAAATTATAAAAGAGGAGATAGCGAAAATTGATAAAAATTACCCTTGGGTATTCCCTCCGGAATAGTAGGTATAACCATACTTCCGCTTATAGTAATAGTTACCATATTTATTTCCAAAATATCCCTTATTACGCACCCCATTAAACAACAAAGCCATACTACGAAAAGCTTTTCTGGAGTTCCATTCGTTAATTTCAATGATCTGATCCTTTACCGTTTGTTTAAATCGGGTAACAATTAGTGTTACATCGGCCCATGCTCCCAATATTTGCGCATCAGCAACAATTCCATAAGGAGGTGTATCCACAACCACCACTTCGTAATTAGCATCAAGATACGCTTTAATATGTTCTATGTATTTTCCTGTAAGTAATTCTTGCGGATTAGGGGGGATAGCTCCTGCAGGATAAAAATCTAATGAGGTACCGACGTTACCTTCTACCCTTACTACAATATCTTCGATATTTGATTTACCAATAAGCACTGAAGACAAACCCGGCTTATCTTTACCTACTTTTAAGGCAGAACTCACCTTAGGCCTACGAAGATCAAATTCCAGCAGGGCTACTTTTTTACCTTGAAGTGAATAGCTTTTGGCAAGATTCATACTCAGGAATGACTTTCCCTCACCACTCACGCTTGAAGTAAGCACTATATATTTACAACCTTCGGAGCTACCGGTATAAAAATTAATACTGGTACGAAGCGTCCTAATTTGTTCACCAAACATGGATCGTTTATTTTCTTCAACAACAAAAGGTGAGTTGGAAGAATCTTCTACTTGTTCCATTTCAGCAATAACGGGTATAGGGGTAAGGCTCTGCAATTGTTTCTTACTTACAATCTTATTATTTAATAATTCACGCAACAAAAAGAAAACAAGCGGTAAAAACAAACCGGCCAATACAGCAATCATTAAAATATTTGCCTTAGATGGTTTGATAACTGCACTTATTTTTGCAGGAGGAGACAGCACCTTAGTATTTACAGTTACTGAAGCTTTTTGAATACTTGCCTCTTCTCTTTTTTGTAATAAAGTGAGATAAAGTGTTTCCTTAATACTTTGCATTCTGAACTTCCCAATCAGGATTTTTTCATCATGCGGTGTGTTTCGTATAAGTCCTTCAGCCGTGGAAATATTAGATTCATATTTATTTTCAGCTATACGCAGGTTATTTCTATAATTATCTACCTGCTTATCCATATTTCCTCTAATTTCATTCAATTGCTCATCCATCAACTTTAATTGAGGGCTGTTTTCTGTCATTACTAACCTCATTTTTTCTCTCATCAGCCGCATTTCCTGAAAAGTTTTGAGGGTATTCTGTAGTCCCTGATCTACCAAACCAACAAACGATAAATCTTCTTCCTTTAATGAGGGATTTTTTATAAAATTCTCAACGTTGGTAATAGTACCTCGCATGATATCAATATTATTCTTCTCGGTTTCAAACTCCTTCATTTTTTGCAGGTATAGTTCACCGTTAGATGATATACCAACAAATCCCCGTGAAGACTTAAATTGAGCCAGAGAGGTTTCAATAGAATCCAATTCACGCGCAAGCGGTTCAATACGATTACCAATAAAGTCAATAGCCTGAGAGAAGGATTGGGTTTTATCTAATGCCAATACATCATTGTAAAGTTTTACAAGCCCATTTAGGATATCAATGGCTCTATCACTTGAAATATCGGCATAGCTTATATTAAGGATATTACTTTCTTTATTGGAGCTAACAGCTAATCCGCGGCTTATTTCAAATGCTGTGGCAAGCCTGTTGGTGCTATAGCAAAAAATGGGTGTTTGGCTGGTAAAATCATCCAACTTATAAATAACGATTTTGTTCCCTTTTAAGAGAAACGGTTGGCCCCATTTAGATGAACCTGATTCCCCATAGCCCGAAAATTTAAAATCATCCTTACCAGCTTCAAGGGTAAAATTAATTTCAGGAATATCTTCATCTTCCTTATTTATAATAAACCATTTTATAAGCCTGTAAAAATTACGGTCTTTTAATCTCCCCTTGGCTTCAGCCCGATATTGCAGTCCTAAACTATCTACCAGTTTTAACGCCAGTGCCGGAGATTTAAAGAATGCCATTTTATCATTAAAAGGGTCACGAGGCGTTCCAAACAAAGCCTGGCCAATAGACACTTCCTGTTTTTCTTCGATAGTAATACTGGTGGAAACGTGATATATATTTTCTACATACCGCAAATAAACACTACCAGAAAGAAATCCTAAAAAGGCAAATAGTAGTACATACGGCCATGCCGACATAATCCGCCTAAAGTCAATATCAATACCAGATGGATTGGAAATTTGCCTGGGCTGATTACCGTCATCAATCAAACTATTTCTTCCTTCCCAAATATTATAATCTTCTTTCTTCATACAATCACTATCTCCTTAATGCAATAAATAGGGTTACTAAAATACCAGTAACGGCAAGGGCTACACGACCTATACCATTAGGCGCCAAAAATGTGCTGATTCTGTTGGGTTGCAAATATATCAGGTCATTATTACGCAGATAATAATAGGGTGATTGAAAGATATCTTTCTTATTCAAATTAAGTTGGGCAAACTCGCGCTCTCCGTTGGTTTCTCGTACTATCCAAACTTTATCCTTTTTATCATAATAATCTTGCACTCCAGATTGGGAGAGTGCTTCAAAAATAGTAAGTCTTTCATTTCTTATTTGAACAGGGGTACCATTTCGTCCACTCATAAAAAACACCCTTCCGCTTAGATTCACACTCACAAACAAATCCCGATACCAGTAAGATAGCTTATCCTGTAGCATCTCTCCGGCCTCCCTTGTGGTAAGACTATCAACCAAAACCTTACCTACCATTGGAAAATCAATTTCACCCTTCTGGTTTACCAAATAACCATTATTTGCCTGTACTTCCAAAGATCCTGATGTTACTGTTCCAAAGGGATTAAGGTAGGCTGTAATTGCAGGATCAGGAGAGCTAACCGTTATTTGAATTCGATCTCCTTTTTTAATTCTTATTAAATTATTTTGTTCGGCAGAATCCAACGCAGCTTTCCCCACTTGTAAATCGTGAAAGTAGTATAGTTTGGAGGGCGACATACAGGCACTAAACACTACCATAAGCGCCATTACCAAAAGACCCAAATAACATTTCTTCATAAACCGTTAAACTGCAAAGAAACGGAATAATTTCAATAATTTGTGGTATATAAAATGAAAACAGCGGGCTTATAAACCCGCTGTTTTTCTTATTTTTTCAGTCTTCCCTGAAAAACTACAGTTTCCTAATACTTAACCACCTTTTGGAGGCTGCGTTTTCCATTTTGAATGACTTCCACAAAGTAGGTTCCCGGGCGGAGCTTAGCTCCGGTTTTTATAGTTGAAAATTCAACTGCTGATAACCTACTTACTTCCCTTCCGGTAATATCCAATATGCGAACCTGAATTTTTCCGGCCTCTGCTGAATTTAATTGAATATTAAAATCATGAGAAGAAGGGTTGGGGAAAATCACCATATTCATTTCTTCTGCCCCTGTTGTTGGTGCATTAACAAATGTTTTAGGTCCTGAGCAATCAGGCAATTTCACTGTTATATTACGTGTGCTGCTTTGTGAGCAGTTATTCATTGCAGTTACACTTACAACTCCATTTACCGTTTGATCATGATATAAGACGGTGATAGAAGTAGAGCCTTGTCCATTTTGAATGGAGCCTCCTACCGGAACCTCCCAATACAAAGAGGTTGCATTATTAGGCATCGTTGAAATAGAATATGTGAATTCACGTCCCGGGCATGGTACTGTTGGAGTTACAGTAATACCCCCCGGTGCACCGGGTTTAAGGGTTGTAATCTTAAGCGTACGTGCTGCACTGTTATTGCATCCATTAGAAGCGGTTACTTCCATCATTCCCGACACAAAATCATCATCAAATATTACTTCCACAATAGTATCATTTACTCCGGGCCCTTCAGGATGGTTTACAATAGTTGCATTAGCAGGAGCTGTCCAATTGTAAGAAACAGCATCTGAACGTTTTGGAACTTTATACTCCACAATTGTACCTGTTGGGTTTGTTGTAGAAATCATGTATTCGCAAACGTTAGTATAACCACTCATTAAACCGGGAGCACCCGGTATTGATGAACTGTAGATGTTGAGTGAACTAAATGACGAAGTAATACAACCTGTAGTTTGTACTTTAATAGCCGTTCCGGATACAAAACTGTTATTGAATTCTACTTCAATAATGGTATCATTCACACCTGCTCCACCAGGATGTGAAACAATGTTAACACCCGCCGGAACCACCCAATTATAAGATGGCGCATTAGCTACCTGATTAATAGTATAGAAAGTGGTAACCGGTTGTCCAATTAACGAACAAGCATTGGTTGTACCACTAATAGCCCCGGGCGCACCGTAGGTTGCATTGGATACAATTAAATTGCGATATCCGCTGGTATTACATGCTGTAACTGATCTTACCCTGAGTTGACCGGTTGTATAATTTGTACTGAATGTTACAGTAATGCTTGAAGTGCCCTGACCATTTACTAAGTTCATATTGTTTGGTAATACCCAATCATAAGATGTAGCATTTGCCACCGGAGTAATACTATATGTAACCTGGGTTACATTATCTAAATAAGGACACGCATTGGTTGGGCCACTAATAGAAGCCGGTGCTGCAGCAGGTACTTTTCTTACCGACAAAGAACGTGGTGCGCGTGAGCCACAATTAGCATCTGCACTTACTTTAATACTGCCACTGGTAAAGTTTGAGTAAAATTCGATATCTACTGAAGTGGTACCTTGTCCGCTTACAATATTTGCGTTAGGTGGTGCTGTCCAGGTATAGCCGGTAGCATTAGGAACAGCAGCAATTGAATAAGTAGCTGTTGTGGGTTGGCCTACATAAGGACAAACATCAGTAGGTCCGCTAATAGAAGCGGGGATTGCAGGAATTATTTTCAATACCTCCAATTCAGCCATATCACTTGTACAAGGGAATGAATTGGTTGCGGTAACATAAAATCTATTGTGCGTTAATGGTAATGTATTATCATACGTAACCGACAAATTGTTTGTTCCTTGTCCGGAAACAATACTCACCCCAACAGGAGGGATTGTCCATGTATAAGTAACAGCTCCTGGAACTGAAGCTATTGAATAACTAACCGGATTGTTGGTATCTGTATAAGGACACGCATCTGTAATCCCCGATATAGGGCCTGGTGTAGCAGGAATGGCACCAATAGAAACAGGAATTACATTGGATGTTGCCGGATTATTGGTGGCGCAAGGTGTTACGCTGGACGTTAATACCACCTTAACCTGGTCATTATTATTCAAATTAGCCGGCGAGAATGTGGGATATATAGAATCGGTAACCGCCACATTATTTACATACCATTGATATGCCGGAGTTGCTCCTTCATTAGTAGGAGTAGAAGAGAAATTAATTACAGTACCCGAACATGCTGAACTAATGTCTGAACTTATAGAAGCACTTACCGGGATATTAGGGTTAATAGTTACAGTAACCGCATCTTGTGTACCCCAGCAACCATAAGAATTAGTTCGGGCTCGGAAATAATAAGTACCGGAGGTTGTAACTACTTTAGAACCGCCCGGATCAGAAATAGATGTTCCATCTGAAGTAGTGCCTTGGAAATAAATGGTGCTTCCACCGCCACCACCTGTAGCTGTAATGGTGGTATTGTTACAAAATGTTCCGGCACCGGATGCAGTTACTGCTGTTGCCGCAGCCCTTCTTGTTATGGTTGGTGTTGTGAAATAACTATTTCCAGGCCCAACGAAAGAATTATTGCCAGAAAACCAGGACACCTGTTCATATACTACGTCACTTCTTAAATTTTCAGAGCCAGCGCCTGTTGGGGGTACCACATTTAGAAAAACATAATCTTTTGTATCACCCGGGGCAAGCCCATCTGCATCAAGCCGGCCAATAAAACTTGGTCCGGAGCCATAATCACTATCCACATTCCATTTCAACCCAATATTAATATCTCTTCCTACACCTGAATCATCTGTCCATGCATGTGTTCCTGTATTTTGTATTCTAACAGTAACATCACGTGATTCTCCCGCACACCAGTTATTACTTCCATAAGAAATAGAAATAATGTTGCTGCGAAATGCGTAAGGATAAAACCTGAACCACCGCTGACTTCCGTTTGTTGTACCATTTAAACCGGATATGGTACCGGTTGAGTTATTTGAATTACGTATCCTGGATGTGGTAGAATATGCATAAGTGCTTTGGTTAACGCTAAAGTGACGATTATTACTGTTGCTATTACTAAATCCAATTACTGCAATTTTGGAATCGCTATTTCCGGTGGTTGAGCCCACCTCCATTTTACCATATACATATTCAATAACACCTGTTTCTTCATATAAACGGCATTGATATGTGCTATTCGCCCCTGAACTATTTGTATTAATACCCATATTCAAAAACTCAATAATCAATACCTTCTTTCCGCTTGCACCCTGTGTTTTGTAATGAATTTTGCCTGATGAAGAAGTTTTTAAATTTCCCCAATAAGGTGAAATATAGGAACCACTAGATATAGGAAAATCACTTCCTTCACTACCCGTGCTAATCCGACTTGATCCCAATCTAATCCCGGCATTTGCATTTACCGAGAACTGAGTAAAGTTAGAATTAAGGAAACTAAATGTAAAACCAATGTTTGTGACATTTGACCTGGAACTAGATTGATTTGATCCTATCAATTGAGTTGTACCAGAGCTCATGTTCACAGCATTGCCATAAATATCTAAAGCAAGTGAGCCATCATCTCCTGTTGTAAAATAATATTTATCTGTTGTACTTGGAGATTGAGCAAAAAGACTAAAATGTAATCCCAACAAAAATGAAATAAAAAATAAAGAAAGGGTTAAAGGAAAAATTTTTCCTGAAAACCTTAAGGGTAGATGAATACGCATAACGGAAATTTTAGGGTGTATTAAATAGAATTTTTATAATTAGCTTTTGCTATATTATGAATTAAGAAAATATTGGGGAGTTTTTCACAGAAAACTTTGGATTGGGAATGCACTTTTAAATTTAATAAACTGAATATAAAATAGATTTTCATTAACGTCAGTGCATAAGAATATATTGCTACATGTTAAAAATCAACGCATAAAAATACTTTCTACAATTGAATTTTCAAAATATATTATAAATTGGTGTCATAACTTAATAACTTCTTTACTTAACCAATAGACATTAGCATTAGCAAACCATAATCTTTTTATATAATTGAGATATAGCTACTTACGGGTTAGTATTTATTATCATGTAATTATAACACAAATAAAAAAGATAATAAAGGATTAGGCAGTAATAATCAAGAGAATTCAATAATGGTAATTTCAGGTAAAATACCCACCCTACCCGGATAGCCTATAAATCCGAACCCTCGATTAACATAGAGCTTTTGATTGGCTTCTTCATAAAGCCCTGCCCATTGTTTATACATATATTGCACAGGGCTCCACTTCACACCGGGCAGTTCCACACCAAACTGCATTCCATGCGTATGGCCGCTAAGCATAAGATCTATATCCGGATATTTTGGTCTTACTTCTGCATCCCAATGACTGGGATCATGACTCATCAATATTTTAAAAGGAAAATGTTCGGTGCCTTTATATGCTTCATCTAATTTTCCAAAACTTGGGAAATTAGACTTAGCACTCCAGTTTTCAATACCTAACAAAGCAATTTTCTCTCCCTCTCTCTCTAGAATTACATGCTCATTTAATAGCAGATGCCATCCTAGCTTAGCATGTATCTTTTTAATATTTTCTAGATTTTGCGCCTTGGTTATTCCATGATATGGCCAATGCACATAATCTCCATAATCATGATTTCCCAAAATAGAAAAAACACCCATTGGAGCTGAAAGTTTTGAAAACAAGTCTAAAAATACTTTCATTTCACCTGCTCTATCGTTCACCAAATCACCGGTAAACAAAATCAAGTCTGCCTCTTGTTTCATAATCATTTGCACTCCATGGGCCACTGCATTTATATCAGTAAGGCTTCCGCTGTGGATATCTGATATTTGTAATATTTTAAACCCTTTAAAAGAGGCTGGAAGGTTACTAAACGACAACTGCAATCGTTTTAAGGTATAATTATATTTATTTGAAAAACCGTAAACCATAGTTCCAAATAGG
The DNA here is from genome assembly GCA_964490345.1 of uncultured Ferruginibacter sp. Lineage (GTDB taxonomy): Bacteria > Bacteroidota > Bacteroidia > Chitinophagales > Chitinophagaceae > Ferruginibacter. The sequence continues at coordinate 104,527 of CAZBBO010000005.1, forward strand.
GTGCTACCTGCTGCAAGGCCTAACCAGCTTAAAAAGGCAGAGCGGCTTATATGATTACTTATCTCACTTTTTTCAGGAGCTGCTGAAAAGCCCTTAGTAATAGTCCATAGTGCAATCCTTCTCAAATCATCGGTAATTAAAAACACTACAGCAATTAATTTGGATAAAAAAAGCATTACCACAAAAGCGAAAATGTACATCCTTATTTTTCGCCCCAGCAAATCAGGATCAGTAAACACAAAAAGCAATAGCCCCAAAATACACAACAAGGATACTAACCAAAAAGCATAATAGATATATTGCCTATATCTTGATGTAGTTGTTAGCACTTTTACAGCCTGAAATATGTATAAGTCAAGTACCAGCAGAATGCCAAGTGTAATTACAAAAAATAACGGGCTCCTCATATTTGGGTTTAGCTAACTTAAAAATTCATTGATTTGTTGTTTAATAACATCAATAGTTTTTGAATCGGTTATATTACCTTCCTTATCCATAAGTGTATTTACCACACTAATAGGTAGCCGATTGGGATGAACATGCATTTTCATGTGCATTAGGCTTCCGGTAAGGTGGTCCATCCCCCTTAAGTTTCCTGCTCTTCCTGTACTTACCCCGGTTAATAAGGCGGGTTTATTATACCACACCTTTTTAACATCCGTATTATCAATCATAAGCTTTACAATTCCGGGATATGAACCGTTATATTCTGGAATTATAAAAATAAACTTCGAAGCAGGTACAAGAAATTGTTCTTCAATTGCTAAAAAGACTTTGTCACGGTGGGTCATATCGGTTTCATCAAGGTATAAAATATAGGGATTAAGCCCACGTTGTTGCAATAGTTTTTTATACGTTGCAGTTACCTGCTTTGTAGCGCTGTCTTTTCTGTTTGTTCCTGAAATAATGGTAATCATCAAAATCCTCTTATGCCTTTAATTGTTATGTTTTATTAAATACTGAATCGTTATTTTTGCTATAAGACGTTTTACTGCTAAAAACAATCTTATGCTATTTACTTATTACGGTCAATCATGCTTCGGTATTGTAGTAAATGGTGCAAAATTACTATTTGACCCGTTTATAACCCCAAATGAAAAGGCAAAGCACATAAACATTAACGAAATTGAAGCAGACTACATATTAATTAGTCACGGCCATGGTGACCATGTAGCTGATGTAGAAGCCATTGCTAAAAGAACAGGTGCAACATTGGTTTCATCGTTTGAAATAACGAATTGGTTTGAATCAAAGGGCTGTACCCGTTATCAGCCTATGAATACAGGTGGAAAATGGAAATTTGAGTTTGGTACTGTAAAATGTGTAAATGCCATTCATTCATCCACCATGCCTGATGGTGCCAGTGGCGGCAATCCGATGGGTTTTGTGATTACTTCTGATGATGGTAATTTTTATTATTCGGGAGATACCGCTTTAACACTGGATATGCAACTCATTCCATCATACGCTAGTCTTGATTTTTGTATTTTACCTGTAGGCGATAATTTCACCATGGGATATGAGGATTCTGCTGAGGCTGCTATTATGGTGGGATGCAAAACGGTAATTGGTGTTCATTTTGATACCTTTGGTTTTATCACTATAGACCATCAAAAAGCAAAAGATTATTTCAAAATGAAAGGTCTTGAATTATTATTATTATCTATTGGCGAATCCATTGACATTTGAAAAACATAAATAAAGCTGTGGCAAAAATTATTGGAATTGCAAATCAAAAAGGTGGAGTTGGTAAAACAACAACTGCTATTAATTTAGCGGCCAGCCTGGCTATTTTGGAATACAAAACACTTTTGGTAGATGCCGACCCTCAGGCAAACAGTACAACAGGAACCGGGTTTGACCTCCAAAACATTACCCGAAGTCTTTATGATTGTATGGTAAACGAAGCAGCAGCTAAAGATGTTATTTTAAAAACAGCATTGCCTTATTTAGATATAATCCCTTCGCATATTGATTTGGTTGGTGCCGAAATTGAAATGATTAACCATCCTAATCGGGAGAATATTTTAAAGCAAATTCTAAAACCGGTTTTAAAAGAATACGAATTTATTATTATAGACTGTTCTCCCTCGCTCGGGCTAATTACAGTAAATGCGCTTACCGCTGCTAACAGTGTAGTTATTCCTGTACAAACTGAATTTTTTGCATTGGAAGGATTGGGCAAACTGCTCAATACTGTTAAAATTGTTCAAAACAGGCTTAATCCCGATTTAAAAATTGAAGGTATTTTAATGACCATGTATGACGGTCGTTTGCGTTTATGCAATCAGGTGGTAAGTGAAGTGCGAAGACATTTTGAAGACATGGTTTTCAATAGCATCATTCATCGTAACACCCGGCTAAGTGAAGCTCCCAGCTTTGGGAAGCCGGTGATTCTTTACGATTCTGACAGCAAAGGAGCTATTAACTACCTTAATTTGGCAAAGGAGATTTTACAGAAAAATAACATGACTAAAATATCGCAGGAAGAGCGGATTTTGGAATAGCAAATAAAGCAATCACCACAGAATAATATCTGTAATTTCATCATCTTTGCGTTATTATAATTAATTATGAATGCACCCAATAAAAAAGACGCATTAGGAAAAGGTATCCGAAGTCTTTTACAAAATATTGAAAAAGATTTCACTTCATCAGACGGACATCTGAAGCAGGAAGTGGTGGAAAAATCTACCGGTATTACTCGTGTACCGGTTGAACAAATCATTGCCAATCCTGAGCAACCCAGGAAGGATTTTGACCATACCACACTACAAGAGTTAGCCACAAGCATTAAACAGCATAATATTGTTCAACCACTCACAGTAATTATTTCAGGTGATGGGAAATATAAATTAATTGCAGGTGAGCGCCGTTTGCGTGCTGCAAAAATTGCCGGATTAAAAGATGTACCGGTTTACATCAGACAAACAGGCGATAGTAATATATTAGAACTGTCCTTACTAGAAAATTTGCAACGGCAGGACCTAAACGCAATTGAGGTTGCATTAAGTTATAAGCGTTTAATGGATGAACTGAACTATACGCAGGAACAGGTAGCCGAAAGAATGGGCAAGGAACGAAGCACTGTTACCAATTATATCCGCTTATTAAAACTTCCACCGGATATTCAAATTGCTGTACGAAGTGGAACTATTAGTATGGGGCATGCACGAGCCTTGGTTAACGTAGATGTAGTAGATAAACAACTATTTATTTTTAGTGAAATTAAAAAGAAGAATTTATCAGTTAGGCAAACAGAAGATTTGGTACGTAAAATGTATTTACCAAAAGGAACAGAGATAAAAAAAGCAAATGCCGCAAACCCAACATTTAAAAAGATTGAAGATAACATTGCTTCAACCTATGGCACTAAAGTAAAATTAACCCACCATAAAACTGGTAGAGGTAATATTCAATTTGAATATTTTTCATTAGATGAATTAAACGGTTTACTCGATAAATTAAACATCAAAGTAAATTAATGAAATGGCTCTTTTGTTTGTTGGTATTTTGCATAAGTGAATTGCACGCATCAGGGCAACAAACTTATGTTCATGAAGACTCTTCTCACCTATCCATTTCTCCTAACCAAACTATAAAAACCATTTCAAAGGAATATAATCCCAACATCGCTATCAGGCGCTCTGCCATCATTCCGGGTTGGGGACAGGCAACCAACAAAAAATATTGGAAGATCCCCTTGGTATGGGGCGTACTGGGCACCACATCTTATTTGTTTGTCCAAAACCTTCATCAATACCGTGATGCACGAGATGCCTATCGCTTAGCTACCGATGGCGACCCTTCAAATGACCATTTAATTAAACAACCTTACTTTAACGTTAAAGACCAACCAGACAGGATTAGAAATTTTAGAAATGCCGTAAGACAAAACATGGACTATTGTGTACTATTATTTATACTGGGATGGGGATTAAACATAGCGGATGCGGCTGTAGATGCCAACTTAAAGCACTTTGATGTAAGTGATAATCTTTCACTGCAATTAAAAGCAGGAAGCAGTAAATTAGCCGGCACTACCGGAGTATCTATTGTTCTTTCATTGGGCAAATAACTTTCAATATGAAAATAGCCATAATTGGATATGGAAAAATGGGAAAAGCAATAGAAGAAATTGCAGTAAGCCGTGGTCATGAAGCTGTTTTAAAAATAAACACTACAAACCTTAATACGTTTACACCCGAAAATCTTTCAAGATGTGATGTAGCTATTGAATTTACCGGGCCGAACAGTGCTTTTGAAAACATTTCCAGCTGCTTACATGCACACATCCCTGTGGTATCAGGCAGTACCGGCTGGTTACACCATTGGAATGAGGCCACTTCACTATGTGAGAAATTAAATGGCACCTTGCTATATGCCAGTAATTTTAGTGTGGGCGTTAATTTATTCTTTGAATTAAATACTCAGTTGGCCACCTTAATGAGTAAATATAAAGGATATATACCGGCAATTACGGAAACACACCATACCCAAAAAAGAGATGCACCCAGTGGAACGGCTATAACCCTGGCAGAGCAAATCATCCGAGCCAATCATTCATTAAAGGGATGGACATTGTTTCCATTAGAGAAAAAAGACTATCTAACTATTACGGCTATTCGAAAAGATCCCGCACCGGGCTCTCATAGAATTATATACTCTTCCGATATAGATGATATTTTAATTGAACACACTGCACACAATCGAAAAGGTTTTGCTACAGGGGCTGTATTAGCAGCTGAGTATGCGCTTAATCACAAGGGCATACTTACTATGAAGGAAGTGTTGGGTATCTAAGACACCAAGCACTAAAAAATTTAATAAGGAAGAAAAAGAGAATGGCTGCCTATAAAGACAGCCATTCTACAAATACTTTCAGAAGAATTATTTACCTCCGAAAAAATATCCTACACGTACACCAACTGATCCCATTGATCCATTTTTGCTGTACCCATCGTATGAAGCACTAACATCAATTTTGCTGGTAACCATATAACCGGCTCCGAAAGAATAAGCAGTCATAGTTGTACTTCCTTCGCCAGTTCCGATACCTACACCGCCTTTACCATTAATGTAAATTTTTGAAGTAGGGAAATAACGGATACCTGCGCGAATAGGAATGATTCCTGAACTCTTAAAACCAAGGTCTTTGTATTTACTTTTAACCATGTAATTGGTATAACCAGCATCAAAAACTACTGCCAGGTTATCAGTAAAACCATATTGACCTAAAACGTCGAATCCAACACCCATGCTGTTTGCATCCATATTACTGGCTGGGATGTCAACATGAATACCTCCGTTAAATTTCAATCCGCGAATGCCAGCATCTTGAGACATTCCGGTAAATGATGCAGCAACTAATGCGGCAAATAAGAACACTTTTTTCATAAAGTTTAATTTTTGATTTTTGGGTTTTAAAAAATCGTTGCAAAATTAAGAAACTACTTTTGATTTCCTAATTTTAATGTAAGTTTTATTTTATAAAATAATTTTCTATCTAATTAACTCATTTTCACATATACTATGGGATAAGAGGACAAAGCATTAAAAAACGCTGCATTATTTAAAAAAATATAATGTTAAAGCCTTAAAAGCCTGTATTCTGTATCATTCTTAACTAATTAGGGCCAACCTATATATTAGAATTCGGGATATAACGCTTAAGCATGTACTAAAATTATATCCGTTTTACCTTTTTTGCTACAAACTCATGACAATTAGAGTAAAGGAGTCCCCTTATTTTTTTAAATGTATTTTTAAAGCAAGGGTCCTTTAATTAGTTTTCCATTAAAAATGGATAATAAGAATTACGAAGAAATTCAATAAATAAACCAAATATAAAAAACGAAAGACCCTTTTATGCATAAATTCTATTATGCCGAAACGTTAAAATCCCTCAAAGCATCATTAAGACTGGTTTTTAAATCAGTACTTTCTTTTCGTTTACCAATAATTAGTGCACAGCTTACCTGATACTCACCTGCAGGAAACTTTTTTGAATAAGAACCGGGTATAACCACACTACGTTCGGGCACTTCCCCTTTATATTCTACGGGGCTGCTGCCACTCACATCTATAATTCGTGTAGATTGGGTGAGCACCACATTAGCACCAAGCACTGCTTCCTTTTTTACTCTTACCCCTTCCACTACAATAGCTCTTGAACCAATAAAACATCCATCTTCAATAATAACCGGACTAGCTTGTAGGGGTTCAAGTACCCCACCAATTCCCACACCACCACTCAAATGAACATGTGCTCCTATTTGGGCACAACTGCCTACAGTAGCCCAAGTATCCACCATGGTTCCCTCCCCTACATAAGCTCCAATATTTACATAGGATGGCATAAGCACTACATTTCTTCCTAAAAAGGCACCATATCTGGCTATGGCATGAGGCACTGCCCTCACTCTTAATTCTGCATAATTAGTTTTCAACATCATCTTATCATAAAACTCAAAAGGAGGTAAATGATATGTTGCCATTTTACGAATACCAAAATATAATAGCACAGCCTGCTTCACCCATTGATTAACCTGCCATTCAGTTATCACACCACCAATAATAACAGGTTGGGCTGTACGAAGAAGTCCTTTATCTAATAAGGCTATAACAGACTCTACAGCATCAGTATAGCGCTTATCTTCTAATAATGTACGGTTTCCCCACGCTTGTTCAATATTTAATTTTAGGTCCTGCATGTATTGCTGCTATTTTACGTACAAATATAGCTGAACAATAAAGCCAAAAAGCCAAAAAATTACATCTTCTTACATTTGCAGTTGTGAAACATGTTCTCATTATTCAAACAGCATTTATTGGTGATGTAGTCCTGGCCACCGGATTACCTGAAAAATTAGTACCCTTTTATCCTAATATAAAAATAGATTTCTTAGTAAGAAAAGGTAATGAATCTTTACTTTCTAACAATCCACATATCAACGAGGTTATAATTTGGAATAAAAAAGAAGGCAAATATGCTTCATTATTAAAAACGATTAAGAAAATAAGAAGTAAAAAATATGACGCGGTTTTTAACCTACAACGTTTCTTCAATACAGGCTTAATGACTGTATTTTCAGGTGCAAAGGAAACTTATGGCTTTGACAAAAATCCGTTAAGCCGATTTTTCAGCCATCACTTTAAGCATATCATTGACCCTAAAAATCCGGTACATGAAATAGAACGAAATCATTTATTAATTTCTGCACTCACTAATAAAGAAGCAGCAAAGCCAAAACTATATCCCTCTCCAACGGATTTGGAAAAAGTGTTTTCCTATACTCAATCCCCTTATGTAACCTTAACTCCTTCCAGTGTTTGGTTTACCAAGCGGATGCCATCAGAAAAATGGATAGAGTTAATTAACTCCCTTCCGGAAAAATATACTATATATATCTTAGGAGGAAAAGATAACGTTGAGGAAGCAGCATCATTAGTTGCAAAAAGTAACCGAAAACAGCATATTAGCATCCTGGCAGGCAAACTTTCTTTTCTTCAATCCGCTGCATTAATGAAGCAAGCTGATATGAATTATGTAAATGACAGTGCTCCGCTTCATTTTGCTTCTGCGATGGATGCACCAGTAACAGCAATTTTCTGCTCTACCATTCCGGGCTTTGGTTTTTATCCGTTATCCACCAAGTCATTTATTGTAGAAACTACTATCTCATTGGATTGCAGGCCATGCGGGCTTCATGGCTGGAAAGCCTGTCCGTTAGGGCACTTTAAATGTGGGCATACTATTAACACACAACAACTCCTAAGCACTTTAGATGCAAATTGATGATGATATACAAGAAGCCCTAAGGGTGCTGAAAAATGGCGGCACTATTTTATACCCTACTGATACAGTATGGGGAATTGGCTGCGATGCCACAAATGAAGAAGCAGTAAAAAAAATATTTAGAATAAAGAAACGCAATGAAGAAAAGAGTATGATTATTTTACTGGCTAATGAAAATGATATTTTAAAATATGTTGATCAAGATCATCCGGCTATTTATGATTTTATAAGAGGCGTACACAAGCCAGTAACTGTTATATATCAAAAAGCTAAGGGTTTAGCCCATAATTTAATCAACAAAGATGGCAGTATTGGAATCCGGGTGGTATCTGACCCATTTTGTAAAAAATTAATCAATGCATTTAAAAAGCCTATTGTATCCACCTCATCTAACATTAGCGGTTATCCTCCACCACGAATTTTTAATGATATTGATTTGGCTATTATTAACAATGTAGATTTTGTGGTGAATCATAGACAAAATGAAACGGAACCTGGCACACCTAGTACCGTTATCAAACTTAATGCTGATTTATCCTTTACTATTTTAAGACCTTAACTAAAATCGCATCCCTAAGCCCAATTGTATAGTTTGATTCTTCCATTTATCCCGGTTATCAATATCATTCAATTCACTTAGTCCTATACCATACCTGCCATATACAATAAACCGTGAGATATTCAACTGTATTCCTCCTAGCAAACTAAAATCACCTTGTTTAAAAGCTTTCTTTCCATTACTCAACAAACTGATATTTTGATCTATCAAAATACCATACTGCGGCCCTATTTGCAAAGACACAAATTCATTGGCCTTATAATTGAACAATAATGGAATTTTAATATAGGATAACTTAATCTTAGTAAGGCTTTCAAATGCATAGATATCACTAAAAGAATGGCTGGTATCCAGGCTAACCTGACTAAACAATACTTCTGGTTGAATAGAAAACTTTTTATTCAAATTAAACTCAACAAATCCTCCTACCTGATAGCCAAATGCAAACTGTTCTTTAAACGATTTACCATCTACTTTCACCAAATCCGCACCGATCTTTAAACCTCCCTTTACAGATTGTGCCATAGAAGTGGAGCCAAATGAGAAAACAACCATTGGAATCAGCCATATTTTTTTCATAAGATTTCTTTATTCATTGAACTCTCAAAATATAATGCATTTCAGAATTTACAGCATTATCCTTGTTAAGAATTGTCAAAAACTAATATTTAAATTTGGTAATTTTTACTTAACATTCACATTTTCTTCTTTAACAGAGAAAAAAACATTAGTTTTGCGGCGCTTTTTGTACAGCATATTGCATGACGTGTCCAGATGCCGTTGAAACGGAGTAATTCCCACCTGAAGAATTCAACAGCCAGTAACATAACATGTGATTTACATCAGCACATGGATGCCCTGGCAACATGAATTATTTATTTAACTATTCTTTTTATGCACACATTTCAGGATTTGGGATTATCCCCATTGATTATTAAATCTGTATCTGAATTAGGCTTTGAAACGCCAACTCCAATACAAGAAAAGGCAATTCCGGTACTTCTTTCGGGCACTACCGATTTTGTTGGTTTAGCACAAACGGGCACCGGAAAAACCGCTGCTTTTGGTTTACCACTGTTACAATTAATTGAAGCAGAAAAAAGGTTTCCTCAGGCGCTAATCGTTTGTCCAACACGAGAGCTTTGCCTACAAATTACAAATGATATAAAGCACTACAAAAAACACGTTGTGGGTGTGGCTATCGAGCCTGTATATGGTGGAGCTTCTATAACCATGCAAATGCGTAACCTAAAAAAAGGAGTTCAAATTGTAGTGGCAACTCCGGGCAGGCTTATTGACCTAATTGAAAGAAAGGCCATTGACTTGGAAAAGGTAAAATATGTAATATTAGATGAAGCCGACGAGATGTTGAATATGGGTTTTCGGGATGATATTGATTTTGTTTTGCAAAATACTATTAACCGCGAAAGTATTTGGTTGTTTAGCGCTACCATGCCTCCTGAGGTTAGGGCAATTGCGAAAAACTACATGACTACACCAAAAGAGATAACAGTAGGGAAGAAAAATAGCGGAAATATAAATATTAATCACCACTATTATATTTCGTCTGCGCATCACCGTTATGAAACACTAAAAAGACTGATTGATTTTAACCCGGGTATGTATGGAATAATCTTTACCCGCACCAAAGCAGACGCACAGGAGATTAGTGAGTTACTTTCCAAATCAGGTTATGATATCGAAGCTTTACATGGCGACCTTACACAACAACAACGGGATAAAGTAATGGGAAGATTTAGGAATAAGACTCTTCAACTTCTTATAGCTACTGATGTAGCTGCAAGAGGTATTGATGTGGATGGTATTACCCACGTAATTAATTATGAATTACCGGATGATATGGAAGTGTACACACACCGTAGCGGCCGTACAGCACGTGCCGGAAAAACTGGTATTTGTGTTTCTATTTGCCACTCACGGGAAGTGTATAAAATAAAGCAGCTCGAAAAAATGATTAATGCTCCATTTCAAAGAATGGAAATTCCAGGTGGGCAAGAAGTGGTAAGAAAACAATTTTTCCATTTTATGGATAAACTCGCTTCTGCTGATATTTCACAAGGGAATTATGAAGCTTTCTTACCTGATTTAGTGCGAAAGTTTGAAAATATTTCAAAGGAAGAGGTTTTACAAAGAATTGCTGCTTTGGAGTTTGATCAGTTTGTTCGCTATTATGAAAATGCAGAAGACTTAAATATCAAGAATGAACCTCGCTCAAAAGGGGATAGCTTTAATAAATCCTATTCAAACAACGCTCGCAACGACCATAGACAAAGCTATCATAATGATAACGGATATACGCGCCTTTTCATTAATTTAGGCACAAAGGACGGCTTCTATAAGGCCAGTTTTTTACAATTCATTTTAGACGAAAGTAATCTTCGTAAGGATGTGTTGGGAAAAATTGATATACGCGAAATGAATACCTGGGTAGAGGTGGACTCAAAGGATGCCGGAAAAATGATAAAATCATTGGATGGGAAAAAGTACAACAAACGAGTTATCCGTATGAACGAGGCAGACGGAGGGTACAAAAAAAGTGGCACCTCAAATAAACGTAGAGCGCGAAATTAACAAGGTATTATTTTGTTGAAATAACCATAAACTCTCCCGGAGAAAACTCTACCGGGTCTATTGAGGAAATCCAATGCACCCCTGTAAATATTTCTTTGCCGGTAATTCCGGTATATAAAGTCGGTTGAAATTTAATTTTTGAAATCCCAAAATGTAATGCAACCAAAAGCATATTATCATTACCATGCAAACTGTAAATTAAAAGTTCATTATGGCGATAAAATTTTACTTCATATACTGAACTAAAAATGTTACACTCCCTACGAATGATATACAGCTTTTTATAAAAATCTTCCAATTCAGGAGGAAGGTGCCACTTTAATGAGTCTTTATCAAAAAATGCCAATCGTTTGAAATTGGGAATTTCCTGCCCTGAATACAACAAAGGAATGCTATCCTTATACAAAAAAGAAAAAACAGCGAGCGCTCTGGCATAAATACCATATTTTTCCCACTCTGTTCCATTCCATGAGTTTTCATCATGGTTGGAAGTAAAATATAAGCGAAGCCCGGGTAAATCCTGCTGCTGCAAAAACTTTAATAAAGTTGTTGGCGCATTTTCTTCCTTTATTGCACGTTCCGCAGCATGCATCCAACGCCAGGTAAAAGTAATATCAAAAGCTGCCGTATAATTTTCATCTTCTGATTCAGCCAGCCAAATTAACCCCTGTTTTATTTTATCACATTTACGCCGAGCTTCTTTCCAAAAATCTAAAGGAGTAAGATGTGCCAAGTCTGCACGAAAACCATCAATTCTTCTCTCTTCAACCCAATACATCATAGCCTCTATCATCGCATCACGCTCTTTCATATTACTATGATCAATCTGAATAACATCTGTCCAATCAAAAGGAGATTCAAACCCAAATGCACCGCGTTTAAAAAAATCGGGATTTAACTTCGTCCAAATATGATCCCAAGCAGCATGATTAGCAACCCAGTCGAGAATAACTTTCATACCGGCCTTATGAATTGCATCTACTAAAAAATCAAAATCAGCCTCGTCACCAAACTCACTATTAATGGCGGTATGATGAGCAATTGAATAATAGCTTCCTAACGTACCTTTTCTATTTATTACACCAATTGGATGAATAGGCATTAACCATAATATTTCCACCCCCATTTCCTTTAACCTGGGGATATGGGTTGCGAAAGCCCTGAATGTGCCTTCAGGAGTATATTGACGAATATTTACTTCATAAATATTCGAAGATAACAGGAAGGCTGGTGTAGAAAATTCTTTCATAACAAGGTTGTAACTTTGCCTTAATTATGAAGCAATTTACAATTCCTGTTTCGTATCGCAGCAAACTAATTGCTGCTATTAAGCTACAGCGTAGAACAGGTGATAAAATGAAGAAGGATTTCACACCTACCTTTTTCGATTTGGGAAATCTACATATATACTTAGCTCGTCATTTTGGATTTTGTTATGGAGTGGAAAATGCTATTGAAATTGCTTTTGATACGATTGCAAAAAATCCGGGAAAGCGCATTTTCTTGCTAAGTGAAATGATTCATAATCCTTTAGTAAATGCTGATTTGATGTCGCATGGGGTGAAGTTTTTGCAAGACACATCAGGTAAGCAACTCATATCTTTTGAAAGCCTCCAAAGTGATGACATTGTTCTTATTCCCGCATTTGGCACTACACTGGCAATTGAAGAAAAGCTACGAAGCAGGGGGATTTCTATGGAAAAATACAATACTACCTGCCCGTTTGTTGAAAGGGTTTGGAATAAAAGTGAGCAAATTGCCAGGCAGGGATATACCGTTGTAGTGCATGGCAAACCTACTCATGAGGAAACACGAGCCACTTTTTCACATGCAGCAAAGCATACTGCCACTGTGGTAGTGAATGATATGAGCGAAGCCATCGTATTAGGAGAATTCATTACCGGGGTGCGGCCTGTTGAAACGTTTCATGAAGTTTTTGCCGGAAGATTCACGGATGGCTTTGACCCCATTAAAGATTTACAACGCATCGGAGTAGTTAATCAAACCACCATGCTGGCCACAGATACGCAACAAATTGCCGACTATTTACGTCAGGTAATGACTGAACATTATGCGCTACCACCTGCGCGCATAAACGAAAGATTTGCAGATACACGCGATACGCTGTGCTACGCTACTACAGACAATCAGTCGTCTGTAAAAGGAATGCTTGAAACGCCTGCTAACCTTGCCATTGTTGTTGGTGGTTACAATAGTAGCAACACTTCTCATCTTGTAGAATTGTGTGAAGAAAAACTACCTACTTATTTTATTCGGGATGAAAGCAATTTACTTTCAACCCAAAAAGTAAAGCATTGGGATATGCATGAAAAAATTGAGAAAGAAACTTTAAACTTTTTAGGCAATAACACACCGATAAAGATTCTCGTTACCAGTGGGGCATCTTGCCCTGATGCCGTTGTAGAAAAAGTGATTCTTCGGCTTGCAGAAATTTGTGGCACTACTTTAGAAGATATTCCCGAATAAAAGCTATGGTAGCATAGAATTGATAATCCTGATTATTCTTTTTGGCAAAACCATGTCCTTCATCATTTGCCATCATATACCAAACCACACCGCCGTTGGCTTTTATTTTCTGTACCATTTGTTCCGCTTCTGTATAGGGAACACGAGGATCATTCTTTCCCTGCACAATAAACATGGGTTTAGTAATTTTATGTGCATTATTTAATGGCGCAATTTCATCAAAAAATTTTGCCATCTCTGCATCTCGTTCATCTCCATATTCTACCCGTCTCAAATCTCGCCGATAGTTCTCCGTATTTTTTAGAAAAGTAGTAAAATGACTAATCCCTACCACATCTAATGCACATTTTATTCTATCATTATAATGAAATGCGGATGCAAGTGTCATATAACCTCCATAGCTTCCCCCGGTAATCATTATTCGATTAGCATCCAGGTCGGGCTGTTTTTCTATCCAGTCAAGTAAAGCACCAATATCCTTTACGCTATTCTCTCTTTTTACTCCATTATCTAAGTCAAGAAATGTCTTCCCAAAGCCTGAGCTACCTCTAACATTAGGATAAATAATACAAATGCCCATTTCATTAAGGTAATAGTTAGACCTGGCTATAAAACCCGGCACAGATTGTCCCTCCGGCCCACCATGAATATTAATAATTACAGGGCGCTTCCCTGTAAAACGAGCCGGAGCTTTATACAAAAAGCCTGTAATGGATAACCCATCAAAACTCTTCCAACTTATTAATTTAGGAATAGGCAGGGCTGATAAATTCATTCCACCCAGTTCACTTTCTGTCCATTTCACCATCTTTTTCTTTAAACGATCAAACACCATAACATCTCCTGGCGTTTGTGAGGAACTAAAAGAAAAGCCGAGTGTTTGATTATCCTTCCTCCAATGTAGCCCTCCAACAATACCGGTTGGTAATCCAGCTATCGGTTCAGATTGCTTTGTTGCTAAATATTGGATATATAAATTAAACACACCTGATTCATTCACCACATAGGCAGCATATTGTTGATTTTCGGTGAGTTTATACTGAGTAATTTGCCCTTTATTATCTGTTACAAGAAAATCCATTTTACCACTATTTCTATTAAACCTTACAGGTTGGGCAAATTCACTATTAGCATCTGTCATAAGAAAAATTGCATTGCTGTCTTTTGAATATGCCAGGGGTGTATAAATTACTCTCTCATCTTTTAGCGGAATGATTCGACTTAGTTTTTTTGTAGATATACTAAATTCCCAAACAGATGATTCGTTAGCTGATACATATTTAGATAACAGTACATGATCATTGTCTGCCTTCCAATCTACCACATTCCACCCTCCGCCTTCCAGTTCAATCAATAATTTATTTGAAGAAGGTTGCATAGGGTTCATAATATACACATCACGGTCTGCACCATTTCTTCGGGTAGATGTATAAAGTATCTGTGAGCCAGCCTTATTAAAAACTACTCCACCATTTTGGCTTTTCCCACCATCTGTAAGCAAGGTGCTTTTACCGTTATTCATTTCATATCTAAACAATTGGGTAAATTCGTTGCCACCCATATCTCGGGAATATATAAAATAATCACCCTGAACAGGTTGATAGTAGGCATTTCTAACCGGTTCTTCGAAAAAGGTAAGCTGCTTTCGCATTCCTTTTGCCATCCCCACCTCATGTAATTGATTTGTATTTCCAAATCTTGTAGTGATTAGCATGGTTCGCTTAATTGGATGCCATGCTACCAATGATGCCGAGCGGAATTCAGTATAGGGTCTAACGGTGTCCGGCAAATGTGCATCAATGCTACTCACTCCTTGCAGTATCATATTTTCCGGTTGTGGTAAATATGTTGGGCTTTGACCATAACTCATTATAAAACCAACAACTCCGGCAATAAAAAGAGCACTTTTTTTCATAATCACTAAATTAAAATAAACAACCGGCCTTATCCATTAGGAAAGAGCCAAAAATTATTTCTACTCAAACACTTAATGTAAATTACACAAGGTTATAATAATATAAAGAGATGTTAGGCTGCTATAAGCCTGTTGTTTCTGCAGGAATTCTTTCCTTAACCAACTTTAGTGCAAAATCCAGTTGTTCAGTAACCGTCAAATTGGTATTATCTAACAGCACTGCATCCTCTGCCATTCGCAGGGGACTCACTTCCCGATGTGAATCAATATAATCACGCATTTCTAAATTAGCAGCAACCTCTTCAATGGTAATGTTGGGATTTTTTTCATACAATTCCTTAAATCGTCTTTCTATTCTTACCAAAATATCAGAGGTCATAAAGATTTTTAATGCAGCATCCGGAAAAACAGTAGTGCCTATATCCCGTCCGTCCATAACCGTATTATGCCGCACTCCCATCTTTTGTTGCTGTCTAACAGCATACTTTCTAACCGAAGCGATTGTAGCTACTTCACTTACTTTTTCAGCAACTACTAAATCACGAATTACATACTCAACATTTTCATCATTAAGATAAATCTCAGACTGACCGGAAACTGCATTATGTTCAAACCGCATATTAATATTTGGCAAGGCATTTTCTACCGCTTCCTCATTTGTCCAGTCTATATGATTTCTAATAAAATAAAGTGTAATAGCTCTATACATAGCTCCACTATCAATATATACAAATCCTAAACGCGCAGCCAACTGGCGGGCCAGCGTACTCTTCCCACAGGAAGACCAACCATCTATGGTAACAATTGTTGTTTTCATGTATTCATTGAAAGAAAACTCAGCCATTATTTAAGTACTGTACTTATACAAAAGTACATTTCATTTACCAACCATAACTGTAAAAGTAAATATGATTGAAAAAAATGTGGTACATATATTATTATACATCAGCATATCCAGTATTTATTACATTAACAAAACAATTGAGCATCAATAGATGCTTTATACCATCTTTGCATTTAAACTTTAGCTACCCGATGATATGGCAACAATATATTGAGATATTTCTGATTGGTATAGGTGTAGGTTTTCTTGGTGGTTTATTCGGAAAGGGAGGAAGTGCAATTGCTACACCCCTACTTAGCCTTGTTGGTGTACCGGGGTTTGTTGCTGTAGCTGCTCCTCTACCCGCCACTATTCCGGGTACTTTTATTGCATCACTCAAATACTGGAAATCACATTTTTGGGATAAGACAGTTGTTTTATGGAGTCTATTGATTGGATTCCCGGCAGTTATTATCGGCTCATTCCTTACAAAATTTACCGGTGCTATGCCCTTATTGATTCTTACCGGTATTCTGGTTTTAATATTCGGTTTGAGTTTTATTTTTAGTCCAACAAAAACAAACGAAGAGGAAAGCACTTCCGGAGAAGGCATTATTAAAAGACCTCCATACTGGAAATTACGGCTAACCCTAATTGCATCATTTGTAGGATTGGTATCGGGCCTGCTTGCTAATTCAGGAGGATTTCTGCTGGCTCCTTCGTTTGCAAAAATTTTAAAACTACCTATTAAACATGCCTTTGCATGTTCGCTGGCAGTATCCATGTTTTTGGCTATACCGGGAACAATTGTGCATGTTTATTTAGGGCATATAGACTGGATCATTACACTTATACTTGCTTCAGGCTCCATTCCCTTTTCATATATCGGTGCCAGTGTGGCTATTAAAACAAAGTCTTTCAAACTTGCGTTAATGTACGGTGTAATACTTACCATATTAGGTATCTTCTTTTTGATAAAATTATTTCTACCTTCTGCTTCACTAATATAAAGATGGAACGTAGCTACTCATGAATTTAAAAAACTATATTCAAAGTAGCCCTCCTCTTCTTGCTTTTTCTACAAGGTCTATCCGGTTATGTGCGTGAAGTTTTTGATAAATATTCTCGATATGTCTTTTCACTGTAAAGGGTGATATATAGAGCGATGTAGCTATTGCCTTATTGTTAAACCCTTTACTCAACTGTTCTAAAATTTCGATTTCCCTTTCCGTCAATGTAATTTCAACACCTTCGGTGGGTGTTATCGGAAAATAAATATTTTTTAGCAAATTCAATGTTTTAACGGCAATGGAGGGTGACATCACTGCGCCACCCTGAAGAGTATCTTTGATTGTTTCATAAATTTTTTCCGGCTTGGTATCCTTAAGAATATAACTATCCGCTCCTGCTTTAATAGCATTGAAGATATAATCATCGTTATCAAATATGGTAATTATTACGACCTTAACAGCAGGATATAGTTGTTTTATCTGTTTGGTGGCAGTTATACCGTTCATGACCGGCATTTCGATATCCATTAATATTAAATCTATATCGCTATTACTCTCCAGTAAATGCAGTATTTCGTTGCCATTTCCGGCCTTAAGCACCACGGAGATGTCATCAAACTCGGATAGTTTTTCTATCAATGCTATTAATGCATGGGCATTATCTTCTACAATAGCTACTTTCACCATCCTAAAAAACAATTTGAATGTTGTACACAGTACCTTCCCCTACAGCAGTTTTTAAATCAATTTTCCCATTTATAGCTGCAATTCGGTTAAATATGTTCTGCAATCCAAAAGATTTATTCTTCTCCGTTTCATAATCGAATCCTGTACCATTATCAACCACCTGAATCATTATTTTTTTACCATCCTGAACCATCGAAATATTTACTTCTGGTGCCTTTGAATATTTTACTGCATTATTCACTATTTCCTGAAAAACTCTGTAAAGATGTACAGCTTGTTTAAAATTCAGATTAATATCCTCTGAAACAGGAAATTTGAAATTAAATTTTATTTCCTCACCTGCTTCTGATGCTGCTTTTATAAAATTAAGCAACCTCATTTTTAAATCACTTAACCTTATTTCCTCAGAATTAAGGACCCATAAAATATTTCTCAGTTCTGCGATGGAGTTTTCAGAAAAATCATACAAAGATGCAACCTTTTCCCGGATACTATAATCTGCAGTAGATGTTTGTTTTCTCAATTTATCTAAAACCGAATTGATAAATGTAAGTTGTGCACCCAGGCTATCATGCAAATCTTTTGAAATTTCTAACCGCTCTTGCTGCGCTCTGGAATGGGCCTGTTCTATGAGTAATTCATTTTCAAGTAATAGACGTTTTTGCCGGTTGGCTATCTTCAATTTGTAAGCCCAAAATACCACCAGGCCTAAAAGGATTAATCCTGATAAAGCAATCAACCAGATATTCTTCTTCTCAGACGCAATTTTTGCCTCTGCAATTTCCCTTTCTTTCTTTTCTGTTTCATAAATTACATTATATGCCACAAATGCCTGCTCGCTTTTTTCATTAAAAAAACTTTTATAGGCATCTATAAACTTTTCCTGTGCGTTAAATCCATTTTTATAATCATCCTGCTGTTTATAAAAGCCAACAAGGGATGAATAAACTTTTAGGGTATTGTTAATCTGTTTACTATTAATGGCTATACTTAATGCGCTATCAAGGTATGCCTTAGCTTCTGTAAAGTTTTTACTTGCTATAGCAACTTCTGCAAGGTTAATATAGGAGTCTGCAATCCAGTTAAGGTTATTTAACTTTTTATCAACTGCCAGGTTTTTACTAAAGTATAACTTTGCCTTATCGTAATCTTTTAAAAAATATAGATAGCATCTTGCCAGGTTATCCTGAAATGTAATTTTAGTATATTCATTACCCATTTTTTCAGATAAAGCAATGCCTTCTTTATCTATTTTCATTGCTTCAGAAAAATTACCACTTTGGCCTTCAATGTTTGCCAGAGTATGTAATGCAACAAGATAAGGCCGCTCCACCGAACGGTTTTTATATAATGAAACTACTTTTCGAATAGCTTCCTTAGCCTCAGCACTATCCTGCTTTTCAAAATGAAGCTGTGCAATAGAAGCATAGGCTGTTGCCAGTCTTAATGTATCCTTTCTTTTCTCAGCGTTTGAAATGGAGCCCTGAAAATGTTTCAGTGAAGCTGAAAAATTTCCTAAATGCTTTTCGGAAATACCTAATCCTTCATAGGCATAACTCAATAGCGAATCACCGGGAATTAGGTACTCAAGGGATTTTCTATAATAAGATTTTGCCAGTTCAAAAGATGCGCTTCTACGATAATAGGTAGCACGTATAAGATTAACTTTTGAAAGATAGTTTGTCTTTGAAGTGGGGAGTTCATTGAGCCGAGAAACCATAAATTGAAAGCTATCCATCAAAAGTCCATCACGTAAAAGTGCAGATTGAAAAATGTAATCAATTTGCCTTTCTGCATCTGTTGCTGTATTTAACCCTGCCTGATACTTACTTCCCAAATCGGTACAGGAGGAGGCGAAAAGGGCAATTGTAGTAAAAAATGCAAAAATGAATCTTATTAAAATATTTGTATTCATGTATTCTCCCGAACTGAGTAAGTTACAAGCTAAAGAAATGCCCTACTGTACACATCAAATATACAGTAGGGCTAATCCATTTGAGCAAATCTTTCTTATTTACAATTCTGCCTTTTTAATTAGGCTTCTGATTTTTTCTCTCTCTTCTTAGGTTCTTCCTTAATTCGGAATTTTAATTTATTCCCTTCCTTATCTAATTCAGCAATCATTATGTCGCCCGGCTTTATGGTCATATTTAAAATATCTTCTGCCAAAGGATCTTCTAAATACTTTTGAATAGCTCTATGCAGCGGTCGTGCACCAAACTGGCTATCATAACCTTTATCAGCCAAAAATTCCTTTGCATCTGTAGATAACTCGAGCGAGAATCCAAGGTTCTTCAATCTGTTCATTACACCCTTCATCAGGATATCAATGATTTCAAAAATATTTTCATGGCTTAAGGAATTAAATATAACCACATCATCAATTCTATTTAAAAATTCGGGGCTGAAGGTTCTTTTCAATGCCTTTTCGATGATGGCTTTATTGTTTTCATCCTCTTGAGCCTGTCTGTTAGAAGTAGCAAACCCCACTCCATCTCCAAAATCTTTTAGC
The DNA here is from genome assembly GCA_964490345.1 of uncultured Ferruginibacter sp. GTDB lineage: Bacteria > Bacteroidota > Bacteroidia > Chitinophagales > Chitinophagaceae > Ferruginibacter. The sequence continues at coordinate 124,910 of CAZBBO010000005.1, forward strand.
TGACGTGCTCCAATGTTTGAGGTCATGATAATAAGTGTGTTTTTAAAATCCACCTTACGTCCCAAACCATCTGTCAATTGTCCGTCATCTAAAACTTGAAGAAGGATGTTATAAATATCCGGATGCGCCTTTTCAATTTCATCTAATAGAATAACACTATACGGTTTGCGTCTAACCCTTTCTGTTAGTTGCCCACCTTCTTCATAGCCTACATATCCCGGAGGCGCTCCAATTAGTCTGGATACCGTAAATTTTTCCATGTATTCACTCATATCAATACGGATAAGCGCGTCTTCGCTATCAAACATGTGTTTGGCCAATGAACGCGCCAATTCAGTTTTTCCTACTCCGGTTGGTCCAAGAAAGATAAATGTACCAATAGGCTTTTTAGGATCCTTTAATCCTACGCGGTTACGCTGAATGGCTTTAACCACCTTACTAATGGCTTCCTGTTGGCCAATAACTGCCCCTTTGAGATCATCACCCATACGGCGAAGCTTTTCTGTTTCAGCTTGAACCATACGTTGAACCGGAATACCTGTCATCATACAAACAACTTCTGCGATATCTGATTCTTCAATCGGAAAGCGTTTATGCTTACTTTCTTCTTCCCATGCCTGCTTTGCACTTTCCAACTCTTCCTGTAATCGTTTTTCCTTATCGCGTAAATCAGCAGCCAGTTCAAATTTCTGGCTCTTCACTACTTTGTTCTTTTCCTGTTTTATATCTTCAATCTTCTTTTCCAAGTCGAGAATATTTTCAGGCACATTAATATTCTTTATATGCTTACGCGCTCCTACCTCATCCAGTACATCAATTGCTTTATCAGGAAGAAGTCTGTCGGTCATATATCTATCACTCAGTTTTACACAAGCTTCAATTGCATCTGCGCTATAGGTAACATTGTGATAGTCCTCATATTTATTTTTAATATTATTCAGAATTTCAATTGCCTCTTCTACTGATGGTTGTTCAACCATTACTTTTTGGAAGCGTCTGTCAAGCGCACCGTCTTTTTCAATATGCATACGATACTCATCAAGTGTTGAAGCACCAATGCATTGCAATTCACCCCGGGCAAGTGCAGGTTTAAAAATATTAGACGCATCCAATGATCCGCTTGCGCCTCCTGCCCCCACAATGGTATGAATTTCATCAATAAATAAAATCACATCACGGTTCTTCTCCAGTTCGCTCATGATGGCCTTCATTCTCTCTTCAAATTGGCCTCTGTACTTTGTTCCTGCCACTAAAGCAGCTAAATCAAGGCTTACCACACGTTTATCAAATAACACCCTACTTACTTTTCTTTGTACAATCCGTAAAGCAAGCCCCTCCACGATTGCTGTTTTACCCACGCCCGGTTCTCCAATTAAAATAGGATTATTCTTTTTCCTTCTTGATAGAATTTGAGAAACTCGTTCAATTTCATTTTCCCGGCCAACGATAGGGTCTAACTCTCCTTTTTCAGCAAGCTCAGTTATGTCTCTTCCGAAATTATCCAGTACGGGAGTTTTGCTTTTACCATGGCCTACTGCACCTGCCTTTTGGCTTCGAGGGGGTTGCCCATATTGCCTGCGCTCTTCATCAAAATCTTCTTCGTCATTAAATTCAGCCTTGGGTGGAGTACTTGTTACAATTCCTAAATCATTTTTAAAACCTTCATAATTAACATCAAACTGATTTAAAATTTGAGTAGCCACATTTTCTTTATTCTTTAAAATGGACAGCATAAGATGCTCACTTTCCACGGTTTCCTGTTTAAGTGCCTTAGCTTCAAGAACTGTTATCCTTATCACCTTTTCGGCCTGCTTTGTTAGCGGCATAGAGTTGATATTGTTTATAGACTTTCCGGACTTATCTTTCACTGCCATTTCAATACCCTTCCGTAATTCATATATATCTACATTTAGTGATTTTAAAATTTTCACAGCAGTATTATTACCATCTCTAATCATACCTAACACAAAATGCTCGGTACCAATAAAATCATTTCCCAACCGCAGTGCTTCTTCCCTGCTGTAATTAATAATATCCTTTACTTGTTGTGAGAAATTATTATCCATGCTTCTTGTTTTTAAAAGGTTACCTATACAATAATAACGATTATTTACTCGGTTTCGTTTAAGTAAAATGCTAAATGTTGAAATGTTGAAAAATTGCTGTTTTAGGATATTGTCTCATATTTTATCCACATAAATAAAGCGATATTGGCTTAAATTAAAGCACCTCTATTTGTCAAAACTTCATAAATATTAATTAAACCGGAATTTTTCTTATTTTACATCATCTCACAGGTTACCCTTTCTTATGAATGTCAAAATAGATACCAAAGAAAAATTTTCCGTAGTCACTCCTCAAGATTCTAATATAACTGTTAATATGGCAGCGGAACTGGAGGATATTCTGCTGAAATTTCAATCTCAGTCCATACCTCATCTTATAATTAATATGCAGGCAGTGAAAGCAATGGATAATGAGGTTAGCCGGATGTTGGCCAACTTGCAACAGTTGTTTTACGAAAAGAATGTATCCTGTATTGTTTGTTGTTTAAATGCTGATGTAGAAAATAAATTGGAGGAATTGGAGCTTTTGGAATTCATGAATGTAACACCCACCGAAAGTGAGGCTTGGGACATTATGCACATGGAAGAGGTAGAGAGAGAATTATTAGATGATGAAAACTTTTAACTGTGTTTGCTTTAACTATTTTAGGTTGTAATTCTGCAATTGCTGCCTACGGACGAAATCCTACTGCACAAGCCCTTCAGGTGCTTGATGAAACATTCCTTATTGACTGTGGCGAAGGGACTCAGATGCAATTAGCCAGATACAAGGTGAAGTGGTCTAAAATTAGCAGGATATTTATTTCTCATTTGCATGGAGATCATTACTTTGGTTTACCGGGCTTGTTAAGTACAATGGGGCTATTGGGCCGCTCACAGGATTTGCACTTATATGCACCGCCAGAATTGGAAGATATTCTTCAAATGCAATTGGATGTTACTTCCGCTACATTACCTTATCCATTTTATTTCCATCCCATTACCAAACCCGGAGTTATTTGCAATACTCAACACATCCAGGTCAATACTTTCCCTGTTGTACATGGAATTCCCTGCTGGGGTTTTACTTTCAAGGAAATCCGTAATCCGCGAAGAATCATTCCGGAAAGAGTAAAAGCCTACGAGATCCCCTCTGATTTTTATAGTGAGTTACAACACGGGAAAGACTTTGTTAACGCTAAAGGAACTATTATTCCCAATAATGAATTAACCGATGCTGCGCCTAGCCCTCGCACCTACGCTTATTGTGCCGATACTATTTATGATGAAGCCATGATTCCCTATATTCAGCATGCAGATTTATTATATCATGAAACAACCTATCCTGCTGAGCAAGCAGAACTTGCTGCAAAGCGTTTTCATTCTACAACAAATCAGGCTGCAAACATTGCTCACTTATCAAAAGCAAAAAAACTAATTATCGGTCACTTTTCATCTCGCTACGAAAAACTTGATATCTTTTTAAAAGAGGCTTCTGCAATATTTCCGGATACAGAATTAGCTGTGGAAGGTACTTGCTATGCCCTTTAACGCCGTGGAGGACGAATAATATAATTAAATCCATTACCGGTGATCCATTTATAAAACTCTGCATACCACCCACCTAATGCCGACCTACGTCTTCTTGGATTTTGATGATTGGTTGTATATAACAATGCCGCTGATTCTGCAGCTAACCTATCTGCAATACGATCAACAGAATCGGGAAAGAAAAAGAACAACATACCTGAAAATCCCTTTCCGTTTAAACTGTTTTTATTTAAGAGCTCCAACAGCCCATTCTCAGGGGAAAAAATACCGGCTCGGTGAAAAACAGAAGGAAACTTTAAAACAGTGATCAAGGCTAGCCCCCCATATTTACCTGTTCCTAAAAGAATAGATTGCCCGTTAGCAGTACGATAACGGTCATCTATAAACGCTTTTACATCATTTATTAAAAACTCCACTATAGAATCCTCTTCATTATCAGCATAGGGCAGATTATTAATAGCCACCACAAGTGAGGACTTAATCTTGGGTTGCTTCAATAAGCTATCCATTGTTTCATCAATGTACCAATCACTTTCAAGATTATAATTAAATGCACTGTCACCATTAAGTAAATACAAAACCGGATATTTTTTCAAATGGCTATTATAATCTGCAGGTACATAAATATGCAGGCCAACCGGCTGATTAAAAAGCTGCAATTGTCCACTATCAATATTAAAAAAGACGTTAGGTGAATAGGATGAATCGTTGATTGGCGGCTGAGCGGAAGGTAGCTGATAGCGCATAGCCGATAAATTCATAGCAGGGCTCATTGCTATAAACAACAAAAATAGCAGGTTATATCGTTTATTAACTATCCCATTTTTTCATGTTGAACAAATTGTTCAATGGCTACCCTGATCTTAGCATCAACCGGAATATTTGGCAGTCGCAATATATTTTTAATAATATTCATTTCATTTAAAAAAGCTTTGGCTCCGGCAGGGTTATTTTCCATAAACATGAGCCGGTAAGCTTCAATAAGGGAATCATTTTTCTGTTTTGCACCGCTATTATCTGAGTGTAAGGCCAAATTAACCATTGCTGAAAAAGTTTTGGGATACACATTGGCTGCAACACTAATTACGCCATCCATTCCGCATGCCAACTGGGGAAAAGCCAGTGCATCATCACCACTAACCACCAAAAAATCATTAGGCCGGTCACGCAAGATGTGCATGCATTGCCCCATATCACCACTCGCTTCTTTTATTCCTGCAATATTTTTCACATGATTTGCCAAGTAAAGGGTGGTATCAGCAGTCATATTACGACCGGTACGTGCCGGAACATTATACAAAATAACCGGAGCCGGTGAGGCTTTTGCCACTTCTTCATAATGTTTTATAATCCCTTGTTGGGAAGGTTTATTATAATAGGGGCTTGCGCTTAATACCGCTACTGCCTTGCCAAGCGGGTACTCATTCAATGTATTCACCAATGAAGCGGTATTATTACCGCCTACTCCTACCACAACCGGTACCCGATTATTAACCACTTCTAAAGTGAACGAAATAATTTCTTTCTTTTCCTTTTCCGATAATACCGGAGTTTCACCTGTTGTTCCTAAGGATACCACATAATTGATTCCTCCATCAATAATATAATTAATTAGCTTTTCCAGGCCGGTAAAATCTACACTATAATCTTCCTGAAATGGTGTAATAATTGCCACCCCGGTCCCTTTAAGAACATTGCGCAACATGTTAAATTATTTATGTAAAGATATTGGTATTTTTTTCAAATTACCCGCGGTCTGTATGCTCATTTAGAAGGCGAGAGCTCTTTAAATAATTGGCATTTGAACTATATACGAATAGGCATGAACCATTTTTAATACAATCAATTATAGGTTTGTTTAATTTTTGAGGTAAGGCGGGGCATCCCCAGCTTCTTCCTAAAAAACCTTTAGTATGAATGAATTGTTCACTCACATAATCAGCAGCATGAATTACAATAGCCCGCTCTTCAGCATAATTATTAAAACCAGCTTCCAATCCTTTTAATTTTAAACTATATCCATGTTTGCCGATATAGGTATCTGTAGTTGAATAAAAGCCTAAACTACTTTGTAAACTTTCCGGTTTATTTGAAAATTTTTGAGCAAACTTCTCTCCCGAATTTTTACCATGTGCAACCCAGGTATTATACAATAATTTCTTTGCATCTAAATCCAAAACGAACATTCTTTTCTCATTTGAAGGCTTACTGAAATCAACAATAGTAAGTAACTTGTTATTTTTCAAAACCCCTTGTTTCTTTAACTTTTCATAACCTATCAAGGCCTTCTTAAAGGCGTCAGAAGACAATCCCTTTGAGGCTAAATTCATTTGATAATAAAGTGAAACGGTTCTATCAGGATTGGTGTTAGATGCGAATAGATTCTTTCTTTCAATTTTACCTATTGATTTATTTACCAATGATGCAGAAGGAAAATGAAGGAGGGCTATTGGAAAAAAGACAAACAAGAATGAACCCTTAAAAATGGCTCTCAACTTCATAAGATTTGAATTGTAAAGCAAAGACGTAAAGCCCAATCACTTTTTTGTATTCTTACTTACCATCACACTAGCCCTCCCACAAAAGTAATAAGCAAATTTACAGTTTTTCAAAAAGCAACCTTTTCATTATGTGTTAACAATTTTCCAATTCTATCACATTCCTTATCAATTTATGCTTTGTTATAACATAGTATTAAAGCTGTTTGATATAAAAAAAGAGCCACCTAATAGGTAGCTCTAAAAAAGATTAAATAAATAAATTACAATTTCACAATACGAGAAACCTTACGTTGTGAACCGTTAATAACCTCTACCATGTATGTCCCTGGTTTTAGGCGATTACCGAAAGTAATGGTTTCACCGGGATTTGCCTGAATCATCTCTACGGCTCTACCTGAAAGATCATACACACGAATTGTCATTTTCTCATTAGTAGTCCCTTTCACTCTCAACCTAAAATCGGAAGAAGATGGATTAGGGAAGATACCTGCTTCAAGTATTTCTGTTTCTACTCCTGAAATAACGGTAAGGGGTGTACGAATATTAAATGAACATTCCGGCAGTTTAATTTTCACCTTTCTAATACCACTTTGGCCACATCCATTTACAGCCACAACCGAAACATCCCCTACAATAGAATTATCATCATACGTAACATCTATAGAAACAGTTCCCTGACCTAATGTTATATTAGCACCGGTAGGAACAGACCATAATAATTCTACGGTGTTTGAAGGAATCGCAGGGATTGAATAAGTGAATGATCTGTTAGGGCAATCCTCTTGATTGGTAACAATATCTATGGCACCCGCAGCACCCGGACGGTTCCTTGCTATTGTGAAAGTACGCAGTCCGCTCTCTCCACAATTGCTTACTGCCTTTACAGCAATATTACCTCCAACATAAGCACTTGTAAATGAAACTAAAATTTCATCTTCCATGCCATTGTTACTCTGATTTATCAGGTTCACACCTGTAGGCAATGTCCATACAAATGAAGTGGCTGAAGGGTAATTTGCCACACTATATGTAGCATTAACTCCAGCCGGATTATTAGGAGTAGGCATAAACAAACAGGCATTGTTAGGACCGGTAATAAGGCCCGGAACAGAAGGGCTTATACGCATTACATTAATAGAACGTGCAGCACTGGTTCCACAGTCATTTACCGCCCGTACCGAAATAGAAGAGCTTACGAATGAATTAGTAAACGAAACTTTTGCAGTAGCCCCATTATCTTCATACGAATTAAGGGTAACTCCTACAGGGAAGGTCCAGTTATATCCCATTGCAGCAGGAACCGGTGCAATAGAATAAGTTGCCTCGTTTTGACTATCAATAAAATCACATGCATTTGAAGGACCACTTATTGTACTTGGAGTACCCGGGGCCTGAGCCAGTAAATAGAATATACTCATAAGGCTTCCACCACAACCATGTGCAGTAACACGAAGTTGCTTATTAGCAGCAGCGGTGAAGCCGGGTTCTAGTGTAATAACCAATGTACCGGTTCCTTGTCCGGTAATAATATTTACAGTAGGTGGAACTACCCATGTATAAGATTGAACATTAGCATCCGGTGTAACAGTATATGTCAATTGTTCATTTGTACCCACATACGGACAAACATTAACTATACCATCTACAATAGGAGCAGAAATAGCTCCAGATTCAGTTACCACAAAACCATCAGATGCTTCAGATACACATCCTTCTTGTGATGTAATTACCACTGAATAATTTCCAGCTCCGGCTTCATAAGTTGATGCATTTGTGCCTACCGGATTAGCTCCATCATACCATTGATAGCTGCCTCCTACAGGAGCTAAGGTAGAAGTTAGGCTTGTTGTACTATTATTGCATACACTATGAGATCCTGAAATTTCAGGTTTTCCAGGGGCCTGATTAACAACTATTGAGATCGTATTAGAAACTGCACTCTGGGCGCTATGGGAACAAGTAACTTCAAAATAATAATAAGTAGTTTGACTTAGAGCACCGGTATTTAAAGTAGCCGCATTAGCGGATGGAACCGGACTAAAACTATTATTATCTAAAGAACTGTACCATTGATAAGAAATGCCATCTTCAGACAAGCTTGATTGATTTGAGGCTTCAAGATTAACATTTCCACCGGCACAAATTGAATAACCATCATTTGAGGCAATGGTTCCGGCGTCAGGCGTTCCTGAACATCCCGGTGCAGCTTCTACTTGCACTTCAATAGTTAAATCATCTAATCTCCAGTTATTGGCACTTGTGTGAGTAACCAGGGTTCCGGTTCCATCATATCCATAAATACGAACAGTAAGCGGAGATGAGGAGGTAACTGTAGATATATTAAAATCCTCTTTTTCCCAATTAGTACCATTACCGGAAACATCTACTGTTCCTATAGTTGATGCAAAGCCGTCTGCACTGGTTACAACACCAAGTGTTTTTGGACCAGTGGCTGTAGAACGTGTTCCTGTTACCAATGAACTTAAAGAAACCTGATAACCGTTAGCAGGTGTTAAAGTAAATTCAAAGTAAGCATTCACATTAAGATCTAGCCCGGTATTTCCATTGTATGCGGTAGAAGAAACATTATAATTACCGCTAAATGGAGGAGCTGGTGTGGATTTTGATGTAGTATTGACTTGAGTAATTGTCTGAGACGAGTTATAGTTATTTCCCTGTTCAACAGAAGAGAATGAAAGATTAGTTACCGGAACCCCTGAGGTTGGATTTTTATCTGCTGAAGCGGTTCCAAAATCCCACATCACCACATCAGGCGCTAAGAGAACCAATAAGCCTTGATCAACCGAAGTAGCTGCATCATAATTATTATCTCCTGCCTGACTTGCGGTAATCATTGTTGTTCCGGCTCCTACAATCGTTACTACATCTCCTAAAACAGTAGCTACAGCAGGGGTTGAACTGGAAAAAGAAACTGTTAAACCTGATGATGAAGTAGCTGTAAGCGAAAACGGAACATCATTGGTGTTTTTATTTGATAATGCACCAAAGGTAATCGCTTGTGGAGCTTTGTTAATATTAGCCGTTATAGTAGCAGGACCTGAATAAAAATAATTACCGGCATCTGCTCCACTTAAGTTAGCCACAAGATTTACAGTAATTCCTGTTCCGGCGTCTGCAGATGCAAAAGTACCCGAAACAGTATATGATACATCATCTAAACCCACAACACCCACCAATGATGCACCTGATTCATCTATGGTAGCATTAGTATTTCCATCATAAATTTTATCATTTGCTACAAGCCCTGATAAAGAAAGTCCTTTTGCATCAATTGTAATACTTTGATCAACATTAGGTGCGGGGTTATAGGTATTATCGCCATCCTGCGAAGCTGTAATCGTGGCTGTACCTACCCCAACGATGGTTAAGGTATTTCCACTTATGGTTGCTACACTATTATCACTGCTTAAATAGGATACCTGCAAGCCTGATGTAGCGGTTGCAGAAAGTGAGATAGCTGCATCACCATACGTTGCATTACTTAATGCCCCAAAGGTTATTGTTTGATCCGTTTTATTTGCATCAGCTACCAATTGATCTTGATAAACATCTGAAGCAGCTTCGTAATTATCATTACCAGCCTGAGATGCAGTAATGGTTGCAATGCCAACTCCTTCAACAGTAGCGGTATTTCCACTTATTGAAATAACACTATTATCAGAGCTTGAATAAGATACCGACAAACCAGATGATGCTGTGGCAGTAAGCGAAAAAGGAACATCTGAAGTAAGCTTATCCGGTAATGCACCAAAAGTTATAGTTTGTGAAGCCTTTGCAACCACTAAATCATGAGCCACATCGGCTGCAGCATTATAATTTGCATCACCATCTTGTGTTGCTGTAATAGTAGCTGTACCGGCACCCACAATGGTAACCTGATCCCCACTCACTGTAGCAACAAAAGGATTATTACTAAAGTAAGTTATTGGGAGCCCGGAAGAAGCGGTTGCTGTAAGGGTAATATTCGGGTCTCCATAAACAGCACCTGCAAGAGAACCAAAAGAGATGGTTTGATTACCCATATCAATTTGAAGATCGTGCGTTACTGCCGGGGAAGTACCTCCACCATTTGTAGCAGAAATATCCACACTAAAAAAGCCTGTTTCGGTTGGTGTGCCGGATAATTCTCCTGTGGTGGGATTCAAACTGATTCCTATAGGCAACGAGCCTGATTCAACTGCATAGGATGTAGGTGAGTTAGTGGCATCAACAAAATAAGAAAATGCAGTACCATAATTACCGGTTAAAGTAGAACCCGGTGCATTAACAACCGGTGCTGAAATTGCACCAATATTTGCAGGCACTGAATTGTATATAATTACATCATCAACAAAAATATGTGCTACACTTCCAGTACTACTCATTCCATAAAACATACTTGATTTAATAGATGCATTGTTTGCTAATTGTCCTTTTGATAATCCGCTACCAATTTGCACACCATTTAAATATAAATCGAACTTATTTGCAGCAATGGAAGTTGGGCTGCCTGAATAATTGTAATTAATAGCACTACCTCCATTATTTCCCACCATTTCAAACTTATATACCGTTCCCTGGCTTAGGGGGGTACCGGTAGATGTCCAACTACTACCATTTCGATAATCCATATTCACTACACCGCCTGAGCTAAAAGTATATTTAAGACCAAGGAAAACTTGGGCTCCTGTAAAACCATTATTATCACCAAAAGAGGCTCCATCTCCCTGAAAGAAATACCATTCGCCTGAACTAGCAGTACTACCCGCTGAGGCATCACCAAACAATATGGTAAAAGATGTATAAAACTCAGTGCCGGCAGTATAACTTAAAATAGGAGAAGCTTTTGTTACCCCCCCGGTGCTATAGGCTTGTGCTTTTAAAAAGGAGCCGGTTGTTCCTAGTGGATTGCCGGTATTTGCTAACGTGATGGAAACAGAAGCGTCTGCACATCGGACGTACGTTGTACCTGATGTGGGGTTGGGAATAAAGGCAGATGACCCCGTTTTACTTGAATGTGTTCCTGTAGCACTTCCAAAATCTTGCACACTGGTTTGTGCCATAAGGGCACCGGCGCTAAATAAAAAGCACATCGTTAAAAATAACTGATGGGTGCGTAGGGAGATAGAATTTTTCATAACAAGAAATTTTAAAAAAAATATTACACAGTATCAATAAAATACTGTATTCATAAAAGATAAAAAACTGATTAGGAGTGAAAAAGAATAATCACTACAAGGGTTGGCTTTTTTGGGGCAGAGGTAAAACGCAAAAGTAGGGGAAATTCAAAAATTCTAAGCTAAAAAGCAATAAAATATCCGTTATGTGTATAAAAAAATGTCTGGAGAATAGAATTTACTTTCTTTTCTCCAGACAAATATGAGATATACAAAAAAGAGGCTACTAAGACGGATTAATTACCTCCATAATAGTAAACAGTTTTTCACCTCCAGGCACCTGCCATTTTACCTGCTTCCCTTTAGGATAGCCAATTATGGCTGTACCCACAGGTGAGAATACAGAAATACGCTTTGCCGGCAAATCGGCCTGTGCAGGTAGCACTACAGTAACTTCAATTATTTTCTTTGATTGTTCGTCAAGCAACTTAACAATTGAATTTAATCGCACGATATCCGCAGGAAGTTTTTCAGGCTTAACAACCTTTGCTCTATTTAGTTCCACTTTTAATTCCTCTGCATCCTTGCCACTAAAAGCTCCTGGGCCCGTAGCGCTACGCAGGTTTGCCATAATGATATTAAAATCATTTTCTGTTAATATAACCTGATCATTGAGTACCATATTCTTGATTTTTGAATTTTAATAATTGATAAGATTTTTAAAGATTGGTGTATTAATTAGTTTCGATTTCTATTATTGATAGTAGCTAAAAGTGGTTTAAATAAACAGCCCCGTCAGGCGTTTGTCTGATAAAAAGTTTTAAAAATTTATTGAAAAAGAAATTAAGAATTAAAACTTTTCAGACTCGAGTAATAGAATAACTACGAGTTGAAAGGCAAAAATTAGCTAAATGACCGTACATAGGATTTAGCCGGATGAATAAAAGCATCCGTTTATCCTTTGTTTTATTATAATTCAAAGCGGCCATAATGTAAAGTAAAGATAATACATATTTTATAAATAAACACTGTATGCTTAGGTAAGACGTTGTTAAGAATCAGCTACACTGGCAGATACCTCTATATCATCCCGTTGGGGTAATATATAGAGGTAGGCATTTATCTGTGTCTCTGTGGCAAAATTTGCTTCAGGTTTTTTTCGCGGCTTATCATGCGGACGTGGGGCGGCGGCCCCTCCCCGAAAATCTGCCCAATTTGAGGGGGATTTAATTTACGCTGATTGCCTAAATAAACCCAACTTCACAATGAACCTGTAGAATTCCAATATTGGTAGAAATAATGTACAGCAATGCGAATGCTACCCAGGCGGGGTCGCATCTATGTAGAGGGGTGTATGTGGTAAACAAATGAAAACCAGGGAGCCGGTGTTTTTTTACATTCCACTACTACAGAGAACATCCCTCAGCCTAGGATCCCGGTGAGGAGGCGTGCATAGGTAGAGTTGTTGGTTAGTATTTATTCCTTTCTGACTGGCTTTTGTATTACTGCCCGGAGATAAACCCCGTTTCTGCCCGGGGTCAGCGTCCCGCTGACCCCAATTCAAAGTTCGCAAATTTTAAAACGAAAAACTATACCCCTTACAGGGTGATTTCGGGGAATAAAAAGAAAAATGACGGGGGGCTTCGCCCCCCTCCCATAGGTAAATTTCGCAAATTTTAAAACATCACCCAATACCCAATAAGATGTATTTATGGAGTATAAACTCTGTTTCTGCCCGGGGTCAGCGTCCCGCTGACCCCAATTCAAAGTTCGCAAATTTTAAAACGAAAAACTATACCCCAAAAGACGCATTTGTGGAGTATAACTATTACGCATACACGTTCTTGTTTTAAGTAAGCAAAAGTCAAAATTCCTCACTCCCTATTAGCAACCAACAACTAATTACTTCAACGCTTCCTATTCGTTGATTATGCAAATGGAGGCAGAGGCAATACCGAAAAAATTAGTGAAATCGGTAGGAGATGATTTTGTGGTATAAATAGCCCCTCATATAGCAGTGAAATAATCCTGTATCGCAACTTCTCCGGGTTTCGGGATACGCCCGCTGCACCCGTACCCATCATCGTTATTGCCCGGGGTCAGCTTCCCGCTGACCCCAATTCAAAGTTCGCAAATTTTAAAATGCAAAACTATACCCCAAAAGACGCATTTGTGGAGTATAACTATTACGCATACACGTTCTTGTTTTAAGTAAGCAAAAGTCAAAATTCCTCACTCCCTATTAGCAACCAACAACTAATTACTTCAACGCTTCCTATTCGTTGATTATGCAAATGGAGGCAGAGGCCATACCGGCAAAAATTAGTGAAATCTCCAGGAGATAATTTAGTGGTATAAATAGCTCTCATTCAGCAGAGAAATAAAACTCAATCCTTCTCGTGCGAGAAACATCCCGCCCATTCAGAATACACCTGCCTCGTGGATAAACCCTGTTATTGCCCGGGGACGCTACCCGCGTCCCCGATTCAAAGATCGCAATTTTTAAAATGTGTAACAATGCCTCGACTTGGTACTTTATGGAGTATATTTCAAAAAAAGGGGGAAACTACGTTTCCCACCCCAGAGCAAAGTTCGGATTTTCAAGAATATCAAACAATGCCCTATAATCGGTATTTATGGAGTATAACGGTTAGGGGCATACGAAAAAATGATGCAAGACAAAATTAAAATCCCCCATGCCCCATTAATCAATAATAACTAACTATTCTGCTGCCTTCTATTCACTGATTACACAGATGAAGCCAGAAACAATACCTGTAAAAATTAGCGAAATCGGTAGGAGATAATTTAGTGGTATAATGATTCTCTCATGTAGCATAGGAATAAAACTCAACTCCGCTCGTACGAGAAACATCCCGTCCATTCGGAATACACCTGCCTCGTCGATAAACCCTGTTATTGCCCGGGGCCAGCGTCCCGCTGACCCCAATTCAAAGTTCGCAAATTTTAAAACGTAAAACTATACCCCAAAAGACGCATTTGTGGGGTATAACTATTACGAATACACGAATCTATTATTGTTTAAGCGATGCCTGTTTCCTGCAGTACTGACGAGTGGCAAGCCTCTCGATTGGTTAATTTTAGTACGGTGAGAATTAATCGGAAAGACTCTCGTAAGGCAATATGTTTATCGAATGTAGAAATTATGCAAAAGTGAAATTAAATTTAGACAAGAGTATAATGCCGGAGTTAGAAATTTAGAGGTATTTTCTATTAAGCCTATACACTCACAAATTCTGTAAAATAATTTCCTCCAAGGCCTTCTCCTCCTCCTCCGTCCAACCAACATTAGAGAATAGAATTTTTCCCGAACGATCTATCAAGTATAGAGTTGGGAATCCCATAACATTATATTGGTCTGTGGTTGTTCTTAACTTATCCAAAAGTACTGTATAGCTAACACCCATTTTTTGTAGAAACCCAGTCAACTCCTCAGGGTTTTCTATATCAACCGGATCAATCCCCACAATCTCCAGCCCACGTGAAGAATATTTTTCATACAGATTCTGAAGGCCCGGCATAGCGAGCTTGCATGGATGGCAGGCTTTAAAGAAAAAATCAATAAGAACCAGTTTACCTTTCAAGTCTGTTAAACGCAAATCTCCTCCTCTAAGAGATGCTAAGGTCCAATCGGGCGCCTGACTATGATTAGGAAGCAGTTGAACTTTTTTAGATATATCCGCAACTTTCCCCTTGTAATTTTGGGGTACTTGAGCAACACCAAATTGAATTTTATTTTCTACACCACTACTCAGTTTGTAATTATTTAAAATCAGCTTCTGAAACTGAACTCCCGTATCACCAAATCGCGTAATGTCGTACTTCGTTGTTAATTGAAGAGGAATCTTATCTACCCTTGAAATCCAAAAATTCATCTCTCGCTTCATTGTTCCAAACCGATTTTCCAAAATACCCAGATCAACCATTATATGGTCGCACCATGTGCTATTAATCTTTTCTTTACCAACATAAGTATAGACAAAATCGGAGCGATTAACATCCAAACCATTAGGATACGGCAAAGATTTTGGTGATGTAACAGGCGTAAAAAAACTGTACAAACCCTTATTATCCAAAATATCTTTCTTCCAATCAGAAATAATAAAAACAGTGTAACTTAATTCGTTGTTGTCAATCTCTATCAGCTCGGTTCCACTATATATCTTTTCGCCAATCTTTTCTCCATTCTTAAACTCCCAGTAATGAAAAAATTGTTGAAAGAGAGAGTCATCAGGCACTTTTTGAAAATTGGATTCAGAATTATAAACTAAGGTATCCTTCATTATCCAAGGTTTGAGATACATCGTCATATTATAATATCCCGATTTTACAGACTGACACTTCTTAAAAGACTTTGCTAATATAGCTTTAGGATTCTGTGCATTCAAACCATTGGGCCCTGAAGGGAAAATGATAACGATTAGAAACAGATATTTTACAATTCTCTTTTTTAAAAAAAGAGGAATGTGATTTTTCATTATTATTTTTTAGGATGATTAATCATTCTCTTCTAAAATAAAAATATCTTCTACAGAGCGGCCAAACAACCGTGCAAGTTTCAATGCCAACAGAGTGGAAGGTACATACTTATTTGCTTCCATGGTGTTAATAGTTTGCCTGGATACACCAATTTTTTTTGCCAATTCGTCCTGGGTGAGATTATGAATTGCACGCTGAACTTTTATAGTATTTTTCATTGTTCGGAATATTTAGAATTACGAAACAGCACATAATGAAAACGTGCTATAAAAATAATCAGCACAGTAAACATATTATATAACATGATACTCAAAAATGGTGTGCCGTAAATAAAAAGGAAAGCAAATAACAGTAAGAGATAATTCACCAACACCGCCCACAATAAGGATGATTGACGAATACCTGAAATAAATTCATCTTCCTGCTTCTCTTTTGAAAAGGCCACCATCAATGCACCTATAATAAACAAAGCGCCAATTATTGTGTTGGCTATATTGGTGTGTATAATATTAAACATTACCGCTTTACCAAAAATCTCATCACTATAAATAGCAAATACCGGGGCATTAATGGAAATGGTTTCTAAGGATGAAAAAATTTGAACCAACCCAACAATAGCAGCCGGAATCATAATTAACCAGCCCGGTATTTTAAATTTGTGGGGAAGAAGAAGTGTTGATTTCATTGTAATGTCATTTTTACCAAATGTAAAACAATTTTTACAATAAGAATAATTTATTTTACTTTCTACAATAAATTAATAAAAGACAGGAGGATTTTGGTTTCCCCCTTCGGGCGATGGACTTTCTGCAATTAGATGATCAGTATTCTATTTTTTTTGCCCGCCGCCGATGAGGTTATGAGGCTACCATAAAAGCGTTTACAATTCGCTCCACATAAACAGGATTATTTCATGATCCATTTGTTCTACGAGGAGGCTTCAAACGCCTCTTCACCTCATGCTGCGCTGAGGTGAAAGCGTTTTTTATTCGCTCCACATAAACAGGATTATTTCATGATCCATTTGTTCTACGAGGAGGCTTCAAACGCCTCTTCACCTCATGCTGCGCTGAGGTGAAAGCGTTTTTTATTCGCTCAATCTGAACAGGATTATTTCATGATCCATTTGTTCTACGAGGGGGCTTCAAACGCCTCTTCACCTCATGCTGCGCTGAGGTGAAAGCGTTTGTTATTCGCTCAACCTGAATAGGATTATTTCATGATCCATTTGTTCTACGAGGGGGCGTCAAGCGCCTCTTCATCTCATGCTACGCTGAGGTGAAAGCGTTTGTTATTCGCTCAATCTGAACAGGATTATTTCATGATCCATTTGTTCTACGAGGGGGCATCAAGCGCCTCTTCACCTCTTGCTGCGCTGAGGTGAAAGCGTTTGTTATTCGCTCCACATAAACAGGATTATTTCATGATCCATTTGTTCTACGAGGGGGCATCAAGCGCCTCTTCACCTCATGCTGCGCTGAGGTGAAAGCGTTTTTTATTCGCTCACTTATGCAAACAAGTTTGCAACGTTCACGAATAACAAACACCTCTTCATACTTTGAAGAGGCGTTTGTGCCCAGAACTGGATTCGAACCAGCACATCCTTGCGGACGCTGCGACCTGAACACAGTGCGTCTACCAATTTCGCCATCTGGGCTTTCAATTAATGGCAAAAACCATTGAAGACTGCAAATGTAGAAAAAAGAACGAAACTGAAGCCTTTCGCTATGCTAATGCGAGTTTTCTATCTTCAGATTTTTTAGCATATCTGCTGTCATTGCATCTAAATCATAATCCGCTTTCCAATGCCAATCTCGTCGGGCAACAGTATCATCAATACTTTGTGGCCACGTAGCAGCAATATCCTGCCGATAATCCGGTTTATAAGTAGCCTTAAATTGTGGCATCTGCTTTTGAATTGAAGCGGTAATTTCTTTTGGAGAAAAACTCATTCCTGAAATATTATAAGAAGTACGTATTGAAATTTTAGATGCATCAGCCTCCATTAATTCAATGGTTCCTCTAATTGCATCAGGCATATACATCATTGGCAATGCCGTATCCTCTTTTAAGAAACATTCATAATCCTCACCCTCCTTTGCCGCATGGTACATTTCCACCGCATAATCTGTGGTACCTCCACCGGGTGCACTTTTATAACTTATCAAACCCGGATAACGTAAACTGCGTACATCTACACCAAATCGAGAATGATAGTAATGACACCAAAACTCACCAGCATATTTACTTATGCCATATACCGTTGTTGGTTCAATAATAGTTTGCTGCGGACAAAATTCTTTAGGTGAGGTTGGACCAAATACAGCTATACTGCTTGGCCAATATACTTTGTGCAAATATTCCTCTTTTGCAATATCCAAAACATTTAACAGCCCTTCCATATTGAGATGCCATGCCAAACCCGGATTCTTTTCACCAGTAGCAGACAAAATCGCGGCCAATAAATAAATTTGCGTTATCCCTTGCCGTAATACCTGTACATGCAACATCTCCTTATTCATTACATCTAAACTCACATAAGGACCTGTATTTTTCAACAACTCGTTTTGTTCTCGTAAATCGCTGGCTATTACATTCCCTTCACCATACATTTTACGCAATGCCAGGGTTAATTCCACTCCAATTTGTCCACTGGCACCTATAACTAAAATCTTATCTTTTACCATAAATAGCAAAATTGAAGAACGAAGTTAAAGTATAGCAATCGAATACATTAATTTTGAGACATGGATAATTATTTTAACGAACTATTTAAAGGACAGGATTTAACGGAAAACAACTTCTTCCTTATTGCCGGACCTTGTGTGGTGGAAAATGAAGAAATAATAACAGAAACTGCAGAGCGCATTAGCATTATGTGCAAGAAGCTGAAAATACCTTATGTGTTTAAAGCTTCGTATCGAAAAGCAAATCGTACCAGCGCCTCCTCTTTTACCGGAATTGGTGATGAGCAAGCTTTAACACTTATAAAGAAAATTGGTGAGAAGTACAGCCTCCCGGTTTTAACTGATATTCATGCACACGATGAAGCGTCTATTGCTTCTCGTTATGTTGATGTGCTACAAATTCCTGCCTTCCTTTGCCGGCAAAGTGACTTGTTAGAAGCTGCAGCAAAAACAGGAAAAATTGTGAACGTAAAAAAAGGGCAATTTCTCAGTGGCCCATCTATGCATTTTGCTGTAGAAAAAATAAAAAAAGCAGGTAATACAAAAGTTTGGCTTACCGACAGAGGTAACAGTTTTGGATATACTGATTTGGTGGTAGATTTTAGAAATATACCATGGATGCAGAACCATAATGTTCCGGTTATAATGGATTGCACACATTCATTGCAACAGCCGAATCAAGTTTCAGGAATTACAGGTGGCAACCCGCAAATGATTGAAACAATAGCTAAAGCAGCTATAGCTACCGGTGCTAATGGTTTATTTATTGAAACTCATCCTAACCCTGCCTTGGCAAAAAGTGATGGTGCTAACATGCTCCACCTCGATAAATTGGAACAACTCTTACTAAAATTAATTAAAATAAGAAAAGCCGTATCCTGATTTTAAGAATTGAGCGGATTGCGGCGTGCAGAAAGGATGTAGCGTTTAATATTCAGCCAAAAAGCAACAAATAAATAGATAACCACCGGTGACCCCATTGTTAGAAAGGAAATATAAATAAAATACTTCCTGATGGTGGAGGTAGCAACTCCCATTTTCTCCCCTATAGCTGAACAAACTCCAAACACCTGCCACTCAATAAATCCTCTTACTTTGTTCATGTTGTTTAAGTGTACTAGGCTAAAAATACACATTATTTTCAATGTTAAAGAAGATGGATTTGATTAATTTTGCGCCAAATTGAAAATGAGTAGATTATAATCACTCTATTTTTTTTATTATCCAAGCTAAAAAAAACTCCATGGCTTTTGATATTGAAATGATTAGAAAGGTTTATGAAAACTTTTCATCTCGTTTAACAAGTGTTCGCAAGGTGGTAAACCATCCGCTTACTTTAACAGAAAAAATTCTTTACACTCATCTTTGGCAAGGCGAGGTAACTGAATCTTATACACGCGGCAACTCGTATGTTGAATTTTCACCAGACCGTGTAGCCATGCAAGATGCAACGGCCCAAATGGCACTCTTACAGTTCATGCAGTCTGGCAGAACAAAAGCTGCTGTTCCCAGCACAGTTCACTGTGACCATCTTATTGAAGCGAGAGATAATAGCCGAGACGATCTCTCCAGGGCCATTAGTGAAAGTAGTGAGGTATATGATTTCTTAGCTTCCGTTTCAAACAAATATGGTATTGGATTCTGGAAACCCGGTGCCGGAATTATTCATCAGGTGGTTTTAGAGAATTATGCTTTCCCGGGCGGAATGATGATTGGAACAGATAGCCATACAGTAAATGCAGGTGGTCTTGGCATGATTGCTATTGGGGTTGGTGGTGCTGATGCTTGTGATGTTATGGCAGGCTTGCCATGGGAATTAAAAATGCCTAAACTAATTGGAGTTAAACTAACGGGAAGGCTTAACGGCTGGACTGCACCAAAAGATGTTATCTTAAAAGTTGCCGGATTGCTCACCGTTAAAGGTGGAACAGGTGCTATTGTAGAATATTTTGGAGATGGTGCAAAAAGTTTTAGCTGCACCGGAAAAGGAACTATATGTAATATGGGTGCTGAAATAGGTGCTACTACTTCCATCTTCGGATATGATGATACCTTGAGCCGCTACCTGAAGGCTACAGGACGAGAAGACGTGGCTTCACTTGCAGATAACATAAAAGAACACCTCACCGGAGATGATGAGGTTTATGCTAACCCACAAAAATACTTCGACCAGGTTATAGAAATAAACCTAAATGAATTAGAACCACATCTCAACGGTCCATTCACTCCAGACTTAGCTACCCCTATTTCAAAAATGAAAGAAGTTGCCGCAGCTAATGGATGGCCAATGAAAATTGAAGTTGGCCTAATTGGAAGTTGCACTAATTCCTCTTATGAAGACATAAGCCGTAGTGTAAGTATTGCAAAACAAGTAGCAGAAAAGGGACTGAAATTACAATCTGATTTTACTATAACACCCGGCTCAGAACAAGTACGATTTACTATTGAAAGAGATGGATTTTTGAATGTATTTGACAAAATTGGTGCTACTGTTTTTGCCAACGCCTGTGGCCCGTGTATTGGAATGTGGGCACGCATGGGCGCAGAAAAAAAAGAAAAAAACACCATTGTGCATAGCTTTAACAGAAACTTTGCCAAACGCGCAGATGGCAATCCTAATACGTTTGCCTTTGTTGGCTCACCTGAAATGGTAACCGCTATGGCAATTGCAGGCAGATTAGATTTTAATCCAATTACAGATACTTTAATGAATGAAAAAGGTGAACAGGTGAAGTTAGATCCTCCTGTTGGCACTGAATTACCTGTTCATGGGTTTTCAGTAGAAGATCGTGGATTTCAAGCTCCCGCTGAGGATGGAAGCAAGGTGCAGGTAATCGTTTCTCCGGATAGTAAGCGCCTTCAATTACTGGAGCCTTTCGCGCCATGGGAAGGCAAAGATCTTACCGAAATGAAATTACTCATTAAAGCAAAAGGTAAATGTACTACCGATCATATATCAATGGCAGGCCCGTGGTTACGCTTCCGTGGCCATTTAGATAATATCAGCAATAATTTACTGATTGGTGCAGTTAATTTTTTTAATGACCGAACTGATTATGTAAAAAATCAACTTACTGGTGAATATGGTACGGTACCTGCAACTCAACGCGCGTATAAAGCAGCAAGCGTGGGCACCGTTGTTGTAGGTGACGAAAATTATGGCGAAGGGTCATCACGTGAACATGCGGCAATGGAACCCAGACATCTCGGTGTACGTGCTGTTATTGTAAAATCATTTGCACGTATCCACGAAACTAATCTAAAGAAACAAGGTATGCTGGCACTTACTTTTGTTGAAAAATCTGACTATGATAAAATACAAGAAAATGACACTATTGAGGTGATTGGATTAACCACATTTACACCCGGACAACCATTAAAAGTGGTATTGCATCACGAAAACAATACAAAGGATGAAATATTTGTTAACCACACCTATAATCAGCAACAAATTGAATGGTTTAAAGCCGGCGGCGCATTAAATATTATTCGCAGAGACTTTGAATCTGCTAATTAATGGCAGATAATATTTTTTTAAAGCCAATACCCATATACGTATTGGCTTTTTCAATTAAAATAATTAGCACATCTCTTCAAGCTGCAAAAATTTTAAAGTAAAATGCAGTTGAAATATTTACCCCTACGTGTAAGCCTAATAAACATCAACGATTGAAACAAAACAAGAATAATAGCTTTGAGCCACCTATTCCGTTTCAAACCAAACCGGATCTTCATTGTTCCAATCTCCGTTATAGTTAATAGTCAATTCTTCCCCAGCTACTATATTACGCACTGTTTTTATCATCATGGTATTATTGTCAAAATCCATAAAATACTCACAATTACTTTTATAACTATGATTGTACAGCGGAACATAACCCAACGCCATACAACATTGATTTCGCTCTTCCCCCCATACAAAAATATAATCATGCAACGCTGTTGAATCCAGCGCTTCCCACTCGCGGGCAGACATCACAATTACTGGAGACACTTCTATTATTTCACCTGCACCTATAGGCGCATTTGTAAACACACTCCTCCCCTTACCTTGCAAGTTCTCAACAAATAAACTGGATAGTAACATTTGAACGAAAGAGTTTAAATTGCTTCCTGAACAAAATTAATATACAAAGAGCGATGTTGCCCGAAAATGACATAACGCTTCAACAACAATTTGAAGAAATAATTGCTACAGAAGACCAACTGGCTATTCGTGATTTTCTCAACAATCAGAACATCAGTGATGTAGCTACCATGGTGTACGATAATCCAGAATATGAAACACAAATTATTTCTCACCTCAGTATCCACCGGGCTGCAAGTGTTTTTAAAATTTTAGACACCGTAGAGCAAAAAAGAATTATCCGAAATCTACCCGCACTTAAAACAACGGAATTACTTAATGAATTGCCAGCAGACGACAGGGTTGCATTTCTTGAAGAATTACCCAAGCGGATGGTGAGGGAATTAATCAAAGCCCTTGAACCTGAAGAAAGGAAAATCACGCTTGAATTAATGGGATATCCGGAAAACAGCGTTGGAAGGAAGATGAATCCCGACTATGTGTATGTTTATCCAAATTATACTGCCGGTGAAGTTTTAGACACTATACGCCGTTACGCCCATAATACAGAAACAATTGATGTAATTTATGTTATAGATGAAGAAGGAAAGTTGATAGATGATATTCGAATAAAAACTATCATTATGTCGCCGCCAGAAACAAAAGTGGAAGACCTGATTGATGGAAGATTTATTTCATTAAATGTAAATGATGACAAAGAAGTGGCTAACGAAATATTCAAAATGAATAATCGTGTAGCCCTACCTGTTACTGATAATCAAGGAATATTATTGGGTATTGTAACCATTGATGATGTGCTTTGGATAGCCAGTGAAGAATTTACTGAAGATTTACAAAAAATGGGAGGCACAGAAGCTCTGAACGAACCTTACTTAGATATCGGAATTTTTAAATTGGTGAAAAAGAGAGGTGGATGGCTAGCCATTTTATTTTTAGGAGAAATGCTAACCGCCTCTGCTATGCAATACTTTGAAGGGGAAATTGAAGCAGCTACTGTGCTAGCATTATTTATTCCTTTAATTATGAGCAGCGGCGGTAACAGCGGCTCACAAGCATCTACCCTAATTGTACAAGCAATGGCTATGGGAGAAATTACCGTTGCTGATTGGTGGAAGGTAATGCGCCGGGAACTAATATCCGGATTGCTTTTAGGCGTGTTGCTTGGGTCCATTGGTTTTTTAAGATTATTCCTATGGCAAACATTACACATTTTTGATTATGGTCAATATTATATGCTGGTAGGCTCCACTATCTTTTGTACACTCATCGGGATTGTATTATGGGGAAGCCTTGTTGGCTCTATGTTGCCTTTTTTATTAAAGAAACTTCGGTACGACCCGGCTGTATCCTCTGCACCATTTGTAGCCACATTAGTAGATGTTACCGGAATCATCATGTATTTCTCCATTGCCTACCTTTTTTTACAAGGACGATTGTTGTAAATCCGATATAGATTTGTAGGTATAAATGAGCACTAATTAGCGTAATATTGCAAGTTCATTTTTTGTACTAATAGTATAATATTTTATATATGTGTGGAATTGTTGGATATACCGGTCCACGTCAGGCTTATCCGGTTATTATTAAAGGTTTGAAGCGATTAGAATACCGTGGTTATGATAGCAGCGGTGTGGCACTTTGGCGAAACAATAAAATTGATTTGTATAAAAAGAAAGGAAAGGTTGCCGATCTGGAAGAAATTATGATTGGAAAAGATGTTTCCTCAAATCTTGGCATTGGACATACACGCTGGGCAACGCACGGTGAACCCAGTGACCGTAATGCACATCCACACCTGTCTGCCTCCGGAAGGTTTGCCATGATTCATAATGGAATTATTGAGAACTATGCACAAATAAAAAATGAACTTGTAAAAAAAGGATATAATTTTCTTAGTGATACAGATACTGAAGTACTTCTGAATTTTGTTGAAGATATTCAAAAGAACAATAATTGTTCGTTGGAAGAAGCATTACGTATTGCACTAAAAAGAGTGAGTGGCGCCTATTGTATTTTACTGATAGATAGTGAAGACCCTGAAACTATTATCGCAGCCAGAAAGGGCAGCCCCTTGGTTATTGGCATTGGAAAAGGTGAGCATTTTTTAGCCAGTGACGCATCCCCTTTTATTGAATATACAAAAGAGGTGGTGTATGTAAATGACTATGAACTGGCTATTGTAAAGCCGGGCGAACTTATATTAAAAAACCTTGGAAACGAGAAAATCACACCCTATGTTCAAAAACTTGATATGGAACTGGCTGCAATTGAAAAAGGCGGCTACGACCACTTTATGCTGAAGGAAATTTTTGAACAACCCAGCACAATTTATGATTGCTTACGAGGAAGGTTAGACGCTGCAGCCGGTATGATTAGGATGAGCGGTATTTCAGAAAATATTGATAAACTAATTAATGCTCCACGAATAATAATTATTGCCTGTGGCACCAGTTGGCATGCAGGCTTGGTGGCTGAATATATTATTGAAGAACTATGCCGTATCCCGGTAGAAGTGGAATATGCAAGTGAATTCAGATACAGAAATCCAATCGTTCATCCGGGTGATGTAATTATTGCCATCTCGCAAAGTGGAGAAACTGCAGATACCTTAGTGGCTCTTGAAAAAGCAAAAGAGAATGGCGCGTTTATTTTTGGTGTAGTAAATGCCGTAGGGTCATCCATTGCACGAATCTCGCATGCAGGCGCCTATACCCATGCCGGTCCGGAAATCGGGGTGGCATCTACTAAAGCATTTACCGGTCAATTAGCCGTGTTAATGATGATGGCATTAAAGATTGCTCATGAAAAAAATACCATCTCCAAAGAAAGGTATCAAACGCTTTTGAATGAATTGGCTGATGTACCTGAGAAAGTGGATGCTATTTTAAAAAATGCAACACTTATAAAAGATATTGCAGAAACCTATAAGGATGCAAAAGATTTTCTGTTCCTTGGTAGAGGATACAGCTTCCCGGTGGCTTTGGAAGGTGCATTAAAACTTAAAGAAATCTCCTACATCCATGCTGAAGGTTACCCTGCCGCTGAAATGAAACATGGGCCTATTGCATTGGTTGATGCAAAACTTCCAGTAGTATTTATTGCTACAAGTGATTCCTATCATGAAAAGATTGTAAGCAATATGCAGGAAATTAAAGCTCGTAAAGGAAGAATTATTTCAATTATCACAGATGGTGATTCGGTTACTCCAACACTGAGTAATCACCACTTCACCATTCCTCCGGCAAATGAACTTATAGCTCCAATCCTTAATGTGATCCCATTACAACTTCTGGCCTATTATATTGGCGTCTTAAGAGGTGTGGATGTTGATAAACCAAGAAATTTGGCAAAGAGTGTAACCGTGGAATAATAATCTTACTTTTATACAGGCACGATATTTTCAATGGCAAATGCAGCATGAATAGTATTTCATTTAAACCCATTATAGAACTGGGAAAACATTTTGTTCCGGAAGAGTTTCTTCCTCCCAATAAGGATGAAAATTACTTGCGCAACCAACAGTTTTCTTCCCAATTAACCTTTAAACCACTTACACCGCAACAAATTGAACTCTTAATTCAACAAGGAAACCAATGCAATAATTGGGAAAATATTTTAGTTGCAGAAGGCTTTGACCCCAACCAGGTAAAAGGATGTAAATTTTATGGCTTAGTACGTATTGGTGCTTTACCTGCGGCATATAGAGAGTTTCATGACCTACGATTACCTGTTGGTTTATATAATAGCACCATCATCAGTTGCGATATTGGCAGCAATGTTTGCATTGATACAGTACATTATCTTAGTCATTATATCATTAGTGATGATGTAATGATTTCAAACATCAATGAACTGGCAACCACAAGCAATGCAAAATTTGGCAATGGCGTTTTGAAAGATGGTGAGGATGAAAAGACCCAGGTGAAATTAGAAGTATGTAATGAAAATGCAGGCCGCGCTATAATTCCATTTGACGGGATGCTACCCGGGGATGCCTATTTGTGGAGCAGAAGCAGACAGGATCATTTATTGCAACAAAAATTTAAAGAATTCGCAGAAAAAAAATTCGACACCAGGCGTGGCTTCTTTGGCTCCATTGGGCAAAGAACAATTATAAAAAATAGCAGAACAATTAAAGATTGTAGAATTGGGTCTGATGCTTATATAAAAGGGGCTAACAAAATTAAAAATGTTACCATCAATAGTGATGCCGAAAGAAAATCACAAATTGGAGAAGGTTGTGAATTAGTAAATGGAATTGTTGGATATGGATGTAGGATTTTTTATGGTGTAAAAGCAGTAAGGTTTATCCTCTCCTCACATTCACAACTAAAATATGGTGCAAGATTAATTAATTCTTATCTCGGAAATAATTCTACAATCTCTTGTTGTGAAGTACTGAACTCCCTTATTTTTCCTTCACATGAACAACATCACAACAATTCCTTTTTATGTGCAGCTTTAATTATGGGCCAAAGTAATATTGCAGCCGGTGCCACATTAGGTAGTAATCATAATAGCCGGGCTGCTGACGGGGAACTTATAGCCGCACGTGGTTTTTGGCCTGCACTAAGTGTAAGCCTTAAGCATAATTCAAAATTTGCTTCATTTACATTGTTAGCAAAAGGAGACTACAGTGCTGAATTGAATATCCCTGTCCCTTTTTCATTGGTGTCCCTCGATCCCACTAATGACCAGGTTGTAGTAAACCCCGGATATTGGTTTGCCAATAATATGTATGCACTGGAAAGAAACGCATGGAAATACCCACACCGTGATAAGCGTACCGGTAAGCTTCAACGAATTGAATACAACTATCTTGCTCCTGATACTATAAATGAGGTATTTGAGGCGCTTAATATTTTAAACAGCTTAACCCTCGAAAACGATGGCTCTGCCTATGTTAAAGGCTGGGAAAATAGTAAAAAAGAGGTAAAAATAGTTAAGGTAAAACAAGCAAAAGAAATTTATACTGATCTAATTTATCTCTACGCAGGCTGCCAATTACTTACTTTTCTAAAAGATAATTCTTTTCACAGCTTCGATGATTTCCATAATGCACTAACTACCCAAATTTCTCGCACACTATGGATTAATGTGGGTGGGCAGCTCATTAGAAAAGATGCAATAGACGAGTTGAAAAGAAATATTAAAAGCAACAAAATTGAAAACTGGGATATGGTACATCAGTTTTATCGTGAACAAGGAGCAAGGTATGATACAGATAAACTTAATCACGCCTTTGCATCATTTTTAGAAATTGAGCATATTACAAAAAAACAATTCACTACTGAAGTGTTTCAAAAACTCTTGAATCGTACCCTAGGTATAAAAGAATGGATGGCAAAAGGTATTTATAATTCCCGAGCAAAAGATTACGCCAACCCATTTAGGAAAATGGTGTATGAAAATGATGAAGAAATGAATGAAGTAATTGGTAGCCTTGAAAACAACGATTTTATCCAGCAGCAGTATAAAACATTGAATGAGCTAAAAGCGGTGATTGCACAAGCCAAACAATTAATCTAATCCTTTACTTTTTGCTTTCAAAAACCACATTACCGCTAACGCATATCCTTCCACACCCAACCCAATAATTGCACCAAGTGCATGAGCTGAAATAAAGGAATGATGCCTGAAATTTTCCCGCTTTGAAATATTGGTTATATGTACCTCAATAACGGGAATTTTTATTGCTGCCACTGCATCTCCAATAGCTACTGAAGTGTGTGTATATGCACCGGCATTTAAAATTATTCCATCACTATACTCCATGGCCTGTTGTAGGGCATTCACTATCTCCCCTTCAATATTTGATTGAAAAAAGGTAAATTCAACATGCTTAAACCGATTAATAAGATTATTATTTACCTCATCAAGACTTATGGAGCCATAAATTTCCGGCTCACGTTTACCCAATAAATTTAAATTAGGACCATTAATAACGGAAATGCGCATACGGAATTATGGGTGATTGTGCATCAATTTAATAAAGTGATCAAATAAATAACGGCTATCATGAGGCCCGGGTGATGCCTCGGGGTGATACTGTACCGAAAATACAGGCCTATCCTTCATCCGAATACCCTCTACACTGCCATCATTCAAATTAATATGTGTAATCTCAACTGCAGCATTATTCCTTACCGAATCCAAATCAATTCCAAAACCATGATTTTGCGTGGTAATTTCACATGTTTCGGTTATAACATTCTTCACCGGGTGGTTTACGCCTCTATGCCCATGATGCATTTTAAAAGTATGGATTCCATTTGCTAATGCCAGCAATTGATGACCAAGGCAAATACCAAACATAGGCTTACCTGAGGCCAAAATATCTTTTACAGTTTTAATAGCATAATCCATCGGCTCAGGATCTCCAGGACCATTACTTATAAAATATCCATCAGGATTAAACGTTTCCATTTCTGCAAATGAAGTGCGTGCATTGAACACTTTTAAATAAACATCTCTTTCAGTAAGACATTTAAGAATACTCCGCTTAACTCCCAAATCAAGAACAGCCACCCGAAAGGAGGCTGATTCACTTCCTAATGCATAAGTCTCTTTTGTACTTACAAACGACGCCAACTCAAGTCCCTTCATAGACGGAGTATCAGCCAACATAGCTTTCAATTTATCTACCTCTTTTATTTCTGATGAAACAATACAATTTAAAGCTCCGCTATTCCTAACATGAATAACCAATGCACGTGTATCTAAACCTTCAATGCCCACAATATGGCGCCCTTCTAAATATTGCTGCAAAGAAGCATCAGCAGCTGCACGGCTATAATTATCTTCTAAATTTCTGCCTATAATGGCCTTTACCTTAACGCCGTTACTTTCCTCATCCTTTTTACAAACTCCATAATTACCCACGTGCACATTATTCATAATAAGTACTTGTCCATAAAAACTGGGATCCGTTAATTCCTCCTGATAACCGGTCATCCCTGTTGTAAAACAAAGCTCACCGGTAGCAGTACCTATCTTACCAAAAGACTTTCCTTCAAATACAGTACCATCGGCTAAAACCAACAATGCATCTTTCATAAATAAAAAAACTTGATTTTGTTATGCAAAGAAAATAAAATTAAGTATGCTGTTTTATAAAGTTTAGCACATAAAAAAAGCAAACCTTAAGAGTTTGCTTTTTCATATTATGTGTGATTATTTTCATTATGCTTCTCTTCCGCCTTTTAACTTCTCCTGTAATGCTTTCAAATCATCCATCTTCCCTTCAGCGGCAAGTTGCGCCTGCTGTGGCCAGGTAGTTGTATCCTGAGCATTAAAGTTTCCTTCTGCTGCATCAAGAATCTCCTTAAGACGCTCACCGGAAGTAGCAGCCATATCTGCAAATGTATGTATTCCCGCAGTATTCAACACCTCGGCTACTTTAGGACCAATACCTTCAATAAGTTTCAAATCATCGCCCGTGGCAGTTACAGCCTTTTTGCCAGTTGCTTCACTTGCTGCTTTTTTCTTACCACCAGAACGACGTGTTCTCTTAGCCGGTTCGGTAGCTGTTGCTATTCCTTTACCATAAACTTCATTGAAATCAACCAGTTCAATCATTGCCATTTCAGAACTATCCCCAGGGCGGATTCCTAATTTAATAATACGAGTATAACCACCGGGACGTGAAGCTACTTTAGGAGCTATATTGGTAAACAATTCCTTAACCGCTAATTTATCATTCAAAGAACTGAACACCAACCGATGGTTGTGCATAATCGTTTCTTTAGAATCAGTATGCTTTGTTTTAGTGATAAGGGGCTCAATGTAAGTACGTAAAGCCTTTGCTTTTGCGAGCGTAGTTACAATACGCTTATAGGTAATTAATTGACTACCAAGATTAGCCATTAGAGCACGACGATGAGACGCTGTGCGACTAAGATTATTGTTTTTGTTTCCGTGACGCATGACTTGTTGTTTTTATTCGCCTGCACCGTGTCAGGAATTGCAGGCTACTTTATTTTTAAAAAATTAATTACTCGTCGTCTAATTTTAACTTGCTCAAATCCATTCCAAAGCCTAAACCACGCTCCTGCAATACATTGTCAATTTCGCTTAATGATTTTTGGCCAAAATTGCGGAACTTCATAAGGTCTTCTTGTTCATATTGCACCAATTCACTTAAGGAATTAATCTTTGCAGCTTTTAAGCAGTTAAATGCACGTACAGAAAGATCCAAATCCTCTAATGGAGTTTTTAAAATTTTCCGTAATTGTAATGTTTGTTCATCAACCAAATCCTCTTTTCTATCTTCTTTCGTATCAAAAGTGATATTCTCATCAGTAATAATCATGAGATGTTGGATAAGAATACGGCTTGCTTGTTTAACCGCCTCTTCAGGATGAATAGTTCCATCAGTTACAACCTCCATTATGAGTTTTTCAAAATCTGTGCGCTGTTCCACACGAGTATTCTCAATGGTGTACTTTACATTTTTAATAGGAGTGAAAATTGCATCAACCGGAATATAACCAAAGTGCTGGCTCTTTTCTCTATGCTCTTCAGCAGGCACATATCCACGGCCTTTACCAATAGTGATTTCAATATCCAGTTTGGCGCTGGTATCCATAGTGCAAATCAGCAACTCCGGATTCATTACCTGAAACGCCGGAGAAGCCTCCCCAATCATCCCTGCGGTAAACTCAGTTTTGTTCTTTATTGAAAGTGTAATCTTTTCACTGTTTACTTCATGATCTACTTTTAACTTAAAGCGTACTTGTTTAAGATTTAAAATCATTTCAGTAACGTCTTCGGTAATGCCTTTTAATGTGGCAAATTCATGGTCGGCACCTGCAATATTTACACCAATGATAGCATACCCTTCAAGAGAGTTTAGTAAAACACGGCGTAATGCATTTCCAATAGTAACCCCATAACCCGGTTCGAGTGGACGAAATTCGAATTGGGCTTCAAAATCAGTTGCTTTTTGAAGAACGATCTTGTCAGGCTTAACAAAGTTTAAAATTCCCATTTTTTATTTGATATTTAACGGTAATTGGATAAAATAGTCTTTATAAAAACAAAACCCCATTATTTAGAATACAATTCCACAATAAGTGATTCCTTAATTGTTTCTGGAACACTTGCTCTTTCCGGATAAGTTATAAAAGTACCTTTCATTTCCGCTTCGCTCCAGTCAAGCCAATTAAATTTGGTGTTCTTACCACGTAAATTGCTGGTAATCGCTGTATTGGCTGCACTCTTATTTTTCAAACCAATTACATCACCCGGTTGACAGCTATAAGAAGGTACATTAATTACATCACCATTAACTGTGATGTGTTTATGGCTAACCAATTGACGTGCTGCCTGACGACTGGGGGCTATACCCAAACGAAATACAGTGTTGTCCAAACGTGCTTCTAATAATTTGATAAGATTTTCACCGGTAACACCTCTTTTGCGGGCTGCTTCATCAAATGTTTTACGAAACTGCTTTTCCAATACACCATAGGTGTATTTAGCTTTTTGTTTTTCCTTTAACTGAAGACCATATTCACTAAGTGATTTACGCTTTTTATTAGCGCCATGCTGACCGGGAGGATTGCTGTTCTTTGTTAGCCATTTTCCATTTCCGGTAATTGGTTCTCCAAAACGACGGGAGATTTTTGTTTTTGGACCAGTGTAACGTGCCATATTAAATTTTCATTTCGATTTTTTTTGAAACGGTGAGTTGATCGGTAAAAAATCGTAAAAAATTAATCAGTCACCCTTTTATTAAATGAACCGTATGGCGATTCAAAATATTTATAATTATACTCTTCTCTTTTTAGGAGGCCTGCAACCATTATGCGGTAAAGGAGTTATGTCTTTAATCATCACCACCTCAATACCATTTTGTGAAAGAGAACGAATGGCACTTTCACGGCCGCTTCCAGGCCCTTTTACAAAAACATCTACCTTTTTTAACCCTGCATCTGAAGCAATTTTTGCCGCATCTGCACCAGCCATCTGGGCCGCATAAGGAGTATTCTTCTTACTTCCTTTAAAGCCCATCTTACCCGCAGATGACCAGGATATAACCTGCCCCTGCTTATTGGTAAGGCTAATAATAATGTTGTTAAAACTTGCTACAATGTGTGCGTCTCCGTAGTTATCTACTTTAACTACTCTTTTCTTTGAAGCGGCTTTCCCTCCTTGTTTTCCGCCTTGTGCTTTTGCCATAATTTACTAAATAGGTAATCGTTAAAAAATCTACCGCTAATGCGGCTCGTGTTGTCCTCCCGTGGCCTCAGCGATCCGGCACAACACAAAAAAACAGGCCTTATTAAACAGCAAAACCGGACGGTAAAGCCCGGAATCCCGTTTAAATAAATTATTTAGTTACTTTCTTCTTACCCGCAACCGTTTTACGCTTCCCTTTACGGGTGCGGCTGTTGGTACGCGTACGCTGACCCCGAACCGGTAAACCTTTACGATGACGCAACCCACGATAACACGCAATATCCAGCAAACGCTTAATATTCATTTGAGTTTCGCTACGTAAAGCTCCTTCAGTTTTAATTTCGTTTGATATTACATTACGAATAGCCGTTTGCTCATCATCGTTCCAGGAACTTACCTTCTTGTTGATGTCAATACCTGCCTTTTCTAAAATATAACAAGCAGTAGAACGACCAATACCATATATATAAGTCAATCCAACTTCTCCTCTTTTGTTCTTTGGTAAATCAATACCGGCAATACGAGCCATATAAATACTTAAATTTTAAAATCATTTAAATCTAACTGAATAAAATCAGCCATTATCCTTGCTTTTGTTTAAAGCGAGGATTCTTTTTGTTAATTACATACAAACGGCCTTTTCTCCTCACAATCTTACAATCTGCACTACGCTTTTTAATAGATGCTCTAACCCTCATTGTTATAGTTTTTAATCAATTTAAAAATCAAACCCTCATTTTACTTATATCGGAAAATAATCCGACCCCGTGAAAGATCGTATGGGCTCATCTCCACACCAACCTTATCCCCAGGCAAAATACGGATATAGTGCATCCTCATTTTTCCTGAAATTGTAGCTAAAATATCATGCCCATTCTCTAACTTCACTTTAAACATAGCATTGCTCAATGCCTCAACTATTGTTCCATCCTGTTTAATAAGTGCCTGTTTAGCCATAATTTTGGGAGCGCAAAGATAAGAATATTTTTTAAATAAAAAATACGCTTATTTATAAAAAAATAAGATATTTACATTCAAATTTTAATATAAACATTATGAAAAATTATTATCTGTATGCTATTTTAGGTATCTCCCTCCTATTTTCAGCTTGCTCAAAGAGTGATGATGGTGGCGGTGGAACCCCTCCTTCAAATTATATCTCTTTTACCAATAACGATACTCGAATGTATGCTCGTACAGTTAATGGAACAGCCTCTAACTACACACTCACTACTACAAACACAGATACACTGGTTGAAGGACATAATTACAAAGTATTTTTAAACGATAACGGGCCTAATGAGTATTTTAACATTAATGGAGTTGATTACAGCACCTTTTTAGACCTGGGTGGTTTCGTTGGTGGCAACCCAATCAATTATGTTTATTTAAAACATGATGTACCTGTTGGAACCTCTTGGACAAAATCTGTTTCGGGCGTTGAAATAGTCGGAGTTGGTACTTTAAGTGGAACTGCAACTATGAAAATTGAGGAAAAAGAGCTTGACAGAACGGTAAACAGTCTGCCTTTTGATGAGGTTATAAGAGTGAGTACAAAAATTTCTAACGTATCTGTTGCTATTAGTGGGATACCTATTCCCATTTCTGTTCCGGATGCAAATTTTCAAAATAATATTCAAAACTACTATGCACCAAAGGTTGGTTTGATAGAAAACAGCACAACAATCCATATTGACTTTCAAGGTACCATTCAAGACTTTAATATGAGTACCCATATTACTGGATATAACATTCAATAAACACAATTTTTTAAAAACTAAATAATTTTTTTTAAGGCATGATGTTAATCATCATGCCTTTTTCTTTTTCTGTTATTAAACACATTCTCCATTTATCAAAATTTAATAAACCAATTAATATAACAGTTGCAAATACACGAACTTATTAAATATAACATATAGGGCGTTTCCCGCTGTTGGCGGGTGGGGCTATTCACTACATGCCCGCACTCGTTCCTCGTTGTGGGTTTTTCGCTACCATTCCTTACGCAGGCTCAGTCTTATTTAAAAAACATAACCCAATTAAAAAAGCTTTTGAGTAAGAATAAATAGTAATTTTATTAAAAGAAGGTATTCCTTAATAAAAAGGAAAAATTATAAAGAATAATCTCTTAAATCTTGCAATATGAAAAAAGTAATACCGTACATAATTTATCTGCTCTTTGCCATTTTATTTTTTATATTTCCTGATGCCATTTCTAAATATATACCCAGGTCTTTACTCTATGTTTTAGGAGGAATTAGCCTCTTAATAGTAATTACATTTTATTATTTAGCAAGGATTAAAAAATCAAAGACTAAGAGTCCATTTAATTAAAATAACTTCCTCTTAATTAGTTATTAAATTTTACAAACTCAATAGTTAC
Organism: uncultured Ferruginibacter sp.; assembly: GCA_964490345.1. Taxonomy (GTDB): domain Bacteria; phylum Bacteroidota; class Bacteroidia; order Chitinophagales; family Chitinophagaceae; genus Ferruginibacter. The sequence continues at coordinate 159,966 of CAZBBO010000005.1, forward strand.
CGGTCAGTGTAAAAAGACAGCCAATGCACATTCAAGCACATTTGGTTTTGCCCGACACTCAAAGCCGACCCTTCGCAAAACCAAAAGAGCTTGAAATAAGCAAAGCGATTCACGAGCACCATTTGAAATCGAAGTTTTTGTGAGTAATTTTTCCCATCGCACGGATGACAACTTTAAAAATAAATCGTACTTTTGACGAATTAGTCCAAACAAATACAACAAGATGAACTCCTTTGGTGAATATTTACGAAGTAGACGAGAAAAACTGGGACTTCCATTAAGAAAAGTTGCAGCCGAACTCGACATTGATACTTCTATTCTAAGCAAGATTGAGAGAAGTGAACGTGTGGCGACAATAGAAATGCTGCCGACACTGGCTAAGACTTTGGAAGTTCAGGAAAAGGAAATAGAGATAGAATTTATTAAAACGTTCATATTGTCCAACTTAAGAGATTTAAAATTTTTGAAAAGCGGCTTGGAAGAAACGCTGAACACCATTAAAAGTCGCAAGTAAATATGAGTATAGACAATAAAATAGACCAGACAGACTTGACTTTCTTTACCAATGAAGAAGGTCATACTTTATTAAGCAGGTTCAAATCAACTCTAAAAGACACGCAACTTTTTGACGTATTGGTTGGGTATTTCAGGGCAAGTGGTTTTCACCAGCTTTATGATGCACTTGAACCTGTTGAGAAAATCAGAATTCTTGTTGGGCTTAGTGTTGATAGAGACTCTTACGATATGATGCAGTACCATCAACAAAATGGCACAATAGACTTTGAATCACATCAACGAACCAAAAAACGCTACCAACAAAACCTAAAAGAAGAAATTGAAAACAGTGATGAAAACGACAATCGACTTGAAATAGGAATCCGCAAGTTTATTGAATTTCTGAAAACCGACTGTCAAGAACCTGCAATGGACAAAGTATATAACGGCAATGGAAAGAAACTTGAAATACGTGCATATCCTTCAAAAAACATTCACGCAAAGGTTTACATTGGGAAATTCAAGCCCGAAGACCGAGACTATGGTTTTGTAATTACTGGGTCAAGTAACTTTTCTGAATCAGGTTTCGTGGCAAATCGTGAGTTTAATGTTGAGTTAAGAAGTAAAAGAGATGTTCTTTTTGCCGAAGAACAATTCAATACACTTTGGAAAGAATCGGTTGACATTTCAGAAGACTTTGTTGATACCATTCAAAACAAGACTTGGCTAAACGACCAAATCAGACCATACGAACTTTATTTAAAACTGATATACGAATATCTGGAAGAAGATATCAATTTGGCTGACGAATTTGAGCCATTCCTTCCTGATGGATTTATGAAATTGAAATACCAAAATCAGGCTGCTATTCAGGCAAAAAAAATTTTGGAAACATACAATGGTGTTTTCTTGGCTGACGTGGTAGGTTTAGGTAAAACCTTTATCACGGCTTTATTGCTTCAACAACTGCAAGGCAGAACATTGGTTATTTGCCCTCCTGTACTGAAAGACTACTGGAAAGATTCTCTTTTTGATTTTGGTATAAGAAGTTTTGAAGTGGAGTCTTTAGGTAAGTTGGAACACATCATCAAAAAAGGCTTAGAACGCTATGATTACATCGTTGTAGATGAAGCACATCGCTTCCGTAATGAAAACACACAATCATACGCCAACTTGCTTGACATCTGCCGTGGCAAAAAAGTGATTTTGGTAACGGCAACACCGTTAAACAATACCGTTGACGATATTTTTGCACAATTAAAACTCTTCCAAGCACCGAAAAACTCTACAATTCCCGGAATACCAAATCTTGAAAAATACTTTGCTGGATTTAGAACTAAGCTAAACAAGCTCGAAAAAACTGACCCTGATTACAAGAAACTAATTAAGG
>CAZBBO010000006.1:0-143965 GCA_964490345.1 uncultured Ferruginibacter sp.
GATAAGTTACAGCTAAATGATGCATCACTTACTTTTGAATTAGAAACTTCACAGGCGCTTGGATTTGGTTTTCGTTGTGGCTTTTTAGGTATGTTGCACATGGAAATTATTCAGGAGCGGTTAGAACGTGAATTTAACCAAACGGTTATTACTACCGTTCCTAACGTGAGCTTTATTGCTACCGATTCAAAAGGTGTTGTGGTTAAGGTGAATAACCCAACTGAAATGCCTGACCCTACAAAGCTGGAAAAGGTGGAAGAACCCTTTATCAGAGCTCAAATTATTTCTAAACCTGAGTATATTGGGAATATCATGACCCTGTGTATCAATAAACGAGGAGTTTTAATAAATCAGGGATATCTTACACCAACACGCGTAGAGCTTACCTTTGATATGCCTCTTACCGAAATTGTTTTTGATTTTTACGATAAATTGAAGAGCATGACACGTGGCTATGCATCTTTCGATTATCATCCTTTAGATTATCGAGAGAGTGATATTGTAAAAATGGATATTTTATTAAATGGAGACAAGGTGGATGCGTTAAGCGCATTAATACACAGGGGTAGGGCACAAGAGTTTGGACGAAAACTTTGTGAAAAGTTGAAAGAGCTTTTGCCGCGTCAGCAATTTCAAATTGCTATTCAGGCTGCTATTGGCGCCAAAATTGTAGCCAGAGAAAATATAAGCGCGATGCGTAAGGATGTTACGGCAAAGTGTTATGGTGGGGATATTAGCCGTAAACGAAAATTATTGCAAAAACAAAAGGAAGGTAAAAAAAGGATGCGTCAAATTGGAAACGTAGAGGTGCCGCAAGAAGCATTTTTAGCAGTACTGAAACTCGATGACTAATATTAACATGACTTGCCGAATTTTTTAAAATCATTTCGGTTAATAGTTATTTCTGCCTCATGGTAAATTCAAATAATAAACTTAGGGTTCTTCAGGGTATTCGACAAGGAAAGATTGGTGGTGGTGAAAATATGCTGTTGAATATTGTTGAACATATCAATAAAGAAGAATTTGAACCGGTTGTTCTTTCCTTTACAGACGGGCCAATGGTTGATAAGATAAGGGAGATGAATATTCCTGCTCATGTTATTTATACCGAAAAGCCATTTGATTTTACAGTTTGGAAAAAAGTACAGCAGTTGATGGTAGATGAAAAAATAGATTTAATTCATGCACATGGTACCCGTGCCTGCTCCAATTTGTTTAAGCCTGCAAAAAAAATAAATTTACCACTTATCTATACTTGCCATGGGTGGTCGTTTCACCCTGATCAAAATTTTATTGTTAAGAACCTACGGATACAAGCTGAGAAATTTCTAACCCGTAAGGCTACTTTGAATGTGTGTGGAGCTTTTTCAAACAGAGATACAGGTAAGGCACTCTTTGGAAATGAATTTAATCCGGCTATTATTCAAAATACCATAGATACCCAACGATTCAATCCTGAGCTGAGTTTTAAAAATTTGAGAAAGGAATTTAATATTCCGGAAAATGTAGTTTTATTTGCATCAATAGCCCGGTTCACAGTTCAAAAGCAGCCACTCAATCTTATAAAGGCTTTTGCAGAGGCATCTAAAAAAGTTGATAATATTATGTTGTTGATGGTGGGAGATGGAGAATTAAAAAAAGAAGGGATTTTGTGGATTGAAAAGTTGGGGATACAAGACAAGGTTGTATTAACATCATTCAGGCAAGATGTGCCGGATGTATTATCCAATATAGATGTTTTTCTTCTGCCATCATTGTGGGAAGTACTTCCGTTGGCGCTTATGGAAGCTATGGCTATGCGAAAGGCGGTGGTGGTAAGCAGGGTAGATGGTACTACTGAAATTGTTGAAAATAACATCAACGGGTTGTTGATTGAAAATGAGGCTATGGTACCCAACCTCTCACGTGCGATAATAAGCCTTGCCAAAAGCAAAGAGTTAAGAACTCATCTTGGAGAAGAAGCCTATAATAGTATGCACAAACACCATAGCGTTAAAGAGATGGTAAAGGCATACGAAGATTTATATTTACAGTTCAAAAAATAATCTGGCAATATCTTTTAATGTTCGCTCGTTTTGTTGATAACCTTCTTTGACCTTAAATTTTCTCCATCACTGGAATGAAGCCTTCTGAAAACCAATCCGGCAAGAATGGTAAAGGCTCCGATAGCGATGAAGGTATATCTAAATGCAAGGTGTATTTCCTGCTCTCCCAAGTTCCGCTGAAATACTCTTAACACAACCGAACCTAATGCAATTCCGAATCCTACTGCGAGTTGCTGATTTACCGATAATAAACTATTTCCTGCACTTGTTTGATAATTTCTTAAATCTGAAATAGTAATTGAATTCATAGCCGTAAACTGAATAGAGTTAAAGAACCCAAGGATAGCAATTAAAGGAATGAACCAGTATATAGAAGTATGTATGCCCGGAATGGCCAGTGCAATAATGAAAATACCGATGAACGCTGTATTTAATCTTAAAGTGTTTCTATAACTAAACTTGTTGAGCAAACGAATGGAAGATGATTTTCCCAGCATTGCCGTTATTGCCATTGGAGCAATTATCCATCCAGAAATTACTGCACTTTGCCCAAAGCCTACTTGTATTAATAGTGGAAGCAGTAAAGGGATGGAACCGATTCCGATACGGGTTATCAAATTCCCGATTATGCCAATTCTAAAAGTGCGGATACTAAAGAGGCTTATGGGATATAAGGCGTGCTTTCTTTTTTTTGCATACCTGAAATATAAATACAACATAACCATTCCGGCGGTTATGATAGTAAGCACAGGGGTGAGATTTTTTGGATGGCCTAATAATTCAAGAGAAATAGAAAATAATAAAGATGCAGCAGCAAAAATTAAGAAACCTTTGAAATCGAATGTATCTTCAGCATCTTTATAATTTGGCATGTGTCGTAACGATAAAAAGATACAAAAGATAGCAACCGGAATATTAATTATAAAAATCCAATGCCAGCTCAGGTATTGAACTAAATAACCACCAACTAATGGTCCTAAAATGGGTCCAATAAGTGCTGGCGTAACAGCATAATTAAAAGCACGTAAAAATTCATCCTTTTTATATGACTTTATTAAAATGAGCCTACCTACCGGATTCATCAAGGAGCCTCCTATACCTTGTAATACCCTGGATAGAACCAGTTGTAATAAGTTTTGAGATAATGCACAGAAAAGAGAGCCTAAGCCAAATAGAGAAAGGGCAGTAATGAAAACTCTTTTGGTACCAAACTTATCAGATAGAAATCCGTTTAAAGGCATTACAATAGCCAGTGTTAATACATAACTTACAATGGCATTTTGCATATTGAGTGGTGATTCACCCAAATCTTTGGCTATGGAAGGTAGTGCAGTGTTAAGGATGGTTGCATCAAGCATTTCCATAAAAATGGATATGGCTAAAATGCTTGGAATTACCTTTTTAATAGGCGCTGTTTCACTCCTTTTATATATCATTTTCTATCCGCTCAATCAATTATGCAGCACAAATTTATTGATTTTAGCATTGAGACTTAGTTAAAATGAGATTAAGCATAGATGAGCGTTTAGCACAATTATTACAAAAAATCACGGCATGATGAATTGTAGGTTATTGTTTTCTTTTGTCCTTTTTTGACGCAGGTTTTGTTGGCTCATCTTTGAATCCCGGAACTTTTGATTCATCAATATTTCCTTTATCATCCAAAATTTTGTTCGGTAAAGGGGCCTGCCCATCGGGTGTTATTTCAAAAAATATCTTGCTTATGTACGTCCATTTACCTTCCATCCATTTTAATGCTTCATAATCACCATCACCTATTAGCGTGTATTTTTTATTAGGTTCATTGGTTTCTGATATTAAGTGCTCCATTACAATAAGATCCATGGTTTCATCGTAATTAAGTCTTACTCCTGCATTACGTTTGTATTCCATTACAAAGCGATTTGTCTTTTTTGGAAAAATGCTATTGCTGGGAAAGCTGAAGAGTGGTGCACCAAATACCGGCTTGCCATTTTCAAACTGAAGGATATCAATTATCTTTCTATTACTTCGCAAATCATTTTCATCGAAACCAATAAGGGTATAGTATTTTTTACCTCCATATTCCTTTAATAAGACGCGATAATACACAGCACCAATCCAGTTTAGGTTATCAGTTATAGGTTGAGCAATATCCTTAAACTCCTCACTTTTGTCAAGAAGTGGGAAAAGTTTTAATGAGCCATCAGGCGTACGCATTTGAATGGCTCCGTGGCGCCTGGCGCTTGCATCATTGATATACAAGTTCCAGGTAATAATACGGAAGGAGCTATCAGGGGCGTACAAACGTGAAATGCTTTCTAATGAATCGAAAGGATATTGAAAGGAATAGGGAGTTTTTAAAGCTTCTACAAATTGCCGGGTAAATATACTGTCGGCAATAAAACGATCATTTAATTCTAGCCCAAATAAAATTTCTTTTGCATGGATTTTAAGTGAATCTTCTTTTTTTACTAAGTCATTTCTGTTGGTAGAAGAAAGCTGTGCCTGAGATAAAAATGGAAGGAGGCAAAATAAAATTACCTGCTGGATTATTTTCATTAAATAAAATTAGGTAAACATTTTTTTGAAATGAGATTTTACGGGTGTATTAACTAAACCTTATTATTAATAGCTTTGGCAAATTCCAGGAGGGATGGAAATACCATATCAATATGCTGGTGGTGTAAATCTACTTCAGGCCGAGTAGTAGGTAGGAACACAGTGTAGGCGCCTATATTCCGGCCAAATTGCATATCACTTAGGGTGTTCCCCACCATAATGGATTGTGAAAAATTGATGTCTGGAAATTGCTTTGCGGCTTGTAATGCCATACCCTTATTTGGCTTTCTATTTATGCTATTGTCATCAAGGTCTGCACAATGGAAAATATCATCTATACGACCGTGATGCGCCTTCACTTCTTTTTTTAAATTAGTATGGATGGCCAGGAGGTCTTCTAATTTTGTAAGGCCTTTGCCCACCCCTCTTTGATTGGTTATAATAATGATGCGGTTAAATAGTGGCGCAACAATAGACATGGCTTGAAGGACACCCGGATAAAATGAAAATTCTTCCCAGGTATTGATATAATCATTATGTTTTTCCTGATTTATTACTCCGTCACGATCTAAAAAGAGTGTCCATGCCTTACTGATAATAGGAAGTGGTTTATGCCGCATTTTGGTAAGGTACGCAATTATGTAAGATTACCAAGCTCCCGGTTAGCCTTTTCAAAATCTTCAGGAATACCAATGTCAATGAAATAGGCATCCTGAACCATGCCCATTATTTTTTGATTACCAATATATTTCTCTAAGTATTCTTTTTCAAAGGAAAATTTTTCAGGAAAAGTAGCTTGCATAAAGCGAGGTATATTTAACGCATATACGCCACCGTTAATCAGTCCGTTATGATATTTAGCTTTTTCCTTAAATCCTGTAATCGTGCCACTACTGTTTATTTCTACTACTCCGTAACGATTAATGTCTTTCATATACTTAAGGGATAAGGTGCAAGCTGCTTCATTTTTTAAATGAAAATGTGAAAGCAGGGAAAGGTCTATTTTAAATAAAGTGTCACCATTTACAATAAATATATTTTCATCCTTACACGCTTTTAATGAATTAAAGACAGCACCTCCTGTTCCTAAAGGCTCTTTTTCAACTACTATAGTATAATTAAGGTTAGGGAATTGAGTACTGATATATTGCGAAATAAGTTCGTGCTTAAAACCTAAGGAAAAAACAAAATGCTTAACACCATTCAGTATTAAAAAATCAATTACATACTTTAAAAATGGGCTTTCTCCTACAGGAGCAAGCGTTTTTGGGATGTCCGGAACAGTATTCCTTAATCGGGTTCCAAGTCCGCCTGATAGGATAACAGCTTCCTCAATCATAATTTAGATTTGTTTGATTGTTATTTAAAGTCAACATTAGGATGGATGAAGTTAATAAAAAACGTAGTTCATTTTAGATTTTAAATGGTGCATAAATCGAAACTATGTGGAGTAAAAAATAAATATATTAATGCGTTTAACCTTTCTGAAAAAATAATAGGCACCCAAAAGCTAAACTATTAAAACCCGTTAAAAATTGTTTTGTTGGTCATTTAGTAGCCTCAAGCATATTGCTTTTTAGTTGAGTATTAAGTATTTACAAAAATAAAATGGGTGGGTGAGCTTTCTGAATATCTGATAAGTTTTTAAAAGAGGCATAAGTTCCTTTTAAAAATATTTGGTTCATATAAAAGTAATTTCTACTTTTGTTAGTGAATACTAACTAATAAAGGAAAAATTATGTATCACCAACAATTTACTGAAAGGCAGGTGGAGATTATGGAGGCTGCTACTATTAGAATTTCAAAATTTGGTATTCAACATTTAACAATAAAAACACTTGCAGAAGATATAGGTTTGTCTGAGCCGGCCTTATATCGTCATTTCAAGAGTAAAAATGAAATTCTTTATAGTTTACTGGAGTATTTTAAAACTGAAATGAAAAATCGGATTGAAGCTATTGTGTATAAGGAAAATGAATATGCCGGAAATAAGTTGCGGATAATTTTTAAATCCCAATTACAAGCATTTACCAGGAAGCCTGCAATAATTAGTGTTCTTTTTGCAGAGAGTATTTTTCATTTTGATGAAGGGTTAAGCAAAAAAGTTGAAGAAATTATGGAAATGATGCAAGGATATGTTTCTTCAAATATTAAAGAAGGTAAAGGGGATGGGCAGTACAATAAATTAATTGGGACCTCAACATTAACCACAATTATTATTGGTGGGATGCGCATGGCGGTATTGAAATGGAAATTGTCCGGGCATAAATCAAATTTGGTAAAGGACGGGAAAGCCGTATTAGAAGGTATTTTAAAAATGATAGAGCGTAATTAAGGGAAAAAAATATTAATGAATAATATTTTGAAAATTATAGGTTTGGGTTTTGCAATAAATCCTCTTTCTTTCAATGTGAATTTGACAGAATTGTGGACATTATTGATTGGATTAAGCGGTTTTTATTTAACTGATTATCTACTTTCTTAATCCCAAATTTAAATGTAAAATGGATAGTTATAAGCCTGTAGAAATAGTGTCTCATTTAGTGGACTATGGTGCTTACAAGGCGAAGCTGCCGGTTAAAGATATTTTAATCAGAGGTTTTTTATCTGGAAGTTATCTTGGGTTTGGAACAGTTCTCGCATTCATTGTTGCAGTTCAAACTGATATTTATTCACTTGGAGCTTTGGCTTTTCCGGTGGGTTTTGTGATGGTGATTTTATTAGGTATGGAATTGGTGACCGGAAATTTTGCTGCACTTCCTATGGCAGTAATGGCAAAAAAGGCCGGTTTAAAAGGGATGTTATATAATTGGGCATTTGCCTTTTTTGCTAACTTATTAGGTAGTGTGGTTTTTGGTGGTTTGTTCTTTATTTATATAACCAAGCTGGGCCATAGCTTTGATGCTGATATTGTAACTAAGGTAATTTCAGTAGCAAAAAGTAAAACCCTTGCATACAAAGAAGTAGGGGGTGATGGGCTTATAATTTGTTTTGTAAAGGCCGTGTTGTGTAATTGGATGGTAACTATGGGAGTTGTTATGGGGATGAGCTCTTCCTCTACCATAGGAAGAATAGTGGCTATTTGGCTTCCAATTTTCACCTTTTTTGCCCTGGGTTTGGAACACTGTGTTGTGAATATGTTTGTAATACCTACCGGTATGATGTTGGGTGCGCCTATTACCATTTCCGATTGGTGGCTTTGGAATCAACTACCTGCTACACTGGGTAACTTGGTAGGAGGCTTTGTATTCACCGGCCTTGCACTTTATTTAACGTATTACAAAAAAGAGAAGGCTTCATAGAAGATGATCATTAATTTAACTTAAACTATAAATTAAAATGAATGGCACTGAAAATATAATGACACAAAGGAAATTTACGTTTTTTCATCGCTTACTGCATTGGATTATGGTTATTGTTATGCCAGTTCTTTTTATTACTGGCTTTTTGAGAATGTATTGGATGAATAAAAATAATATGGTTGCTAAAATTGAAAGCAAAACAACCTTATTGTCGAAGGAGCAGATGAGCGATATTGCAAAAAGTATTCGGGCTCCGATGTGGCAATGGCATGAATTATTTGCTCATGTTATGATTTTCGCATTTTTAGCTCGCATTGCATATATGCTAATTAAAGGGATTCGATTTCCTAATCCGTTTAAAGCAGTGCAACCTTTGAAAGAGCGGCTTCAGGGATTTACCTATGTTTACTTTTATTTTTTTGTATTTGTTTCTGCTATAACCGGTGTAAGTATCGAAAAAGGGTTCTTCCCTTTATGGAAACATACTATTGAATCTGTTCATAAATGGGGAATTTATTGGTTCCCAATATTTATTCTTTTACACTTGGCAGGAATTTTAATAGCGGAACACTCCAATAAAAAAGGTATAAGTTCAAAAATGATAGGAGGAGATTAAAATAAGGGTGATAAAAAAATTTAATTTAATATGTTAGTTAGTATTCACAAACTTTCTTTTTTGCTCTTTTTCTTAATGGGATGGAGCACTGTTCAGGCGCAAAATGTATGGACATTGAAACAATGCCTTGATACTGCATTGCTATATAACAAAACATTGCAGATGAATCAAAATAATATTGATATTAGCACACAACGTACTAAAGAAGCACAAGCGAATCTGATACCAAAAGTTTTCGCAAATTCAGAGTATAAGTATTTCTTAGAATTGCCTACACAACTTATGCCGATGGATATTTTTAATCCTCAGGTTCCTTCCGGACAATTTAAAGAGGCTCAATTTGGTGTTCCGCATAACATCAGTGCAAATGTACAATTGGCAATGCCCTTATACAACCCACAGATATTGGGTGCTATTAAAAACGCTAAAGTAGCAACTGAATTTTCAAAACTTCAATTTCAAAAATCGGTTGAACAGGTTTTGTATGATGTTACCTTGTTGTATTACAATGCTCAGATTTTAAAAAATCAATTATCTTTTTTAGATTCTAACCTTCAAAATAACAGTAAGCTCTTACACAATATCCAATTGTTAAAAGATCAACTTTTGGCAACCGGTACAGATGTTAATAAGGTGAAACTCCAGGCTGAACAATTAAGCACACAAAGGGAAGTAATTCTAAACAAATATGTTCAGGTCTTAAATGCGTTAAAGCTGAATATGGGCGTTGATATCGATAGCACGGTAATGGTGGAAAATATCATTACTTTTCATCGCGTACCAGATTCTCCTCCACAAATTAATATAGATATTCGGATTGCTCAGACTCAACTAGAAAGCTTAACCAATGAATTAAAAACCCTAAAACAATCCAAATATCTGCCTTCTGTTAGCTTGACAGCTGCTTATGGAGTATCGGGTTTTGGATATGATAAAAAGCCCAATGATTTTTTAAAATTCTTTCCTGTTGGATTTGCCGGTTTACAATTAACCTATCCAATTTTCAACGGAACGATTACCCACAGAAAAATTAATCAATTGAAACGTCATATTAGTAATACTAATTTACAAACTCAATTAATAAATGAAAGGAACAATATGGATTTGATAAATTTTTCTCGTCAAAAGATTGTTGCAGAGCAAACTGTTCTCCATACTCAAAACCATATTGCATTAGCTCAGTTAATCTATAACCAAACGATTTTGCAACAAAAGGAAGGAACAGCAAGCTTAACAGATATTTTATTAGCAGATAATTCACTTCGGGATGCCCAACAGCAATATCTGAATGCAGTAATAGACTATCTCAAAGCTGATTTGGGGCTTAAAATGGCTAACGGAACAATTATGGGAATAACATTTTAAAGTCTTTGAATAATATAGGAACAGAATGGACCTATTAAATAAATATTGAAAAATATGAAAAAAATTATGTTGATATTATTTGTTGTTTTAGTTGTTGCTTTAACAATTTTAAAATTAGTAAGCAATAAAAAGATTACTAAAGAAAAAGTTTATCAGTTTGATATGGAAAACCCGGTTTCTGTTTTAACGGATACTGTTAAAGTAGAACAAATAAAATTTGGTGGATTCTATGCCGGTACTTTTGAGCCTAATAAAGAAACAAAGATTAGCGCTGATATACAGGGTAAAATTAATTCAGTTTTTGTAGATGTTGGAGAAGAGGTTGGGAAAGGACAAACCCTAATTCAATTAGATAATTCATTATTAAAGTTGCAATTACAAACAGTGGAAGTACAAATTAGCGGGTTAGAAGATGATGTGAAGAGATTTATCATTTTAACAAATGCAGATGCTGTACAGGGTGTTCAGTTGGAAAAGGCAGCTTTGGGGTTAAAGTCGGCTAAAGTGCAAAGAGCTACCTTGTTAGAACAAATCAGCAAGACTTATATTAAAGCTCCATTTAATGGTGTAGTAACTGCCAAACTTAATGAAGTAGGAGGCTTTGCTGCGCCAGGAATGCCTTTGCTGCAAATTACGGATATCAACTCATTACGTTTTACAATAAATGCCCCCGAGAATGATATTAGATTATTTCAATTAGGGAAAGAGTATAAGGTTTTGGCGGATGCTTATGCCGAAATACCACTTTTGGGAAGAATGATTATGATTTCCAGTAAAAGTAATCCCGGAAATTTATTCCCAATTCAATTTCAAGTTAACAATACAAACAGTGCTCAAATTAAATCCGGGATGTTTGGTAAAGTGTTTCTAAATGATAATCATGATGAGACCGGCATTTTAATTCCTTCATCATCTGTTATTGATGAAGAGGGTAGTTCTAATGTCTATCTTATAAAAAATGGAAGAGCAATACTTCATCCTATTAAAATCACCAAAAACTTTGGAGATAGGGTATTGGTTGAAAATGGATTAATAGCTGGCGACATTTACGTAACCGGTGGTTTTATCAACTTATTTAATAATGCAAATGTTTTAATTAAAGATTAAGTGCTGATTAATATGAAAGGAAATATTTTACAACAAAAGAGCTTTGCCTTTGCCATTAATGTGGTGGAGGTTATCAAGTCTTTACAAAATGAAAAGCAAGAGTATGTGCTCTCTGAGCTGCTCCTACGTTCGGGAACAAGAATTGGGGCTAATATTGGAGACTTTTCAATAAACACCTCCGATAAACAATGTCTTCTACAATTAACTATTGCAAACAAGGAAGCTTGCGAAACCATTTATTGGTTGAAATTGCTTTATGCAACACGATACCTTGCTGAGAAGGATTTTGTATTACTACATGTTGGCGCAAATGAGATAGTTAAGTTATTAGATCAGGTGCAAACTTCCATTGAAAATAGAAATTCGTAATAATTAATGTAAAAGTGATTATGAACATTACTGAACTATCCATCAAAAGGCCTTCCTTGATTATTGTACTCTTTAGTGTATTTACGCTAATGGGAATTATTGGATTTAAAAATTTGAGCTATGAATTGATGCCTGATTTTAATCAGCCTGTTGTGGTTATCAAAACGGTTTATCCTGGCGCAGAACCTAATGAGGTAGAAACCTCGGTTTCCCGTAAAATTGAAGATGCGCTTGCTAATTTGGAGGGTGTAGATTATTTAGTAACTAAATCTTTACCTAATGCTTCCATCATCATTGCTAATTTGAAGTATGGTACAGATTTAGACAAAACCATGCAGGATGCACAACGCTACATAGACAATATTAAAAAAGACCTGCCCAAGGATATAAAAAATCCAGTGATGAGTAAGGTGTCTCCTAATGATTTACCAATTATGTCGGTAAGTGCAACAAGTGATATGCAGCCCACAGAATTTTATCAGAAAATGAAAGATGAGTATTTGCCTCAGATTCAAAAAATTAGGGGAGTCGCAGAAATTACCGTATTAGGAGGAGAAGAAAGAGAGATACAAGTTAGTGTGGATAAAGAAAAATTGAAATTGAATAAGATTTCAATTAATCAGGTCGTGGACGCTATAAATCGCTCTGGTATTGATATCCCTGCCGGGCAAGTTCAAACGGCAACCGATAATAGTTTGGTACGTCTGGTTGGGAAGTTTAATAATGTAAATGATATCCGGAATGTTCAGGTAGCCATGCCATTTTCTAAAAGCCCGATTTTTGTAAAAGATATAGCTGAGGTAAATGATGGAATTAAGGAAATTACTTCCGTTAGCCGCTATAATGGAAAAGATGGTATTGGACTGCTCATTAAAAAACAAGGAGATGCCAATGCTGTTGATATGTCTAAGCTTATCAGAGAACAATTTCAAACCATTGAAAAGAACCATGTAAGTAATAATGTAAAATTTGTAGTTACAGATGATAGCACCGACAATACCATTGCAGCCGTAAACTCGGTAGTTTTCGATTTGATATTGGCTGTTATTTTAGTTTCTATTGTGATGCTTTTATTTTTAAGAAGCTATCGAAATTCATTGATTGTTGCCGTGGCTATTCCTACTTCATTAATTACCGCTTTTGGAACTATGTGGCTGTTGGGTTATACGCTTAATCTAATGACACTATTGGCCATGTCTTTAGTAATAGGGGTTTTGGTTGATGATGCAACAGTTGTTTTGGAAAATATTCAACGCCACCTTGATATGGGAAAGGATAAGCGTAAGGCGTCGTTAGAAGGACGGATGGAAATTGGTTACTCTGCAGTGTCTATTACCTTGGTGGATGTTGTGGTGTTTGTCCCTATTTTATTTCTTCAGGTATTTGTTGCAGATATGCTCAAGCAATTTTCAGTGGTAATTATTGTTACTGTACTTACCAGTTTACTTGTTGGTTTTACCCTTACACCATGGATGGCTTCTCGAATTGGAGAAAAGGAAAATCTTAAACCCACCAATCTATTTAATCGTTTTTTACTTTGGTTTGAGCATCAATTAAATCAATTTACATCCTGGTATAGTAAAAAATTAGATTGGGTATTACATCACAAATTAATTTTTTTAGGCTTTGTAATACTTCTCTTTTTAGGAACGGGAGTTTTGATGAAACAAGGAATTATTGGAAAGGAATTAATTGCCACAGGCGATCAGGGGAAATTTCGATTAGGGTTAGAGTTTGATAAAAATATATCCATTGAGCAAAATAATCTGGTTTCTGAAAAAATTGAAACCTATATTCTTCAACAACCTGAAGTAGCTACTTTGTTTAGTAACATAGGAGGCCCAAGTACAGGGATCGGGAGTTTGGGTGTTGGTGCTCAGAACAAATCTGAATTTACTGTTCAGTTAAAATCTAAGAAGGAAATAAATAACCGCTCTACTGAACGTTTTATGCAAATGCTGAGAGATAGTTTGCAAAAGGAATTTCAGGGTATTAATTTCTCCATTAGTACGTTAGGTTTAATTCCAAAATCGGCACCTATTGAAATTACATTGAGCGGCTCTTCACTCAATCAGGTGATGCAATCAGCACAAAATTTAAAGTCTATTATTGAAAAGATACCCGGGGCTGATAATGTCCGTTTGTCGGTAGAAACAGGAAGCCCGGAATTAAGGGTTATCCCCGATAAAGATAAGATGCAACGATTGGGTTTGAACACAGCATACGTAGGTATGCATTTGCGCACTGCATTTTCCGGAAATGATGATGCATTACTAACTGAAAATGGAACTGAATATCCTGTAAGGGTTTGGCTGGATAAATTTAATCGTAAAAATTATGATGACGTAAATAAACTTAGTATAGTGAACCCAATGGGCATTCCGGTTGAAGTTTCTCAATTTGCTACTATTGAAAGAGCCAATTCCCCTTCTTTGTTAGAAAGGAAAGATAGACAACCTGCGGTTACTTTAACTGCTGATGCCCTAGGACGCCCTTCAGGTACAGTAGCGGATGATGTGGTGGCTTACGTAAATAAAAACCCATTACCTGAAGGCGTACAGATGAATTGGGGAAGCGACATTAAACGCCAGGATGATAGTTTCACTGCTTTAGGCTCAGTTTTATTGGTTTCATTTATTCTCATTTATCTTATTATGGTAGCATTATATGATAGCTATATTTATCCTTTTGTAGCCTTATTCGGAATTCCTGTTGCTGCTATCGGAGCCTTTCTGGCATTGAATTTATCATTAAGTAATATTAGCCTGTTTGCCTTATTAGGCTTAATTATGTTAATGGGGTTGGTTACCAAAAATGCAATCTTGATTGTTGATTTTACCAATCAATTAAAAGAGGAAGGTTTACCGTTTCGGCAAGCTATTATTGAAGCAAGTAAGGGAAGAATGCGGCCTATTTTAATGACTACATTATCAATGGCAATTGGTATGCTACCTATTGCATTAGCAACCGGCACATCTGCAGAATGGAAAAATGGCCTGGCATGGGTAATTATCGGCGGCTTAATCTCTTCTTTAATTCTTACCATATTCTTAGTGCCATTGGTATATTTCGTTGTGGATAATGTGAAGGAAAAGTTCAAAACTCAAAAAAGTATTTTAAAGTGAAAATAACATTCGTTATAATCTTATTCCATTCGTTTCTATTTATTAGCCCATCTTCTTATAGCCAGGATGAAAATTTCAAACTAACGGTAGTAGTTGAAAATTTTAGAAACACAAAGGGAGCCATGATGGTAGCCTTGTATAATAAGGAAGGCTCAATTCCTGATGAGCATTTTAAACGCTATTTTAAAATGGAGAAGGCAGAAGTCATTAATAATAAGCTAACAGTAACTTTTTATAACTTATCCAAAGGCAGTTATGCCGTTAGTGTTCTTCATGATGAGAATAAAAATGGGAAGGTTGATAAAGGAATGATTTTTCCAAAAGAAGGTATTGGGTTCTCCAATTATCAATCTATTAATGTAACGAATAGACCTAGCTTTAAAAAAGCTAGCTTTGAATTGAAGCAAGATGAAATAATTAAAATAAAAGTAATTTATTTTTAAAAGGGAGTTGTTATTATGATAGATTAAAAGCAAATGTATTAAGGCATATAAGAATAGCTTGAAGTGATTTTTATTAAATGATTGGCTTTTATGTAGGCAGTGATTTATTGCTTTTTACCCAAATACTTTTTCCTCAACTAATTGGCAAATGATATGTCCAATTAGAATATGTGATTCCTGAATTCGTGGGGTGTCTTTGGAAGGAACATTTATCAGGTAATCGCATAATGGTTTTATTTTTCCTCCGGAAGCTCCGGTAAAACCAATGGTGGTTATTCCTTTTTGTTTGGCAACTTCAAAAGCCCTGATAATATTTTCACTATTTCCTGAAGTGGTTAACCCTACCAACACATCTCCCTTCACACCAATTCCTTTTACTAACCGGGAATAGATTTCATTATAGCTATAATCATTAGCCACTGCGGTTAAATAAGAGGTGTTAACATGTAGTGCTTCGGCAGGTAAGGCATCTCTGTCTGTATAAAACCGGCCGCTGAATTCTGCTGCTAAATGCTGTGCATCGGCGGCGCTTCCACCATTACCGCAAAACAATACTTTATTACCGCTCTTAAAAGCATTTACAATTTCTTCAATAGAATGTTCAACTGTTTTTAATAATAAGGCATCTTGTAAAACGTCTTGCTTTACGGCTATTGAAGCATTGATAATATCGAAAATTTTTTTCTGCATATATGGAAAGTTCAGATAAAGTTAATGAAGGTTTTATGCAATGTAAAAATGGTAAGCAAATATCTTATTAAACACTCCAGGTAGTAAGGCCATATTTTGTAAAATTGTATTTCTTTACCTCTCCGCCAAATTGTAACAAGGTGTCTTCCACAGCGAATCTATTATTAACCGGGCAATAAAATATCATAAATCCACCTCCACCTGCACCGCTAATCTTTCCACCAGTGGCACCTGCCTTTTTTGCTGCATCATATATCTTCTCAATATCCGCGTTACTTATATTAGCAGCCATATTCCTTTTTTGCTCAAAACCATAATCTAAAATTTCTCCAATTTCATCCAACTTCCCTCTTAATAAAGCTTCTTTCATCATCTTCGCTTGTGTTTTAAGCTGGTGCATGGCTTCAATACTCTTTTCATGATGGTTGTTTACATTCTTCATTTGTTCTTTAATAATAGTGGCGCTTTCGCGTGATGTAGAAGTAAAATAGAGCAGCAGATTATTTTCTAATTCGTGCATGTATTGGGGACGAATACGCAAAGGATTTACGATAACTCTGTCGTTTTGATAGAACTCCATAAAGTTTACTCCTCCAAACATAGCTGCATATTGATCCTGCCTGCCACCGGCTAATTGAAGATCATTTCTTTCAATATCAAATGCATAATGGGCGATATCATAATCACCCATTGGTAATTTAATTTTTTCAACAAACGCACCTATAATAGCTACCACCAGGGTAGAGGAGGTGCCTAAGCCGGAACCCGCCGGAGCATCCACATAGGTAGATAGCCGAAATCCTTTTTTAAAAGCGCCATAATCTTTTTGAATACGATTGATGACTCCCTTTAACAGGTCAAGTGTGCCGTTAATAGGAAGTGATGTTGATAAGGGGTGGGTTTCAGATTCGCGTCTGTCTAAGGCGGTTACTATAATTTGAGGTTCATTTATGATTTCTATGGTTGCGTATGCAGATAAGGATATGGTTGCATTAAGGATGGCACCACCATATAAATCGCAGTAAGGGCTCACATCTGTTCCACCACCTGCTAGTCCAATGCGTAAAGGGGCTTTACTTCTATAAATCATACTTCAACTTGTTTGTGCAAAGATACTATCTGGATTTTTGTATGAAATTAACTATTCCATATTGCCCGGGTGAGGTTAGTCCATTGATATTTTTTCTTCTCTTCCTGTATTCCGGGTAAAAAATGAGCTTTCCCTATTTCAAAATAACGGATAAGGGTATCCGAAAATGATATGGCATTTGGTTCCGCAATAAGCCCTGCTATATTATCCGGAACCATGTTGGGCAAATTTCCCACCTTGGTTACCACCATAGGTACTTCAAAATAATAGGCCAATGGAGTAACTCCGCTTTGGGTTGCCCGATGATAGGGTTGAGCAACTACGTCTGCCGCACATAAATAAAATTTCACCTCACTATCCGGAATAAAATCAGTATGCAGTATTAAGGAATCGGCCAACTGAAATTTCTCAATTAATTCATCATATCGTTCTCTGTTTTCATAAAACTCTCCCGCAATTAATAGCTGTGGCATTTCGTTGGGTTGCTCAGCATATTTTTCTTTTAAAAGATGCATGGCTTCTAATAACATATCAAGTCCTTTATAGGCTCTTATAAAACCAAAGAAGAGGACAATTTTCTTACTTTCCGGAATACCTAAAAATTGCCGGGCATCCTTTTGAGAAATAATATCTCCAAAATTATCATAGAGTGGATGAGATATTACCTGTGCCGGTTTTTGAGAAAATTGCCTCAGGTCACTCATTACTTTTTCACTCATGGTGATGAAGGCATCTACCGGCTTTATAAAGTAACGGGTAAACCATTTATCTCCCGGCCTTTTTTCGTGAGGAATAATGTTATCAGCTATACACACCACCTTTGTTTTCTTATTCTTTTTTGCTTGCCTTAAAATGGTACCAAAGGCCGGGCCCATAAAAGGTAACCAATATCTTACAACAATTAAATTGGGTTGAAGGCGGCGGAGAGCCTTGCCTACCTTCCACCAGTTTATCGGGTTGATAGAATTTATGGAAGGAATAATGTTTAGGTTATTTGGTGCCGGTTCAGTACTGTATTGTGTTTTTCCCGGAAAAAGGAAAGAAGGATATTGTAAGGTAAAAGTATAAATAAATACCTCATTACCTTCTGCTATAAACTGGGTTGCCAGCCTCTCATTAAATGAAGCCAACCCGCCACGCAGCGGATGTGCCGGTCCTATTATTACAACTCGTTTATGGGTTTCGGTTAGTGTGATAATACTGATATTTTTTAAAAACCGGATTTATCTTCAATTAGGTAACTGTTACGGATACTCGAATTTCGTGAAATTAATTCTCCTAAAAAACCGGCTAAGAATAATTGAACACCAATTACAATACTAATGATGCCAATATAAAACAGCGGTCTATCCGTCATATTATATTTCTGAAATGCAAATTTTGCAATAAATAAATAAATCCAAATAATTAAACCGAAAAAGAAAACTAAGCTACCCCATAACCCAAAGAAATGCATAGGCCGCTTTCCAAACTTGCTCACAAACATAATGGTGCTCAGATCCAGGAATCCATTAATAAAGCGCTCCCATCCAAATTTGGTAACGCCATATTTCCGTGCTTGGTGGGATACTGTTTTTTCTCCAATTTTTCTAAAGCCGCTCCATTTGGCAATAATGGGAATATACCGGTGCATTTCTCCATATACCTCAATGGTTTTAACTACTTTTTGTTTATATGCTTTTAATCCGCAATTAAAGTCATGTAATTTTATACCCGAGCTTTTGCGAGCAACCATATTAAAAAGCTTTGAAGGAATATTTTTAGTAAAGGTATTGTCGTGGCGTTTCTTCTTCCAACCGCTCACCATATCATAATTATCTTTTACTATCATTTTGTACAGTGCCGGTATTTCATCAGGACTATCCTGCAGATCAGCATCCATAGTAATAATCACATTACCTGATGCCGCTTTAAACCCTTCATTTAATGCTGCACTTTTACCATAATTACGTTGAAATCTAATCCCCTTAACATTTGCATTTGACCTACCCAAACGGCAAATTGTTTCCCATGAGTTGTCTGAACTGCCGTCATCAACCATAATCACTTCATAAGAAAAATTATTTTCTTTCATCACCTCGTCTATCCATGCTGCCAACTCAGGGAGAGATTCCTCTTCATTATATAATGGCGTTACCACCGAAATATCCATCATAATAATTGGTCTGATTTGAATGACGACATTTGTTCAAAAGATGATTTCTTTTTTCGTAGCAGCAAAATCAGGGAGAAAATAATTGTGGTGGCAGCACCAATTAGTAAATATCCGAAAATAGTCATTGAAGCTACCATAGTAACATAGTATTCTTTTGCCTGAATTACCATGCTGTCAATTTCGGCAGGCGTTTTATCACCCTTTTTAATAAGTTCGGTTCGGTAATTTTGTGCCATCTCCTCACGCATACCGGGATTTGTTTTCAAAAAACCAACCGTAAATATTACCATTAAAAAAGTAATTACAATAAAACACTTAAACCCTTCTGTGAAGTATGTTTTAAATGTTTTTAGCACTTCTTTGTGGCTGTATGAAACAAGTGTCCATACAATACCTCCTATGTAAAGGCCATAGGTAATATACTGAAGGTTATTTTCAAAATTACCTTGCCCATTAAAGATTAGTATCGAAACGGTAATCATTAAAATGGCAGTTATCAGTCCTTTTATAGTTGGGCTGAGTGAAATCATTGGTTTAGGTAGATTTTGTTTTGAATTATAGTACCCAAAACTCTTCCACGAAGTGGTTTTTCTAAAAACGCATTATTATGTGAAAGAGAATAGCACTGTTTATTTGTAAAGATAAAATTTTCATTCGGATTAAATAATGTTAGAGATGCAGGCCTACCGGTAGCAATTTCTTCCTGAGGCAGGTTGAAGATATTTCGTGCAGCAGTAAATCGTTGTACAATGATGTTTATATCACCAATCAAATTAAAAGTAGCAGAAAATGCTGTTTGAATACCTGCCATACCAAATTGTGCATATTCAAATTCACATTCTTTTTCATCTTTGTGTGCAGGCCGATGTAGTGAAGTAATGGCATCAATCCAACCTTGTTTTACTCCTTCAATCAACGCTTCTCTATCTTGTTTTGTGCGCAATGGAGGAAAAACCTTCAGATTAGTATCATAATGTACAAGATCTTCATCACAAAAGTGCAGGTGATAGGGTGTTACTGAACAGGTAATTTGGGAACCTTCTTTTTTTGCCTGTTTAATCATTTCCATTCCTTTTTGGGTACTGATTCCGGCAATATGGAGCCTGGATTTGGTGTATTTAACCAATTCAATATCCCGGGCTATCATTAGTTCTTCAGCAAGTGCAGGAGTACCCGGTAAGCCTATTCGGGTTGAGGTGATTCCTTCATTCATTAACCCTTCTGTTCCTATTGAACGATCGTAAGGAATTTGAATAATATTGGCATTTATTGGCAATACATATTGTAATGCTTTAACCATGACGCCTGCATGTTGTATCGGTTTAAATCCATCGGAAAAGGCTACAGCACCGGATTCTGCCATGTCATACATTTCTGCAAGTTCTTTTCCCTGAGCATCTTTTGAAATAGTTCCAACAGGATGAAGCCGGGTAATGGATGCCTTATCTTTAATGAAAGTAACCATACTACGACCTGAAATTACCGGTTTGGTTTCCGGCGAAATGAGCACATCAGTAAATCCGCCGGCTGCTGCAGCCGTACTTCCCGACAAAAGTGTTTCACGATATTCATATCCCGGTTCTCCAAAATCTGCCATTATATCTACCCAGCCGGTACTAATATGCATTCCTTTAATGTCTATAATTTGGGCGTTTTGAGGCCTTTCTAACTGGAGATTAATATCAGTAATAATTCCGTTTTCAATAATAATATCAACCGTTTGCAAATGGAAAGGCGAGGAGGGAGAAACAACAACGGCCTGCCTGATATAAACTGTCATTGGTGTGTAATTAATCAAATATCGTAAAAACTACCCAATTACTCAAAATCCAACTCAAGGAAAACTTGTCTTATTAATTTAAAATGTGTGAAGATTATATTTAATAAAGATTGTATTTATTAATATCGTTTGTAAAAATAGACAGAAAAAAACACCTTGCTTTAGTTTTTATTTAACAATAATGTTTAAGTTTGGGGGCTGATTTTCAGAATGTGTTCTTCAATTCTAATTATACCTTAATTCATTCTTGATAATCAACTAATTATCCAACTCTTACGAAAGGCTAAGCAATTCTGCCACCCTGTTGAAGATTACTATTAGGCCTGTAATTTTTTATTCTTTTATAGTTTATATATAAATAAGGATTATGAAAAAAGTGTACCTGAATACCTTTATTAGCAGAGTTTTCATTTTTATCTTCTGCGGTATTACAAGTGTTTTGTCGCTAAATGCGCAAACAGTAGTAATTAGCACCGGAACAGCCGGCACGCCACAGTATAATGCCGGACCCATTTATCGGTCGGCAGCTAGTAGCGCTTATGATGCAAGTCGTTATGCTTATTTATATACCGCTGATGAACTTGCAGCGGTAGGTATTACTACCGGAGCAATGATTAATGGAGTAGGTTGGGCAAAAAATAATAATGCCACCACTACAGGGCCCGGTGCAATTTTTAGGGTTTATCTAAAAAATTCTACCGCCACTACTTTTTCACTGGCAAGTGAAACCTGGGCTAATTTAAACACAGGCGCCCAAATGGTTTATGAAAATACAAACCAAACCATCCCGGCCACTATGGCACCGGATTATATACCCTTTAACTTCGCTACTCCTTTTATTTATACCGGTGGGTCTCTGGAGGTTTCTACAGAATGGGATTGTAATGCCATTGCAGGTAACGCTACAACAGGAACCTTTGAATGGTTGTGGTCAACCGTGGTAGATAAAATTTATGGTACCGGCCAAACGGTTTTGGGTAATGCCGGCACTTTATCAGCAACTACTAATTCCATTTCAGATATAAATGACAGAAGACCATTTCTTCAAATAAGTTTTACGCCGGGTGGCCCTTGTACCAACCCTCCCACAGCAGGAACAATAACCTCTTCGGCAGCCAATGTGTGCTTAGGAATTCCTTTCACAATGTCTTATTCAGGCGGTACTAACGGAACCGGACAAACGTTCCAATGGCAAAGCTCTCCGGATGGTACAACATGGACAGATATCCCGGGTGCTAACACTTTATTTTTAAATACTTCTCAAACAGCCTCCACAACATACCGTCTAAATATTACTTGTGGAGCAACCGTTTCATCAAACGTAATTACCGTTAATACGCCTGCTGCTGTACAAGGTGTCTTTACTATTGACAGACTTTCACCCGCAAGCTCAACTAACTTCCAAAATTTTAATGAGGCATATAATTATATAAGCTGTGGTATTAGTGGTAATGTAACCTTTAATGTGTTAAACGGACCATACAATGAACAACTCATCATGAATGAGGTTCCGGGAGCCGGCCCAACTGCAACTGTTACATTTAATGGGAATAACCAGGCTATTACTTATGCTTCCAGCAATTCCAATGAAAGAGCCGTAATTAAATTAAATGGCGCTGATTATATCAATTTTAATGATTTGGTGGTAAATGCTGCCGGAAGAACAGCATCACAATATGGATTTGGATTCCAATTGATGAATGATGCCAACAATAACATGATTAATGGTTGTACCATTAATATTGACCCAAGTGAAACTTCTACAAATTATGCAGGGATAGTAATTAGCGGCTCTGCAACATCTGCTACAGGAACAGGAACTGTGCTTTGTGATGATAATATTATTACCAATAACAACATTACAGGAGGTTACTATGGTATTACCTTAGTGGGAAGTAGCACTGAAGCCAATAGAAATAACTTTATTGTAGGTAACAATATTACCGACACTTATTTTTATGGTATTTATGTGTTGGGCTCTTTTAATACCCTTATTGAAGGCAATAATATTGAACGCCCATCTCGTACTACTGTATCTACTTTCTACGGAATTTATTTTACAGGATTAAGTGTTAGTGCTGAAATTTCTAAAAACAGAATTTCCAATCCGTTTGGTGGAGATAATACCGCAACAGGCGATTTCTATGGAATTTATTTTACAGGTAATGATGGTTTTGCCGGAATGGAAAACAGAATTATTAATAACCTGATTTATAATTTAACCGGAAATGGAAATGTGATTGGTATTTACAATTCCAGCTCAGATAATGTGTTCATTTATCATAATACTATTTCCTTGGATGGAACTGCTGCATTGGCTGCATCTTCAAGCTATGCCAGAGGTTTTTATCAAATTACCCAAGCTTCAGGAATTGTATTTGAAAATAATTTAATTTCTATAACACGTGGTGGACCGGGAGTTAAATACGGATTGTATTTTGGTACGGCAACTAGTGAAATTACATCAGACTATAATAATATTTTTATTGGCCCTGGTATCACCAATGCACATACCGGCTATGTCAATGCTACCAACCAAACTTCTCTTGCATCATGGCAGGCATCTTCTTTACAGGATAGTCATTCAGTGGTTATTGATCCCATTTTTGCCGGGTCAATTGCCGGAAACTTCCTGCCTACTAATGCTTCAATGAATGATTTGGGTACTCCGTTGGGTGTTTTATCTGATATCATGAATGTTACCAGAAGTGCCACTACACCTGATATGGGTGCGTATGAATTTACTCCGCTTCCTTGTGTGGCTCCGCCAACTGCAGGAACGGTTATTTTCTCTGATAATGAAGTTTGTGAGTTTGCTTTAGTTACCCTTGGTTCACTAAATGGATCCACCGGTTTAGGACAAACATATCAGTGGCAGTCAGCACAAAGTATGGCTGGGCCATGGGTTAACGTAGGAGGGGTTTTAACTAATCCAACACTTACCATTACGGCTTCGGTTTCTTCATTTTATCGCTTGCAGGTAGATTGTGGCGGTTCTATAGTAAACAGTACACCGGGTATTTTAATGGTTAACCCCGCTTTCCCTGCAGGTACCTATACTATTAATAGCTTAATGCCAACCGGGGGAAACAACTTTGCAAGTTTTAATGAAGCTTATGCTGCATTAGAATGTGGAATTGCAGGTCCTGTTGTATTTGAAGTAGAAAGTGGAACCGGCCCCTATTATGAGCAATTAATTATGGGGCCAATTGGTAATGCATCTGCTATTAATACCGTAACCTTTAAAGGAAATGGTAATGTACTTAGATATGAGCCAACAGTTTCAGCAGAAAGAGCCGTAATTAAATTTGATGGTACAGACCATGTGATTATTGATAGTTTGGTTATTGATGCATCCGGCCCGGCATCAACTTACGGATACGGAGTACAATTGTTAAATAATGCTGATAGTAATACAATAAGCAGATGTACCATTAATCTTCCGGCGCAATCTACTTCGCTCAATTATGCCGGTATTGTTATTTCCTCATCCGCAACAAGTGCTACTTTATCTGGTTCCACATTGTGTGATGGAAATCGTATTTTAAATAATACAATAAATAGTGGCTATTATGGAATTACCCTTGTAGGCAGTTCTTCGGATCCTATTGTTGGCAATGAAATTGTAGGAAATAAGGTGCGTGATTTCTATTTCTATGGATTGTACCTTTCTTATTTGGGACCAACACTTATAGAAAAAAATGATATCAGTAGGCCTGCACGAACCACACTATCCACCTACTATGGAATTTATTGTGTGGGGGCTAGTTCAGGTGTGCAAATTTCAAAAAATCGCCTGCATAATCCATTTAGTGCAGACAGAACAAGTACTGCAGCGTTTTATGGAATGTATTTCTCATCGTTTGATGGAAGCTTAGGTGCGGAAAATGTGGTTAGCAATAACTTGTGGTATAATGTAGATGGAGAAGGAATTCAATATGGAATTTATAATTCATCTTCTGATTATATAAAGTACTATCATAACACAATAGCACTTGAAGATGAAACCAGCAATTCAGTTTCAACTACCCGTGCTTTTTATCAACTTACTACTGCAGAAGGTATTGAACTGAAAAATAATATTTTTACTATTAAACGTGGCGGAACAGGTACCAAGCATGTTGTATATTATGGCACAGCAGGTACTCCCATCATTAGTAACCATAATCTGTTTTTCATTGTTCCGGGACCACAGCATTATATCGGATATTCTAGTGCTGTAAATCGTTTATCATTGGCAGATTGGCAAACAGCAACAGCACAAGATGCTGCTTCAATGAGTGAGGATCCCGTTTATGCAAATGTGTTGATGGATGACTATACCCCTACTTTTGCTCCTATTGATAATTTGGGTGAGCCGGTTGGAATTCTTACTGATCTTAATGATCAAACTAGAAGTACTACCACTCCCGACGTAGGTGCTATTGAATTTACTGTTCCACCATGTGTTGTGCCACCAAATCCGGGAACTGCAACCATTGCACCCAGTACAGGAATTTGTATTGGTACAACAGTTGTTCTTAATCTTACAGGAAACACCGTGGGTGGTGGTCAAACTTATCAATGGCAAAGTGCTGCATCCGCTGCAGGCCCATGGAGCGACTTAAGCCCGGTTCTGCTCACTCCGGGATACACTACCCAGGTAACTACTCAAACATTCTTCCGTGCAGTAGTTACTTGTAATGGAAACCCATCCACATCACCGGTGGTAAGTGTTACCCTTAACGCTTATTTACCGGAGGGTGAATATACCATTAATCCTGCCGGACCTAATACATTACCAAACTTCCAAAGCTTTACGGATGCCGTTACTGCTATGAATTGTGGTATTGGTGGATTAGTGAAGTTCTTTGTAGTACCCGGTACTTACAATGAACAGATAACTATCAATCCTATAGGAAATTCAAGTGAAACACATCGTGCAATATTCCTAAGTCAAAACGGAGATCCGGCATCTGTGACCTTGTCTTTTGATGCTACTTCATCTCCTAACCCTCATACAGTAAAATTAAACGGAGCGTCTTATGTAACCTTTGCCAATATGAGTATTGCTGCAACAGGTAGTTCTGCAGGAAGGGCTATTGAATTTGCAGGAGATGCTACATCAGATAGTATTTATAATTGTAGAATTTCAGCACCGGTGGTTACTTCTACCTCTAATAATTCAGCAGGTATTTTTGGTACGTCATTGCAAGGCGGAGACCTGACTATTAAGAACAATACCATTACCGGCGGTTATGCTGGTATTGCATTAGCTGGTGCTTCAGCAGGATTATTGGTAGATAGAGCCTGGATAGATAGTAATACCATTAATAATTTTTATCAGTATGGAATTTATGCCAGCTTTGTAAAACGACTTAAGAGCATTGCAAATACCATTGAGGTTAATGGGCCGGGTGCATCTTCTATTTATGGTATTTATTGTTCCAACGCAGATACTGCCATGAATGTGAGCCATAACCGAATTGAATTGGCTAATAATACTTCATCGGCCTATGGAATGTATTTTACCGGTTGCGATGCTACTAATCTTGAGCGTTCTAAAATTATTGCCAACAAAATAATTGGTATCAACCAAAACTCAACCACCATTTATGGCTTGTATTCCTCTGCCACAACAAATGCTGATATTATTAATAATGTTGTGAATGTGGCTACTCAAGGAGGAAGTACTGCTTATGGCACATATAGTACCTCAGGTAGCGGTTCAAACTTTTGGAATAACTCAATTCAAAATGGTTCAGATATTGGGTCGGGTACTGCTAACGTAGCAGCTTATTTTACACAAACATCATCGGGTGGAAACGGGCCAATAGATATTCGAAACAACATATTCTATCATTCTAAAAATGGTATGGCTTTAAGCTTTGGTAATGTTAGCTTCATTTATAGTGATTATAATTTCTTATACACTACTGGTCCTACATTGGTAAGAAGCGTATCCACCAATTTGGCAAGTTTACAAGCATGGATTAATAGTGCATTTTGGGATGTGAATTCAATTGTTTACCCACCTTCATTTACTAATAATGTGGATATGGAGCCGGATATCACTTCTCCAGAAGTTTGGGCTATGCACGGTAGAGGGGTTCAGATTGAGGGGAATGACAAAGATTTTAATGATCAGCCTCGTCCTACAACATTAACAACAGGTGTTCCGGATATGGGAGCATTTGAGTTCCTTCCTACATCATTGCCTACTTTACTAAATGGAATTCCTGCTACTCCTGCACCGGGTACAACACAGGTATTTATGTATGGTACAGATACGGTAACCAAGGTTACTTATGCTCCAGGGTCTGCAGTACCCACCAATTTACAAATGCGTAGGTACTCCGGAGTAATTCCTCCTGCATTGGCAACCGGACAAGCATCTACTTATTTTTATACAGAAGCTACCGTTACCGGCGCTCAGCCTGCTGATGCAGATGTTAAACAGTTCTATATTGATCCATGGCAAGGATTTATTCCTCGTGAAAATTTAATCAAATATGGCAGAACAGATGCGGCGAATGCATGGCAAGTAAATGCGGCTAGTACGGTAGATGATATTGCCAATATCTTTTCAGACAATAACCTCAACTATCTTGATAAAATAACCGGGTTAACCGATGGTACCGTACCACCGGAACCACCCACCATTTTGCCTCCTGCTGATTCTTCTAACCAGGGTACTAAGTTTTGGGTTGGATATGGCCACCATCAAGGCTTTGAAACAGGGAACACACAGGATATGATTCTTTATTTCAGCGCTGAGCAACCTGCAAATGTTACCGTACGAATTAATGGTACAAGTTACCTCCGTGAATATCAAGTTCCTGCATTTTCAGTTATTACCAGTGAAATTATTCCTAAAACAGGAATGTTCGATGCGCGTATGCTCATAGATGGTAAGTCAACCAAGGGGATAGAAATTCTTTCCGATGTGCCTATTGTGGCTTATGCACACATTTATGCATCTACTACATCAGAGGCTTCATTGCTATTCCCGGTAAGCACTTACGGTTACGAATACACTGCTTTAACTACTAAACAGAATTATGCTACAAATACCTATTCGTGGGCTTATGTTATTGCTGCATATGATAGTACAAAAATTGAAATCACACCATCTAATCCAACCTTAAACGGAAACGCTGCCGGTGTGCCATTTGTGGTTACCCTTAATGAAGGTGAAATGTACCAGGTATTGGGAGCCTTACTGGCACCAAGCAGTAGTGATGGATATGATATGACAGGAACTACATTTAAGTCACTTCCAAATAGTCAGGGCAGATGTCTTCCAATTGCAGTATTCTCAGGTTCAAGCCGTACCAACATTGGTTGTGGTACATCAAACCCAAGTGCAAGTGGAGATAATATTTTAGAGCAAAACTTCCCATATAGTGCTTGGGGTAAAAAGTATTTAATTGCACCTACATCAAATAGCTCCAGTGCTTCAAGCTTCCATACAAATATTTTCCGTATTGCGATTAAAGATCCCACTACGGTGGTTACACGAAATGGAGTAGCATTAACTGGACTAATTAATAATTTCTTCTATCAATTTGAAAGTAATACAGCAGATGTGATAGAAGCAGATCAGCCGATAATGGTTGCGCAAATTATGGCGTCTGCAGGCTACTGCCCTAATACAAGTGGCGGTGGTGACCCATCCATGATTTATGTAAGCCCTGTAGAACAAGGTATTAAACGAGTAGGGTTGTATAGAAATACAAAATCTGCTATTACTACGCAATACCTTACATTAATTGTTCCTACTCCGGGCCTTACATCATTATTGATAGATAACAGCAATACTTTTGATTATACCTATGCGCATAGCCAACCAGGCTATACCGTTGTTGTTAAACGTTGGGCACCGGCTACCAATGCGCAGGTTATTGTTTCTTGTGATTCGGCATTTACAGCCATCACTTATGGATTAGGTTCTGTAGAAAGCTATGGATATAATGCAGGTACTTTGATTCGTAACCTTAATGGCTATCCGAGCTTTGTTAATACACTCGGCTCTGCTTCTACATCCGATTATACCTGCGCGAATACTCCATTTAATATTAGGGTATTGATTAATCGGGAACCCACTAAGTTGTTATGGGCACTTAGTGATGTGCCACAATTGTCGCCAAATACTGATATAGAACAAATAGACCCGGTATCCTCAGGTACAACCATTATTAATGGCAATGTATATTATGAGTATGAATTACCGGGAACCTATACAGTTAGCGAACCCGGTATTTATGTAGTTCCGATTTTTGTTTCACACCCCGATATAGAAGGTTGTAATGACAGAGTAGAGATTTCATTGGCTATTGAAGTTAAACCAGCTCCGATAGCAAGCATTGAATTTACTTCAGGTTGTTTTGGTGACCCCATCACATTTACCGGACCTTCAGAAGGGAATGGTGTTCCCGTACACACCTGGACTTGGGATTTTGGTAACTCAGAAACGGCAACTACACAAACACATACACTCACTTATGCTACTCCCGGAACATACACCGTTAGCTTAGCTGTGGTTACAAATGATGGATGTTTTGGAGACTCATTAGTTGTGCTTGGTATTAGTGAAAGACCAACAGTGAGCGTTGTAGATACTTCTCTTACAGTTTGTGATGGGTCGTCTGCAACGTTTGAAGTGGATAATCCATCTGCAGCATACGTGTATAATTGGTATGATGCAGAAACAGGCGGAACCATTGTACATACAGGATCAACATTTACTACTACAGCCACGGTAGCTACCTCTTATTGGGTTGAAGTTGTGTCAGGTTCATGTAAAGGAGATAGCCGGGTGCATGTGGAAATATTGCCGGGTACTTCACTGTCTGTGGCACTTGTTCAAAATTCATTTGAATTATGCAATCCCGGAGCTGTAACTTTTGAAGTGCAAAGCCCCGTAGCAGGTGCTACATATAATTGGTACGATGCAGCAACAGGCGGAACCTTAGTAAATACAGGTACTACTTTTAACCTGCCTAATGTTACCGCATCAGCAACTTATTATGTAGATGGACAAAGTGGAACATGCGGTGCAGGCCCTCGGGTTGCAGCATCAGTTACATTACTGCCATCACTATCATTAAGCTTAGTTGAAGATACGCTTGCGGTATGTGGTACAGGGGATGTAACATTTGGAATAGCCAACCCGAATGCTAATTATACATATAATTGGTATAATGTGGCTACAGGAGGAACACCTGTGCATACAGGAACATCCTATCAGATAACAGGTATTACCGCTCAAATGGAATTTTGGGTGGAAGCCACATCGGGAGCATGTAGCAGTGAACCAAGAGTGCACGGTGTAGTTATGTATGCAGTATCACTTTCTGCACCTGTGGTAACCGTAACAGACGAAGGTGCTGATTTTGTAACCTTTAGCTGGCAAGCAGTTCCTTTGGCTCAAAGCTATCAGGTTTCAATAGACAACGGGGCTACATGGGAAACACCATCATCTGGTGCTGCAGGTTTAACACATACTGTAACCGGATTAACACCGGATCAGTCTGTAACCATTATTGTAAAAGCTGAACTGGGTACAGCATGTGCATCAGAAAATTCAGCACCTGTAACAGGTATGGCAAGAAGTACAGAGGTATATATACCTAATTCGTTTACGCCTAATGGTGATGGATTAAATGATGTGTTACAGGTATATGGTAATTCAGTTCAGTCACTTCGCTTTATGGTATTTAATCAATGGGGCGAAAAACTTGTTGAATCAACCAATGCTAATAATGTTTGGGATGGTAAGTATCGCGGAACGATGCAACCATCAGGAGTATATATTTATGTAGCTCAAATTAAGCTGAGAGATGGAACAGTAGTTAATAAGAAAGGTGCTGTTAATTTAATCAGATAATTAAAGCGAAATATTTTTATGATGCGAAGTCCAATCAATAGCTTCCTGGTTTTTAGCCTGATTATGATATCAGGAAGCTATTGTTATGGGCAAAATCTTTCTAACAGAGGACGTGATTTTTGGGTTGGATACGGTCACCATCAGTTTATGGAGGTAGGGCAATCCAACAGCCAACAAATGGTATTGTATTTTAGTGCAGAGCAAGCAGCTAATGTTACTGTAACCATTCATGGCACCACCTATATTCGCAATTATGCAGTGCCTGCAAATTCAGTTATTGTTTCTGAGGTAATTCCAAAATCGGGTACCTATGATGCAAGGCTAATTACCCTCGGTTGTACTTTTGTTCCTAATCCCACTACGGATGCATGCGGAGGCGAAGGTGCTTTTGCAAATAAGGCGATACACATTGAAAGTGATGTTCCCATTGTTGCTTATGCGCATATTTATGGACAGGCGTCTTCAGGAGCTACCATGCTTATGCCTGTAAATACATGGGGATATAGTTATATCACTTTAAATAGCCTTCAGTCTTATGCTGCAAACTGTTTTTCTTGGGCGTATGTGATTGCTCAACATGATAACACGGTTGTTGAAATCACCCCAAGCGCTACTACAAGACGGGGCAGACCGGCAAATGTTCCTTTTACAATTACGTTAAAC
The DNA here is from genome assembly GCA_964490345.1 of uncultured Ferruginibacter sp. Classification (GTDB taxonomy): domain Bacteria; phylum Bacteroidota; class Bacteroidia; order Chitinophagales; family Chitinophagaceae; genus Ferruginibacter. The sequence goes on from CAZBBO010000006.1 coordinate 31,160, forward strand.
AGGGGAGAAATATATCAAACAATGGCCGGACCAGAAGGTGGTACTTCAAAATCTGAATTTTCAGGAACTAAATTCAAATCTATTGCTAACGCTTCCGGTGAATGTTTTCCGGTAGCTGTTTTTGCAGGAAGTAGCCGTACTTCAGGCTCGGGTAATTGCTCTTCCGGAACAGGGGATAATGATAATCAACAATGCTTTCCTTCACAAGCCTGGGGGAAGCGCTATTTACTTGCACCTACATCCAGCTCTTCAGGCGCCAGTACGTTTATGTCTAATGCCTACAAAATTGCAGTAAAAAATGCAGCTACACAGGTTTGGAGAAATGGTACCTTACTAACCGGAATGAATCCGGCAGGTTATTATGAATTTTTTTCAAACCAACCTGAATATATTGTTTCTGATGAGCCGGTAATGATTGCCCAATTTATGAAAGGCGGTGCTTGTTTAAACGGCCCCCTTGGTGATCCCGAAATGATTTATGTAAGCCCGGTAGAACAAGGAACAAACCGGATTGGATTTTATAGAAATACGGAGGAAAATATTTCGGTTAACTATTTAACCATGATTATTCCTACCGGAGGTATTCCTTCTTTACGAATTGATGGCTCTCCTACATTTGATTATTCTTATGCCCATCCGCGATTAGCCGGATATTCGGTGGTAATAAAGCGATGGTCTGCAGCCAAAGCCCAGTGTATTGTAACCAGTGACTCTGCTTTTACGGCTATTACCTATGGCTTAGGCTCGGTAGAAAGCTATGGATATAATGCAGGTACTTTAATTAACAATCTTAATGGGGTAGCTGATATACATAATATACTTGACCCAACCAGACCAAGCCACAATTATACCTGCATAAACACTCCGGTAGAATTATCTATGCTTATGGCATACGAGCCCACAAAAATGGTATGGAAATTAAGTGAGTTTGGAAGTGTACTAACCCCCAATGCGGATGTTATAGATAACGCTCCGGTGTCTAATGGCACTCGGGTAATTGAAGGGGTTACTTATTTCCGTTATTCGCTACCGGGAGTTTATCAATTTAATACTGCCGGTACTTATTACGTACATGTTGATTGTACAAATCCTGCAGTAGATAATTGTACAAATACAGAAGAGTTGAATTTTATTGTGGAAGTTAAAGATGGGCCTAAGGTAGATTTCTCTATTTCACATTCAGGATGTGTAACGGATCCTATGGTGCTGAGTTCTCCCGATAGCTCAGCTAACGGGTTTGATATTGTAAAATATAATTGGACTTTAACAGGGGGTATTACCGAAACCGGCCAAAATCCATCAGTTACATTCCCAACACCCGGAAGCAAATCAATTCAACTGGAAGTTATTTCAGACGAAGGCTGCCGGAATGATTCTACAGTAAATAATATTTTAGTTTCCGGGCGCCCTATTAATTCTATTGTAGCAACACCTAATTCATTTTGTTCAGGACAAAGTACTACCTTAACCCCAACCGCCAATTTCGGAGGCCCCGGAAGTATTCAGGAATGGTTATGGGATTTTGGTAATGGAAGTTTTGTGCCGGTTGGTAACGGTAACGCACAAACGATATCATTTAATAATTCAGGTACTCAAACCATTCGGTTTACCACAGCGGTGAGCACTACTTGCCCTGGAGATACTGCTTCACTATCCTTAACGGTTCGTGCGCAACCTGTTGCATCTTTTACTTATCCTGCAGGCTGCCTGCCCACAACCGGTAGTGTTCAATTTACGAACACCTCATCAACGCCTGATGGTAGGGCAATTAATTCCTATGCCTGGAATTTTGGTGACGCTAATGCTACACCTGCAAATCCCAATACATCTACCGCACAAAATCCAACCCATTTTTATTCTACGGTAGGAAATTATGATGTGCAACTAAGTGTTACTACTGTGGATGGATGTACAAAGGATACCACGGTGCATGCAAATTTTAACCTAACTCCTTTACTCAGTTATCCTACACTAAGTCCGGTATGTATAAACGGAGGGGCTGTATCGGTGGCTACAGCTTCCGTAACCAATGCCGTTCCGGGAAGTGGGGTGTATTCCGGTAATGGAACTACAGCTAATGGTACTTTTAACCCAGCAACTGCTGGCCCAGGAACACATTCGATAACTTATACCTATACTACTACTGCAAATTGTGTTGAATCTATTAGTCAAAATATTTTGGTGAGAGATAAGCCTTATGTAAATTTTGCTGTAGTTAATCCGGTGGCATGTTTACCAACTAATGGGAGTGTTACTTTTGACAATACTACAACTATCAGTGACGGACAAACGATAACATGGAATTGGGATTTTAATGATCCTAATGCCGGAACCGGCAATTTAAATACGTCTTCTGCTTTTGAGCCTTCACATAATTTCCGGGAAGGGAATTATGATATTAAACTTATAGCATCCACTAATAATGGCTGTGTGCATGATTCTACTATTCGGTTCACCTTTGGTGTAAAGCCTGCCGTTGTTTTTCCGGCACTTGCTGATATTTGCGAAAACGGTGCCGCCTCTTCTATAGCCCTGGGTACCGTTTCCAATTCAGTAACAGGTAGCAGCTTGTACATAGGTGCGGGTACTTCATCAGTAGGTATGCTTACACCTGCTTCAGCAGGAGCTGGCACTCATCCGATTAAATTTATTTTTACCACAAACGGTGGTTGCAAAGATTCAACAGTTCAAAACATAAGAGTTTGGGCAAAACCACGCATTGGCTTTAGTGCAAATACAAGTTGTTTAGGTACCAATGGGCTGGCTACTTTTGTTAATTCAAGCAGCGTGCCCGATGGACAAACACTTACTTATGCATGGAACTTTAATGATCCTAATGCCGGAGCAAGCAATCCCAATACTTCTACCCTCATAGCGCCCACACACTCTTTTAAGGAGGGAACCTATCAAATTTTATTAAGTGCAACTACCAATAAGGGCTGCATTCATGATTCTACCATTGCAATGACATTTGGAGTTAAACCGGCTATTTCATTCCCTGCACCGTCTTCAGTATGTGCGCATGAAACAGCACCGGTTAGTGTGGCAACAGCAACAGTAACAAATGGAGTAACAGGGGCAGGAGTTTATATGGGATCAGGCGTGTCTAATGCCGGCATGTTTGTTCCTGCCATAGCGGGAGCAGGTAATCTTCCTATCAAATACATTTTTACTACTACCGGTGGATGTATTGATTCAGCATCTACCTCTATTTTGATAAATCCTAAACCGGTACCTAATATCAGTGTTACCGCCAATATTTGTGAAGGTCAAAATGCAGTGATGACAGATCATTCTTCCATTGCCGCCGGTAATACCATTGCACAATGGCATTGGTTCTTTGGAAATGGAAGAGATACGGTACGCACAGTAAGGACTTCATTTAACGAAGGGTATAATCAGTATGGTAATTATCCGGTGCGTATGGTTGCTATCAGTAATAAAGGGTGTATTAGCGATACCGCACAGGCTGTAGTTAACGTACACGCTTTACCGTTAGTAGCTTTTGATATCCCACAGTTTGTGTGTATGCCTGATGGAAGTGCTTCATTTACCAATCACACTACAATACCTGATGGCGCTTCACTTACATGGCAATGGAATTTTGGAGATGGCGGGCCTATTGTTCCTGCAGAAAGTCCAATTCATTTGTATGCAACGAGTAACCCTGTTGATGTTAAACTCACAGCAACATCCTCTTTTGGTTGTGTGGCCTCTTTAATAAAAACGCTCAATGTGTTTTATGATCAGCCCATTGCATCATTTAGTGTAACGCCTACATCTTTGTGTCATGGAACACCTAATATTTTAATAGATAACAGCACTGCACCAAACAGTACCATCAGATCATGGGAATGGAATTTTGGAGATGGTGAAATATCTCATCTTCCAAATCCTCGTAAAGTTTATCTTTTACCGGGCAATTATACCATTAAGTTAACCGTAAAAAATGAATTTGGATGTGCATCCGATCCGGTACAGGAAAATGTTACAGTATATTATCAGCCTCATGTAGATGCGGGGCCTGAAATCATTGTGCCTTTTAATAGTTTGGTTACGCTTAATCCCATAACAAGTGATACCATTCATGTAAACTTTTTATGGACACCACAAGGAGAAATTATAAATCCTACTGTATTAAGGCCAACATTTGTAGCTACAAGAAATGAATTTTATACCATAACCATTACGGGAGCCGGAAATTGTACTGCATCTGATATTGTAGGAGTGCATATCTTGCACCCGGTGAAAGTGCCTAATGCGTTTTCTCCTAATGGGGATGGAATTAATGATACCTGGCAGATAGATGACTTAGATGATTATCCGGGAGTTACTGTTGATGTATTTAACCGGTATGGACAATCGGTATTTTCTTCCGTTGGGTATGCAAAATTTTGGGATGGTACATACAAAGGAAAGCCATTGCCATTAGCTACTTATTATTATGTCATTCATTTAAAAAATGGTTTCCCTCCATTAAAGGGATCGGTAACTATAGTTAAATAAAGTTTTTTAAAAGCAGAATAAATTGTCATGAAAGCACTAAAAATTTGCAGTTTGATGTTAGGCCTCTCGTTAATGGGGCAATGTGTAAGTGCCCAAGTTGATCCGCATTTTACCCAATACTATGTGTATCCATCTTGGCTTAATCCCGCACTTACCGGCGTATTTGATGGAGATGTTCGAATTTCGGGAATTTATCGTACGCAATGGGGTAATATTACCTCTCCGTTTTCAACACCTGGTCTTGCTGTAGATTTTTCTACTAACAAGAACGCAAACTTTGGTATAAGCGTGCTTAACCAAACTGCAGGTGATGGCGGCTATAATTATACTACAGCCTATGGTAATGCGGCCTATACAGGAATTCGCTTTGGTGCAAATGAAACACATCGGGTAGTAATCGGTATGCAATTTGGACTTATTCAGCGGAAGTTTAATCCTGACAAACTCACCTTTGGTGACCAATGGAATCCGATTACCGGGTATAATCCAAGTAACCCTACTGCCGAAGCTTTAAAAACGCATAATACATCTTCCTTTGATATGGGTGCAGGGGTATTGTATTTTGATGGAACACCTGGAAAACGGGTAAACTTCTATGCCGGGTTTGCCGTTTCTCATCTTACCCGACCTAAGGATCAATTTAGCGGGAAGGATGATGCTATTATTCCTATGCGCTATACCGGTCATTTGGGAGCGCGGATAGCCGTTAACGATATGTTTAGTATAACACCTAATGTGCTTTATTTACGTCAGGGTACAGCCGAAGAAAAAATGGCTGGAGCATACGGTCAATTTAAAGTGGCGCCACTTACTGATTTTATGCTGGGTGCTAACTATCGCTTTGAAGATGCCATTTCACCCTTTGCCGGTGTATCACACAAAAACTTATTGTTTGGATTGAGTTACGATATAAATACATCAGATCTGGGTTCAATGGCTAAAGGGTCAAATAGCTTCGAGGTTTCAATGAGCTATATCATAAGAAAAAGAACTAAAACGCCTGAAGCAGAATTTGTGTGCCCAAGATTATAGTTTAACCTTATTGAAATTAAAGTCAGATAACCATACTAACAGAACACATGAATATGAAAAAGTTTTTGTTGATAGCCGTAGTAACCTGTTTTACAAGTACTGCGTTTGCGCAATTAAATAAGCAATGGATGAAAGCCGCCGATGATTATTTTAAAAACGGAGATTATTTTTCTGCGGTTGAATATTACGAAAAGGCCTTAGGTAAGAATAAAGGGAAAAGTAAAGTTACAGGAGGCTTTAGCCCTTATTCTTCTACCACCGTAAAGCCAATTAAAGCTATTGGTACCGTGAGTTCCAAAGAGCAGGCCACTGTAAATTTGGCGGAGAGCTATCGCCACTTACACTATTACGAAAAAGCAGAACCAATTTATAAGGAGGCTATGGCTTTTGATAAAGCCCAGTTCCCGGATGTACAATATCATTATGCTACTACTTTGCGCGCCATGCATAAGTATGATGAAGCAGAAAGTAATTTTAAGGCATTTACTGCAGGCTCTAATAACACGGCTTTAAAGGAAGCTGCTCAAAAGGAAATTGATGATATCGCATTTGCTGCTAACCAAAAAAGCATGGTGAATGCTAAGCTGTACACGGTTCAGAAAGCTCAAAAGAGTTTGGCAGATACCGGAGCTGTATATGCGCCGGTGTGGAAAGATAACACCCTGTATTTTACCTCCTCTAAACCTATGAAAGAGGTTTCCCGTCTGCAGGTGAATAATACGCGTATTTATATGGCTAATCGTACTGATACCGGTTTTGGAGGTATCGTTAATGCCGGAGTGCCGGAGTCAAAAGATGTTCATCAGGGTGCTGTTTCTTTTAGCCCGGATGGTAATAGAATGATTTTAACACGCTGGACAATTGGTAATGGTAAAAAATTAGCCTCATTATACATGTCTAAGCAGGTAGATGGAAAATGGACAGAACCCATTGCCTTGCCTGCGGTAATTAATCAGGAAGGTTATAGTGCACAGCAACCATTTTGGATGCCTGATGGTAAAACAATTATGTACTCCAGTAATGTTCCCGGAGGGCAGGGTGGTTTTGATTTATGGACAGTAACTTTAGATGCATTGGATAATGCCGGAACCCCTGTAAATATGGGATTGGCTATCAATTCTGCTGAAGATGACCAGGCTCCTTACTACCATATTCCTTCACAAACACTGGTGTTTTCAAGTAATGGAAGAGTGGGTATGGGCGGAATGGATTTTTATTACTCAAAAGGCACTTTAGGTAATTGGGGCCCGGTTACTAATTTTGGCTTTCCGGTTAACTCTACTAAAGATGATATTTATTTTGCCAGTAAAGGAGGAGCTTCAAATATTTTGGAAGATGTTTTGTTTGCCTCAGATAGAGATGCCTCATGCTGCTTGGAATTGTTTACGCTGGCACGTAAATTAGAACCTAAAAACATTTCCGGTATTGTGGTGGATTGCAATACCAAAGCTCCGCTAAAAGGAGCTACTGTTAGTATTCGTAATGCAGGTAATGTAGAACTCTTCTCTTTAAATACCGGTGATGATGGCTCCTATACATTCACTATAGACGAATACCAACAACTTAAAGCTATTGCCAGTGCTCCCGATTATCAATCAGGAGATTTAAGTTTCAATAAGCCTGCAGACCCTACAGCAACAAGTATGAGAAATGCAGATTTGTGTTTAGAGCCAATTGTAGTTGAAAAACCAATTGTTGTTAATAATATTTACTACGATTTTGATAAAGCAGATTTAAGAGAAGATTCGTATCCTGAATTGGATAAGTTGGTTACTATGTTTAAAGCGAATCCAAACATTAAGGTGGAAATTAGTGCACACACCGATAGTAAAGGTAGTGATGAATATAATAAGCATTTGTCTGATGCACGTGCTAAGAGTGTAGTAACCTATTTAGTAGGTAAAGGAATTCCTGCCACCCAATTGATTTCTGTGGGCTATGGTGCTTCACAGCCTATTGCGCCTAACGTAAATGATGATGGCAGCGACAATCCAGAAGGAAGACAAATGAACCGTCGTACTGAGTTTAAAGTGATGGAATGATTCGAATAAAATGTAAATGGTTTTTGTTGTGCTATTTATTTTCAATGATTATTAATCCTGCAATAGCACAACAAAAGCCTCATTACACTCAATATCTGATGAATCAGTATATTATCAACCCTGCATTAACAGGGATTGAAAATTATACCGATATTAAATTAAGCCACCGTCATCAATGGGTGGGCATTATGGATGCCCCTGTTACTACTTATTTTACTATTCATAAGGCTATTCATAAATCTGATACCCGTACTACACCCACCTCATTTGAAGTTCCGGTTGAAAATCCGCGCGGAAGACAGTATTGGAAAGAATATGAAGCTCCTGCACCACATCATGGAATAGGAATGCAAATTATAAACGATCGTACAGGGCCGCTAAATCGTTTTTCCGGATTGCTAACCTATGCCTACCACATGGCATTAACTCAACGAACATCCATAGCTGCAGGTATTTCTGCAGGGGTTACCAATATCAGCATTAATGCTTCAAAATTAGAATTTTATAGTCCGATAGATCCGGCTGTATTTGGGTCGGGGGTATTGAATAATTTCAGGCCGGATGTGAATTTGGGATTATATCTCTATTCTGCTGATTATTTTCTTGGCGTATCTGCTTTACAGATTTATCCGCAAAAAATTAATTTCTCAGATGGGAGTGTAAATGAAACAAAGAGTGGAAAGTCTGTACCCCATATTTTTGTTACCGGCGGATACCGCTTTATGATTGGCGATAATTGGAATATAATTCCTTCCATTATGCTTAAATATGTTCAACCCTTGCCAGTGCAGTTTGATTTAAATACACGCCTTGCTTATCGTGATCGCTTTTGGTTTGGGGTAGGTGGTAGATTAGATGATGGCTTTTCTGCAATGGCAGGCATGAATATCTCTCATACTGTAAATATTGGTTACTCCTATGATTATAATACATCACGCTATTATAACTATAGTAAAGGAACGCATGAAATTTTGCTTGGCTTCACTATTTCAAAACAATTGGGATTCGCCTGCCCGCGTAATGTTTGGTAAAGTTTTCTTAGCCTTTAAATTTGGATAGAAGAGAAATATAGTGTTACTATTTAATAGCTCCGGTTTCTAATACATGTTGATATGCTTGTAAATGAGATTCAGCATAAGTTTTCATTTTCTCAACTGTATCTTTTTCCGCCTCGGCATAATTAGTAAGATCGTGCGTGTTGTAATGAAATAATCCTGTAAACTTATCTTTTCTCACAATTAACAACCACTCCTGGTTGATTACCGCATATTTATCATCTGCATTAAAGAAAATATAAGGCCTTTGATGTTTCAAAAGATCAATACCTAAAGTATTGTTCACATAAGGAAGGCCCAATAAACCCATGATGGTTGGATAAATATCAATTTGGCCTGCCATTTGGCTAAAACTTTTTGGATTGGGAATTATTGTTGGCGAGTAAAATATTAGCGGAGAATGATTGTAATTTAAGGATACTTCATATTGGTTATCTAACGGTGCGCCATGGTCTGCAACAAAAACAAAAAGGGTGTTGTTAAACCAAGGTTGTTGTGAAGCCAGTGTGATGAATTTATGTAATGAGTAATCAGCATATTCTACAATCTGGTCTTTTATATCTTTACTATATGGCTTAAAATAAGACGGAACGTAATAAGGCCCATGGTCACTGGCAGTCATAAATACAGCCAAAAAAGGATTTTGTTTCTTACTTAAGGAATTTATTTCAGGGATTGAATATTCAAACATATAGTCATCTGGAACACCCAGTGCAGATTTAATTTTACTGTTTGGATAATCCTTTTCAGAAATTACTTCATCGTAATCATTAGCTTTTAAAAACCCTTCTACATTATCAAACTGTCCATCATGGGTGGTGAAATAAATAGTAGAATACCCATCCTTTTTAAGTGTAGTGCCAATACCATGGTATTTCGGAATGGAGCTTCCTTTCATGGGATGTTGCCTGAATAAGGCAGGGAAAGAAAATAATGTGCTAAAAATTCCGTTAAATGTATGAATACCGGCAGTAAAAGTATTTTCAAAATAATAACCTCTTTTTGAAAGGCTATCTAAAAAAGGAGTAAGATAACCTTTGTTTCCATGGCGGTGCATTTTTCCCGCACTCATGCTTTCCATAATGATTATAACAACGTTATTTCTTTTTACACCGGCAGAATCGGCCAAAATTGTTCGTTGTAATGGATGCTTCATATCAGATGAAGTAAAACCAAAATACCGTTGTATGTTTTTAATGGCTGTATTGTTATCCATCAATGCAATAGGCTTGTTTTCCTCTTTAATTTTATCCAAATAGCTTCTAATGAGGGTGAAGTTGGGGTTTAATCCAAGTTGGTTAAGAAATGGATTATTTGAAAAATATGCAGTTCCGGTCCTGATAGGAGATTTTCTGGCTAATCTTCCTCTTATTCCAACCATCATTATAAAAAGACAGGCAACTGAAAGTAAAATAGTTGGCAGTACCCGTATTTTTTGCTTTGTTTTTTCCTTTTCTAAAAAAATCTTTTTTAAAAATTTAAAAAAGAGATATATAGAAATTGAGAAGGGGATAATATATAGCCAGTACCTGGGTTCACCAACAATCATTTTCAACACAAATATCGGACTGCCCATCCATTCAAATGCAGTAACTGAAAACCTGGAATGGAATTGGTTATAGTAGGGTATATCTGCTGCGCAAACAAAAAATGCCAGAGTAAATAAAATTAGGATGAAATAAAAACTTACTTTTTTAAGGATTAAAAGGTTTTTATTAATACTATAAATGGTGAGTAGTAAAAAGGGAAGTACCATTAAATAACCACAGATTACCAAATCGAACCGGAGGCCCATTATAAAAGAAAGTAAAACATCTCGGTTTGATAAAAAACTCTCCATTTTATTTACTTCTAATAAAAATAAAATAAGCCTGAATACAAAAAAGATTCCTATAGCTAAGGCATATACCTTAAAAGCAATATGGATATTCCGAGGAATAGTCTTTATCATTAATAATAGTACTTAAGATTCAATGAGTGTCTTTCCAGACTTAATTAAGCCATTGCAAAGAAAGAAAAATACCTGTTAAATCCATGGTTTTATATTTAATATTTCAACAGGGGTGGTGATTCTGAAAATGTTTTGTTTTCCTGCTCTTGCAAGCAAGCTTGCATCGCTGAAAAGCAAAACCAGCCACGAGTTATTGTGGCTGGTGTGTTATTGTCGGGATGACAAGATTATTAAACATGATCTTTTGGGGGGCGTTCAATAACCCCCTTTCGCTCACGCGAAAGCGCTGCTTAGCAGCTAATGCTGGTTTTGTTTTCCTGCTCTTGCAAGCAAGCTTGCATCGCTGAAAAGCAAAACCAGCCACGAGTTATTGTGGCTGGTGTGTTATTGTCGGGATGACAAGATTCGAACTTGCGACCCCACGCCCCCCAGACGTGTGCGCTACCGGGCTGCGCTACATCCCGAAATGAAGTGCAAAATTAAAGCTATACTATATTGTAGCCAAATAGTTTAGAAGAATGATGAGATTAGCTCGTAAACCCTTAGTTTTGAATAGTCCCTAAACAGCTAAACTTTTTACTTCATGGCGAATATTCTGATTATAGATGATGATAAGGGCATTAGAAAAACATTGATGGAATTATTGCGCAAAGAAGGATATAGTACAGATGATGCCGGTGATGTTGCTGAAGGATTGAAAAAGTTCTTGACAAAAAGTTTTGATGTAGTTCTCTGTGATGTGAAAATGCCAAAAGCTGATGGAATTGTTTTTTTGGAAAAGGCACAATCTATCAATGCTGATATACCCATAATAATGATTAGCAGCAATTCAACAGTTTCAACAGCAATGAAGGCTGTTCGCGCAGGAGCGTTCGATTATATTAGCAAACCGCCAGACTTAAATCGCTTACTAATAAATATTAGAAATGCCCTAAATAAAAAGGAACTGATTTGGGAAACGAAGCAGCTTAAAAGAAAGATATCACGTGTTCAGCAGATGATTGGCGAAAGTGCCGCAATGAAAGAGATTAAACACACCATTGATAAGGTTGCTCCAACCGATGCAAGAGTTTTAATTACAGGAGAAAAGGGGGTGGGGAAAAAATTGGTAGCTCGCTGGATTCATGAGAATAGTAACCGGCGAAATGCACCATTTATTGAATTAAATTGTTCGGCAGTTACGGAAGAATCATTAGAAAGTGAATTATTTGGACATGAAAAAGGTTCAACTACAGCAGCCATAAAACAACACATTGGAAAGTTTGAACAAGCCAAGGGCGGAACCTTGTTTTTGGATGAAATTGCAGACATGAGCCTAAATGCTCAGGCAAAAGTTTTACGGGTATTGGAACAAGGAAAAATTAACAGGGTGGGAGGCGAGAAAGACTTATCCGTTGATATACGTATTATAGCAGCAACAAATAAAGATTTGGCAAAAGAAGTGGAGAATAAGCGATTTCGATTGGATTTGTATCATCGCCTTTCAGTTATTATTATTTATGTTCCTTCGCTTAATCAAAGGAAGGAAGATATTCCTTCTTTGGCTCAATATTTTATAAAATGGGTAGCCGCAGAGTATAACCAACCATTAAAACAAATTGACAAAGAGGCTGAGAAAGCATTGCAAGAATACCCATGGAAAGGAAATATTCGTGAATTGCGAAATGTCATCGAGCGATTAATGATATTTGCGGGCCCGGTAATAACCAAAGTGGATGTAGAAAATTATGCGCTCCCTTCTCCTTTATAAATTTTAGGAATTGTTAAAAAAGTAAGCTTAAAAAACTCAGTATGTATAATAAAGGTGGGGAGTTTCTTTTCTATTGTACCTTTAACCTCAAAACGTTTTTCTGATGAGTATAAGACTTGTTCTGTTATTATTTGTAGTAATTGTATCTCTGGTAGGGCTGTATGGTATGTTTAAAAAGGCTGGGATTGCACCATGGAAGGCATTTATTCCATTTTTGAATTCCTGGTGCATGGTAGAAAAAACAGAGGTAAAGAAAATATGGTTCTTCCTTCAGTTTATTCCTATTGCCGGTTTCTTTGTGAGCCTTTGGATTTTAATAAAGTTTGTAGAATTATTTGGTCGCTTTAATTTATTACACCATGCAGCAGCAGTCTTTCTTCCGTTTGTTTATCTCCCTTACATGGGGTTTTCAAAAAGTGAGAGATTTGCCGGCTTAGCTGTAGTTAAAAATTATAAAAAATCCACCTTTCGTGAATGGATAGACGCTGCGGTTTTTGCAATAGTTGCAGCAACTTTAATTCGCACTTTTATTTTTGAAGCCTATACTATCCCCACACCTTCAATGGAGAAAACTTTGCTGGTGAATGATTTTCTATTTGTAAGCAAGTTTGCCTACGGCCCCCGTATTCCAAATACGCCAATTGCCATGCCCTTTGTGCATCATACCATGCCTTTTACCGGCACAAAATCATATACTGAAATAGTTAAGATTCCTTATACTCGCTGGTTTGCTCATTCTGTAAAACGAAATGATGTGGTGGTTTTTAATTTTCCGGTAAATGATACTTTTATAGATGATGAAGTGAATTTTGGAAGCCGGGTTACCTATTACCAGGTTGAACGTGAAATTGGCCGGGATCAAACCTGGCAACAGTTTGGTAATTTAATAAAAACAAGGCCTGTTGATAAGAGAGAGAATTTTATTAAACGATGTGTGGCCATTGGCGGAGATACATTACGCGTAATAAATGGAGTGGTTTTTACCAGCGGAGTTCAACAGCCGGATTTTCCAGATATGGAAAGATATTACGAATTACAGGTACCGGAAAATGAATTTGTAGATGAAGAAAAACTGGAATCATACGGGGTTAATATCCGGATTGATCAAGGTGATTTAGCTCCGCTTGAAAAAAGAAATGACTTTTTAATTAATATAACCAACGCTGAAAAGCGTACCGTTCAATTTCCATCTTCATATAGGCTTTCAGCATTTTTACCTCCTGCTGATGATGCCCATTATAAATCGTCAGACCTCTTCCCTTATTATAGCGATACAATAAATTGGACTGTTGATAATTACGGACCACTTTGGATTCCAAAAAAAGGAGCTACAATTGAACTTACTGCAGATAATCTTATCCGTTATGGAAGATGTATTCGGGTTTATGAAGGAAATACATTAACGGTAACAGGAGATAAGGTGTTATTAAATGGAAATTCTGCAACCCATTATACTTTTAAAATGGATTATTATTGGATGATGGGTGATAATAGACATAACTCACTGGATAGCCGTTATTGGGGCTTTGTTCCTGAAGATCATGTGGTGGGTAAAGCTTCCTTGATTTGGTTTAGTTGGGAAAACGGACCTCGTTGGAAGCGCATTTTTAAATCTATAAAATAGGTAATTTCGCCTAAATGTTTTAACTTTCCTATCCTCCATTTTTAAGTGGAGGATTTTTATTTGTATTTATGAAAAAGGATTTCGCTTTTAGTTACGATGTTTATCAAGATGCTTCTGAATTATCACAAGATGATAGAAAGTTGCTTGAAATGGCCAGAAAGGTTACAGCCAATGCCTATGCGCCATACAGCCAGTTCTTAGTAGGTGCTGCTGCTCGAATGAGCAATGGTAATCTGATAGAAGGTACAAATCAGGAGAATGCTTCCTTCCCCGTAGGCCTATGTGCCGAAAGAGTGCTTTTATCTACTGCGTCAAGCTTATTTCCACAAATTCCGATTGATACCCTGGCGGTAAGTTATAAAAACCTTAAAGGGCATAACGACAGACCGATTTCTCCTTGTGGTATTTGCCGGCAGTCGTTATTGGAATATGAATCAAGAGGTAACAGCCCGATTAAAATTATTTTAAGCGGCCAAACGGGTGAGGTAGTGGTATTGGCAAGTGCAAAATTATTATTGCCATTTTCATTTGATAAAAAGGATATGGAATAAAATTATTCGTGATAGAGAATCCGGTAAATTTTTCCGGCATAATCATCACTTACCAACATAGAGCCATCCTGAAGTAATTTTAAATCAACCGGTCTTCCGGTTACCTTACCATCTTTTTGCAGCCAACCTTCAGCAAATACTTTATAGCCAAGTGATTTGCCTGTTTTGTCTAATGCTACTTCGGTAATGCGATAGCCTAATGGTGTTGTACGATTCCAACTGCCATGCTCAGCAATAAACAAATGATTCTTGTATTTTTCAGGAAACATATTTCCGGTATAGAATACAGGGCCTAATGCGGCAACATGAGGGCCTAATTTTTGAATGGGTGGTGTAAACTCGTTACATGATTTTTCTTTACCAAATTCAGGATCCGGTAAATCGCCCTGGTGACAGTATGGATATCCAAAATGTTGATTCATTTCTGTTATCATATTAAGTTCATCTGCAGGCACATTATCTCCCAACAAATCACGTCCATTATCGGTGAAATACAAGGCACCGCTAACCGGATGCCAGGTAAAGCCTACGGTATTTCGAATTCCTTTGGCAATTATTTCCATCCCTGATCCATCTTCGTTTATACGTGTTAGTGAGGCGTATATTGGATTTTCCTTTTTACAGATATTACAAGGGGCTCCTACCGGAACATACAACTTCCCATCTGGCCCAAAGGAAATGTATTTCCAGCCATGATGCCTATCTGTAGGGTATTTATCGTATATTATTTCAGGCTTTTGGGGTGAAGCAAGGTTCTTTTCAATGTTCCTGATTACATAAATGGTAGAGTAGGTGGCAATGAATAAATTTCCATTACGGAAGGCAACTCCATTGGGAGATTTTAAACCCTTGGCTATTATATATCGTACATCTGCCTGCCCATCATGATTAGTATCCTTAACCGCATAAACTTTATCTTCTCGAGTGCCTACAAATACCACACCGGAAGGAGAAATACACATACTTCTTGCTCCAGGCACATCAGCAAAATCTTTGATGATAAAACCTTGAGGCATGGATATGTTTGGATATTGGGAAATAAAATGCTCCGAAGTATCCTTTGCGTGGATATTTAACTTTACAATGGAATCATTGTTCGGTGTAATGCAACCTAATAATGGAAGCAGAGGTAAAAACAAGATTAATGAAAATAAAAACCTGTATTGCATAATACCGTTTTTAAAAATATGTTGAAAAAACTACTAAATGAAAGCTATTCCTTTTTGCTTGATTAATCAAACATCCTTGCAATGTGAAGCAACTCTTCTTTTTTATATAGATTACGTTCGTTGTCAAAGCATTTGCTTATTTCTTCTAGCAACAGTTGAATAATTTGTTTTGAGGATAGTGGCTTAAAGTGTGCTGATACCGGAGGGATGGATAAACGTTTGAAATAGTTTTCAATATCGTTGTGTGAATACATTTGTCCTGTAGAAGGGTCTATGTAAAAACTAATTAACTCTGAAGCATGAGTAACCGACATAGGGGAGTGGTCATTCATATAACCCAATACATACTGTCTGGGAACATTTATTACTTTTACAGGGATATCCAATTGTTCTGCAATGATTTGATAAATGATGCCGTTGCTGATTGCATTTCCTTTTTTTGTTTCCAATGCCTTATTAATTAAAAAGACATCCGGATTGTCATAACTTACTTCTACACTTTTTTGTTTATTGTAATTATAAAAAATTCCATTAAACACATTTATCTTTTCAAATGAGCTTAAATAATTATTTAGTTCGAGCCATATATTCCGGCGCAGTTTTTCCAGGTCTTTTAACACCTGTTCTGCCAACATATCAGGATAGTGGTATTTTGAGACTAATAAGGCACCTGCTAATAAACCGGCTTCTCCATTTTTCCAAACTTCAAATTCTTCGGTAAGTTCTCGCAAATGCACCCGGTGAATTAATAATTCAATACGTTCCTGAGCGCTGCTGTCTTGTGTAGTTTCCCATAAAGATTCTAAGTTTGGAATAATCTTCTTGCCTAATGAAATAATCTTTTCACTTACGGTATGATACACTTCTTCATCCGGGTCATCTACTAAATGCATCAGTGCTTGTATCTCCTTATTTATCTTCATGCTGAAAAATTACTCATTAGTTTTTCTTTCTGCACCTTTTTTTGTTGTTTTTTTTGGAGTAGTTTTTTTGGGAGTGGCTTTTTTTCGCGCTGTTTTTTTGGTAAATGCAGTGGGGTCTTGTGTTTCAATCATTTTCTTCACTTTGTCAAGATCTATTGAAGCAAGTTCTTCAGATGTATATTTTTCTTTATTTTCTTTAGCAAGGATCTTATACATTTTTTTTCCAACCCTAATAAACGGACCCCAACGTCCGTTTTCAATTGAAATCTTTTCTGCTTCCCATTGTTGAATATATCGGTTTGCTTCTTTTTCTAATTTCTTTTCAATGAGTTCTTCACATTCTGCTTGTGTAAGGGTATCAAAATTATATGCCCGGGGTACATTAATAAAAACATCATTCCATTTGATAAAAGGCCCGAACCTGCCTTTCCCTTTTGTTACCGGATGGCCTTTATACATTGCAATAGGAGCATCTTCAACCCGTTTTGCTTCAATAATTTCAATGGCTCTGCTCAAATCTATTTCCATGATATCTTCTCCCTTTGGGATAGATATAAATTGTTCTCCCACTTTTACATAAGGTCCAAATCTGCCTACATTTACTTGTACTTCCAACCCTTCGTATTCACCTAAACTTAACGGCAGTTTAAATAAATCAAGTGCTTCTTCTAATGAAATGGTTTCGATGCTTTGGTTTGATTTCAGCCTTGCATATCTTGGCTTTTCTTCATCTGTGGAATTACCTATTTGAACCATGGGGCCATAACGGCCCATCCTGGCAATAACCTGCTTTCCGGATTCCTCTTCAATACCTAATGTTCTTTCTCCAACAGCTCTTGAAGCGGTATCCAATGTATGCTGTACACCTTTATGAAATGGTTTATAAAAAGCGCCAACCATATTATTCCAAGTTAATTTCCCTTCCGCAATCTCATCAAATTCCTTTTCCATTTTAGCAGTAAAGGAATAATCCATAACATCTGTAAAGTGCTGACTAAGAAAATCTGTAACTACCAACCCCAAATCAGTTGGGAAAAGTTTGCTTTTTTCAGCACCGGTATTTTCCAAAAGTGTTTTTGCTACTATCCGGTCATTGGCTAAAGTAAACAGCCGGAATTCACGCTTTTTCCCTTCTCTATCTTTTTTCTCAACATAATTACGCTTTATTATGGTTGATATCGTAGGCGCGTAAGTACTGGGGCGGCCAATACCAAGCTCTTCTAATTTTTTCACTAAAGAGGCTTCTGTATATCGTGCCGAGGGGCGAGTAAATTTTTCTGTAGCGGTCATTGAAATAAAATTCAATGATTGTCCCGGAGTAAGATTTGGTAATCGGTTTTCATCTTCTTGATCACTTTCATCTTCGTCACTGCTTTCTGTATAAACTTTTAAAAAGCCGTCAAATTTCATCACTTCACCGGTAGCAGTTAGTTCTTCCTTATTACCACTTTGTTGATGAATTTCAATTTTTGCAATCGTTTTTTCAAGTTGTGCATCACTCATTTGTGAAGCTATCGTTCGTTTCCAAATAAGCTCATACAATCTGTTCAACTCCGGATCGTTAACCGAATGATTTTCTATGTAGGTAGGTCTGATTGCTTCATGCGCCTCTTGCGCACTTTCACTTTTCGTAGTATAGTGTCTTGGCTGTAAATAATTGGCACCATAGCTATTATTAATCTCCATATGAATACCGGCCAGCGCCGTTTCGCTGAGATTTACGCTATCGGTACGCATGTAAGTTATCTTACCACTTTCATATAGTTTTTGAGCAAGTAACATAGTTTTTGATACACCATATCCCAATTTTCTACTGGCTTCCTGCTGTAGGGTAGAGGTAGTAAATGGAGCCGCAGGAGTGCGCTTACCCGGTTTAAATTGAACATCTTTAACTGAATAGGAGGCACCAATACAATGATTTAGGAATTCTTCTGCATTTTCAACATTCGAAAACCGGGAACCCTCAGCTTTAAAATTTACTTTTTTATGGGTTGTTTCTTCTGCTGATAATAAAGCTTCAATTTTAAAAGCGGAAGATGAAGTAAACTGGTTTATTTCACGCTCTTTTTCAACAATTAACTTTACAGCCACGCTTTGTACCCGGCCCGCACTAAGCCCTCCTTGCTGGCCAATTTTTTTCCATAACACGGGGCTAAGTTCAAAGCCTACTATACGATCAAGAACCCTACGAGCTTGCTGAGCATTTACCAGGTCCATATTAATAAGGCGAGGGTTCTTTACTGCTTTTTCAATGGCAGGTTTAGTGATCTCATGAAATACTATTCGCTTCGTTGTTTTTGGATCCAGGTTGAGAACCTCTGCCAGATGCCAACTTATACTTTCTCCTTCCCGATCCTCATCCGAAGCCAGCCAAACTTCATCAGCCTTTTTGGCCAGTGCACGTAAGTCGCGAACCACTCGTTCCTTTTCAGTAGGTATTATATAAGAGGGTTTAAAATCATTATTTATGTCTATACCCATGTCGTTTTTCTCCAAATCACGGATATGACCATAACAACTTTTTACCTCAAACTCTTTCCCAAGAATGTGCTCAATTGTTTTTGCTTTCGCAGGAGACTCCACAATGAGTAGATTTTTAGCCATACACAAATGAAAATCTATACTGTTAATTAATTAATTATATATTAAATTATATTATTAAAATAGGCTTTTAGGTTGGGCCGATTTCCTGCAATATTAATTTAAAATGAATAAAACAATACAGAAGTTTCCGTTAAAGCGGATTATTGGCAAAATGAATCACCATTTTTAAAACTGATTCATCCTTGTATATATGCCTATGTCCCAGGCCTTTAGTTATATGAAATTGGATATTTGGAAGATGTTCATTTTTTATTTCCCAAACATCATCAATGGGAGTAATCGTATCAAGCTCATCATGAATCCATAAAATGGGGTTTTTGATATTATGCACCGCTCTTTTCACAGAATACCATGTAGCCGGTTTTCCGCTTGTTCTAAAAATGGTTTCTTCAAGGGCGCTTTTAAGTTTATTGCTCTTAATGCCCAGTACTTTCATAGCTTCATCTATTGCCGATGTTGTTTCTGTTGCAGGAGCAATTAAAACAATTTTAGCATTGGGTAAGCTAATTTTTTCCAAGGCTAAGGATAAAGCAAGTCCACCAAATGAATGCCCTATAAACAATCCTATTGGGCCAAACCGTTGAATAACTTCCAAAATCATATCAGCATAATCTACCGCATGTACCGTTTTTCCCTCACTGCCGCCATGAGCAGGGGCATCAAACGCAAGCACTTCCCAACCGTTTTGCATTAACGGTTCTACAAAATTTTCAAATTTATGTAAGGTTGAAGCAAATCCATGCAGGATTAGTGCTTTTTTTCCTCCTGCAATGGAACACCGGTATCCATTTATTTTCTTACCCTTAAGCATAAACGAAACCTCTTCATATTTACAAAAAACTTTACTCTTATATATATGTATTGGCTTTATTGGCGTTATAAAGAGACGAAATAATTCGTTGCCGGCTATTTTTAAACTAAAAAGAGATAGAAGCTTTATTTTTAGCCGTATTAAAACAATCATTATTTTTTTTACATTCACGCTATCAAAGATAAACTAAATGAAAATTGCGCTTGTTGGAACGGGAAATATAGCTACTACCTTAGGTAGATTAATTCAATCAAAGGGTCATCATGTTGTACATGTTGCAGGACATTCACTACAGCATGCACAAGAATTAGCGGTTGAAATGGGGTGCGGTTATTCAGAAATCAAAGATGCTCAAAATGCAGAAGCGGATATATATATCATTGCAGTTAGTGATTATGCCATTCAAGAGGTGGCTAATCAGTTACATATTAATCCGGCTATAGCAGTGCATACTGCAGGTGCTGAATCCATCCACATTTTAAAAAATATTTCTTCAAGGTATGGTGTTCTCTATCCGTTGCAAAGTTTACGTAAAGAGATCAGCCAAATTCCCGAAGTTCCGTTTTTGATTGATGGAAACTCAATGGAGAGCTTGGTGGTGTTAAAGAACTTTGCTGATTCATTGAGTAATAATGTTACTAAAGCAGGCGATGAAGAGCGTTTGCGCCTACATACCGCAGCAGTAATTGTAAGCAATTTTACAAATCATCTATATGACATTGCTGAATCTTTTTGTAAAGGAGAGCAAGTGGATTTCAATTTGTTAAAGCCGCTTATAATGGAAACGGCCAAACGCATTACTGTTGATTCACCTCATGATGTTCAAACGGGGCCGGCTATACGAAAAGATGTTATTACTATGGACAAGCACCTTCGTTTATTGAGTGCCTATCCGAA
Source organism: uncultured Ferruginibacter sp. (assembly GCA_964490345.1). Classification (GTDB taxonomy): domain Bacteria; phylum Bacteroidota; class Bacteroidia; order Chitinophagales; family Chitinophagaceae; genus Ferruginibacter. The sequence continues at coordinate 52,075 of CAZBBO010000006.1, forward strand.
AATCAGAACCCTCTATCTTCGGATAACTGATAGTATTATGAATCCTTAGTAAGCTAATACGGGAAAATAATATCGGTACGAACTTTATAGGGATCAGCAGGCTTGCCATTTTTATCAATTGGATTGCCTACATATATTTCGTATGGGGCTGATTTACGCTTTTTATTATTATCTGCCAACCATTCCTTTAATACATCGTATGCCTGATAGGTTAAATCATAAGGGCCAAAAAAGCGGGCAATGGCAATACTATCAGCAGATAATCTTTTTATAGAAACATGTTTAGGTAGTTTACCTTTCGGCGCCTTATTAATAGGAAACCCTACTTCAAAAAAGAAAGGAGAACTACTTGTTTTGTACCAGGCCATTTTTGGGCCAATGATTTCAATATTTTTTTCTTTTACAATAGTAGGAATTGTTTGCGCATAAATAATAGCCATTTTCTCAGCAATGGCACTGCTGGTTAATGCACTATCTTTTACCAATAAAATTGTGACAGGAACCCTTACCGTGTCAATAATATTAATGATGGGTGCTTTTAATTTCTTTTGCTCAGTGGCTAAGGCGGCGGTGTCTTTTTTATAAATTACCGGACTTGGAGGGGTGTTGTTTTTTGATTCTTTGCACGATATCATTGAGGTAAGTACAAAAAATGTAATTGCGGAGATTATAATACGCATGGTTTTCATTGTTGATGGATAGTACAAACTTATACATTTAAGTTAATTTGTTGCCTTTGGTAATGATTTATTTACATTAGGTTTGTACTCAAAGTTTTTTAAGACAATGAATATTTTTGATGATTTTAAACAAATTCGGGCCTTTGTATTTGATGTAGATGGGGTGCTTACAGATGGAACAGTATGGGTTTTTGAAGAGGGAAAACTCATCAGAAGGATGAATATAAAGGATGGTTATGCCTTACAACTTGCAGTAAAAAAGGGGCTTTTTATTTGTGTTATTTCAGGCGGTAATGCTCCTGAAGTAAAATCGAGATTGGCAGGGTTGGGAATTAGTGATGTGTATATGAATGTAAAAGATAAAAAAGAGGTGCTTACCCGGTTTGTTGTGAGTAATCATTTAAAATGGGAGGAAGTGTTATATATGGGAGATGATATACCTGATTGGGATGTGATGCAAATGGTAGGGCTGCCATGTTGCCCTGCTGATGCAGTTTCAGAAATTCGTGGTATCTCACGATATATTTCACCACAAGCAGGGGGTGCAGGCTGTGTACGAGATGTATTGGAAAAAACGATGAAACTTGCCAAGATCTGGGAAAATGATACAGAAATTTCCTCCAACCTTTAACCCTAATAATTATAAGTGCCGATGAAAGTTTTAATAGCGTTTATCAGGTTGGTGAGGTGGCCAAATTTGTTTTTTATTATGCTCACCCAAACGCTATATTATTTCTTTCTTTTTCGCCCGTTGCTTAATGATGATGGAGCTGTTGAATTTTATTTTAATGGTGAGCGCATGGGGCTGTTTGGATTGTTGATGTTGGCTTCTGTTCTTATTGCTGCAGGTGGATATATTATTAATGATTATTTTGATCTTAAAATAGATCGCATCAACAAGCCTGATAAGGTGGTGGTAGATAAAATAATCAAGCGCCGTTGGGTTATTCTGTGGCATGGAATTTTTTCAACTATCGGGGTACTTTTGAGTTTTTATATTAGCCATCGAACAGAAAATTATTTTATTGCATTTGGAAACACTATTTGTGTTATTGCCTTGTGGTTGTATTCTACAACATTTAAAAAGAAAATATTATCAGGAAACTTACTTATTGCTACATTAACTGCCTGGGTTATTTTTGTTATTTACTTTTTTGTGGGTGGTAATTTGGTAAGTTATAAGGGTTGGATTGCGGGTTTGCACCCATTTGATGCTCCGGGGTTGTATAAACTAACCATGTTATATGCTTCTTTTGCATTTGTACTTACCATCATTAGAGAGGTAATTAAAGATTTAGAAGATATTCCCGGAGATGCTGAGTTTGGGTGTCGTACCATGCCAATAGCTTGGGGAGTAACCGCATCAAAGGTATTTGTAGCTGTATGGATGGTGGTATTAATAGTGGCAGCTGCCTTTAGCGGAGTATATGCATTCCAATCGGGGTGGCGGCCGGGAGCACTTTATGTTTTTGCAGGCATTTTGTTTCCCATGTTTGTTTTTATGAAACGTTTGAATAAAGCAAGGTTACCGGCTGATTTCCATAAACTCAGTTCATTAATTAAATGGATTATGATGTTAGGTATCCTATCCATGGTGTTTTTTCTAAGAATTAAATAGATGTTTAGTAAAATTATTCTTGCTTCAGGTTCTCCAAGACGAAAGCAATTGCTTGAATGGGCAGATATTTCATTTGATGTTATGGTGTCAGATGCTGATGAAACGGTTCCTGAAGAAATGAAGATGAATGAGGTAGCTGTGTACATTGCCAAACAAAAGGCACATGCAGTATTGCCAAATGCAAAAGGATTGCCCGTATTGGCGGCTGATACTATTGTGGTGTGCAATGGGCAATTATTAGGTAAGCCGGTGGATAGAGATGACGCCATATCCATGATTGGCTTTTTATCGGGCAAGGAACATGTGGTGATAACCGGTGTAGTTATTTGCTGGAACGGAAAAGAGTATTCTTTTTTTGATGAAACCAGGGTGTGGTTTAATGAACTTACAAAAGAAGAAATTGTATTTTATGTGGATCGTTATGCTCCATTTGATAAAGCAGGAGGGTATGCTATTCAGGAATGGATAGGTGTGGTGGGAATAAAAAAGATTGAAGGTGATTTTTATAATGTGATGGGATTACCTATCAGCAGAGTTTATCGCGCGCTTGAGCATTTAGCAGGATAATACCTTCTCCCTGTAGATATTTTTTGTTTACTTATTGGGTATTTGAAAAAAAAATTGGGTAACTGCGTTTAGCTTTAACAACTAATACGCTGTATCCATGAATGAAAAATTATTCCAGTATATCTGGCAGCACCTGTATTTTAATGTGCAGCATCTGAAAACAGCCATCGGCCAGCAAGTCGAAATTATCCATCGGGGTACCCTAAATACAAATCAAGGCCCTGATTTCTTAAACGCACGTGTACGCATAGACGAAACAATTTGGGTTGGAAATATTGAGCTACATCTTGAAGAAAAGGACTGGGTACGCCATGGGCATCAGACTGATTTTTTGTATCAAAATGTAATCCTGCATGTTGTTGCAGGAAAATTAGAAGAACAAGCTGTAACACAAATTCCTACTATATCGCTTGAAGGGCGCATTCCTAAACATCTGTTGGCACGTTATAGCAGCTTATATAAAAACCCTGAGTCAATTGCTTGTAAACCCCTTCTATACAATTTGCCCTCAATTACTTTTATACAGTGTTTAGACCGCATGCTGGTAGAAAAATGGGAGCATCGCTTTTCTTATATGCAGTCCTTATTAAAGATTAACCGATTCCACTTTGAGGAGGCGTTTTGGTGGATGTTGGCAGGGAATTTTGGAACCCCTGTAAATACCCAAGCTTTTGAAATGATGGCAAGGAGCATCCCATTTAAAATTTTACAGTCTGTACGGCATGATGCAACCATCCTGGAAGCCTTGCTAATGGGACAAATTGGATTGTTAGATCAAGTTTTTGGAGAACCTTATCCTGCTTATCTTAAAACAGAGTATAGATTTCTTAAGCATAAATATCAATTAAAAAAAGGGATATTTCCTGTAAGTTTTTTAAGGATGAGGCCTGCTAACTTTCCTACAATCAGGCTGGTACAGCTGGCTTCCCTTCTGAATAAACACGAACGACTTTTTAGTGAAATAAAAGACTGTAATACGTTAACCGATTTATATGATATTTTATCTGCACAGGCTACCGGATATTGGGAAAATCATTATCATTTTGGCCACCCCACTTTAAAGAAGCAAAAAATGCTGGGTAAGGAAATGATAAATAATCTTCTTATAAACACCATATTGCCTGTATTATATGGATATGGAAAAATAAATCGTATAGAAAGTATGCAGTTACGCGCAATGGATTGGCTTCGTATGCTTCCACCTGAAAATAATGCGGTAACGCGTTTATTTAGTGGTACACCTTTCCCTAATGAAAGTGCCTATGACTCTCAGGCACTCATTCATCTTAAAAAGAACTATTGTAATCAAAAACGTTGCCTGGAATGTGCGGTGGGGCACAAATTATTAGCCACAGTTAACGCCAATTATAAGTAATTACTCTTTCCAAATCAGGATGAAGGCTCTTCATTACAGGGCAGTTGTCGCCTATGTGTTGCATATATTGCTTGTCTTTTTCTGAAATAGGCTCAGCAGTTATTAAATTTAATACCACCTCTATTTTGCCAATTCTTCTAGGGTTGCTTAACATGTGTTTGGTTACCTCAAGGGTTGAACCCTTAAATTCTATATGCATGTCTGAAGCTCTAATAGCCATTGTAGTAATCATGCAGGTAGCAAGTGCCATACAAACACTATCAGTGGGACTAAAACGTTCTCCTTTGCCATGATTGTCGGTGGGCGCATCGGTTTCAATAACTGAACCGCTTTGTAAATGTGTACACGAACAACGTAGATTGCCTGTGTATTCAATAGATGCCATCATAATATATCAAGTTTATAACAGGTGATACTGCTCAAACAGTAAAACCTTAATTTTGTGTAAATTTACCTCTTATAAAGCCGTAAAATGAAAAAAATTGGTTGTTTACTGTTTTTTGCCTTTTTGGTATCAACAGTATGGGCTCAAACCAAATCTGATGGCAAGCTGTCTAAAAGAGAAGAACGTAAACAACGTATTGCAGCCATTGGTAGGCTGGAAGAGGAAGGTGTGATTACCTATAGAAAACATTTTGCCGGTGGTGTAAAACTTACAACTGATGGTTATGGAGGTTGGCTTGAAATGGGAAGAGCAAAGAGTGTAAAGAAATCCTGGTTGTTTCAGCTTGATATTTCAGAACGTAAACATCCCAAGGAAGAAAAGCAACAATATGAATATTCATCCCGTAACCCGGTTATTTATGGGAAAATAAATTTCTTTTATCCAATTAAAATTGGGGCACAACAACAAATGGTATTGGGTAACAAGGGAAATAAAAATGGAGTTAGTGTAACCGCAAATTATGGAGGAGGCTTAAGTATGGCTATGCTTCGCCCATATATGCTTACCATTTATGACAATGGAGAAGAAAAGAGTATTTCTTTTTATAATGATTCTACAAAGTTCTTAGATGAAGCAATTATTTTACGAGGCCCCGGATTAGGCCAAGGGTGGAATAAATTAAAATTTACTCCGGGTGTATATGTAAAATCTGCTGTTCGTTTTGATTATGGAAAGTTTAATGAGATGATTAATGCTATTGAAGTAGGGGTATCGCTCGAATATTATACAAAAGCTATTCAACAGATGGTTTACAGAAAAGACCGGAATCTCTTTTTCTCGGCTTACTTTTCTTTGTTGTTTGGTGCAAGAAAATAAATACAATGGAAAATATAATATCTAAAGAAGGGGCTGACGAAGGAATTAAAAAGCCCAATTGGTTGAGGGTTAAACTGCCAATCGGTGAAGAATATAAGCATGTACGTAACGTGGTAGATACGCATAAGCTACATACTATTTGTGAAAGTGGAAATTGCCCAAATATGGGAGAGTGCTGGGGTGCAGGAACTGCAACCTTTATGATTTTGGGAAATATATGTACACGCAGTTGTGGCTTTTGTGCTGTGGCAACAGGCCGCCCAAAGGCTGTAGATTGGGAAGAGCCCACCCGCGTGGCTGATGCGATACGCCTTATGCATGTTAAACATGCTGTAATAACTTCGGTAGATAGAGATGATTTAAAAGACGGAGGCAGTATTATATGGGAGCATACCATACGTGCAGTAAAACAAATGAATCCTCAAACTACACTTGAAACACTGATTCCTGATTTTAAAGCTGAAAAAGAAAATATTCAACGTATCATTGACGTGGCGCCCGAAGTAGTAAGTCATAATATTGAAACCACAGAACGACTTACCAGAAAGGTGCGCATACAAGCTAAATATTGGCGTAGCATGGAAACCCTTAAGATTCTAAAAGCGGGAGGAATGCGTACAAAAAGCGGCATCATGCTTGGTTTAGGCGAAACAAAGGAAGAAGTGGTGCAAACATTAAAAGATTTATATGCCAGCGGAGTGGATGTAGTTACTCTTGGGCAATATCTGCAACCATCTAAAAAACACCTGGCTGTAGCCAGGTTTATTCCACCTGCTGAGTTTGCCGAATATCGCGAAATTGGTTATGATCTTGGTTTTGATTATGTAGAAAGTGGTCCATTGGTTCGTTCTTCCTACCATAGTGAAAAGCAAGTGATACCGGGATATGGCAGAAATAAATGGTTGCAGGAAAAGGCAGCTAATGCCGGATAATTTAATCAACCATTGATCAACTTTTTATTCTTTTACTTAATGGCATATTTTTAAAAATATGTTCAAAACCTGTGGTGTCTTTTTCGTTATATTTGAAAGGTGGCTTATTCAATCATTTAAATACTTGATATGAAATATTTTTATCCGGTACAATTAATTTTTGTCGTACTTCTTTTTATGAGTTGTAGTAAGGATGGTGCTAGAAATAACCAATTCCCTCCATCCACAGATAGTATTTATCTTGATAAGGTGTATGCCATAGATGATTTGAATAATGATACGGTTCATGTTTTTTCTTATACCTATGATAATCAAATGCGGGTCATCAATATGGAAGACAGGACTTCTGCTTTTACTAATCCACCTGCTCGTTCTTTTTCATTTTATTATGTAGGGAATGATACACTCCCCTATAAGTCAGTATATGTAGAGCAACAAAGCGGGGGTACAAATACTATAACCATTTTTCATTTTAAAGATGGAAATGGACGAAACCTGAAAGATTCAATTATAAACAGCGGACTAGGAGGCCCTAATACCTATCTGCTTTCTCAATACGAATATGATGGCAATACAAGGGTGTATATCAATCATCATGTAGGTAACTATATTACACCTGCTGCCGGATTTGATATTCGTAGAGATACTATGATTTTGGATAATGCAGGAAATTTAATTTCCGGAAAGCGTTATATGGTTAATACTAGTTCCGGTGAATGGGAGTTATCATCAATGATTGATTTTAGTTTTGACGCTTATGTAAGCCCATTTTATATTTTATCCAATTCCAGCTCACTTCGTTATTTTTCAAATGGAGAACCATTCTTTTATCAAATACTGAATTATAACAACCCTATAGGTTATAACGAAACCTATAATATTAATTCGAGTAATCCACAAAACACGCATTATAATTTTATCAATAGTTATGATGCCAATGGAAAATTAGTGAGTGCTGAAATGGATGGTACGCACAGTAATAGCCCTAATGATTCGGGAAAATTATTATTTACGTATAGGGCGGAGTAGGAGCGAGGAGGGTATTGAAGAAAAATTGAAATTTCCTGAGTATTTGTACTAAACCATAAAATAGGAGAGGTGTATTTTATTTTAATACCCTCTTTTAGGGAAGTAATTCTTGTTAAGAATATCGCCTTTCAAATCAAGTACAAGCGACTTTTTATTTGGCACAACTATTTTTAACCAAGGCGAATTTACCGACACACCCACTGCATTATCATATCTACCCGAAAAATAAGTTGCTTTTTTTAAAGCCACTGTCAGTGTTGTGTAGCTTTTGTATTTGCCAAAAAAATTCCAGGTAATAACCTTTATATTCTTTTGATTATCCTCCATAAAAATTTTCAAAACATAGCGATTGTTTAGCCAAAGCATTGCTATTGTCATACTATTTCCAAGAATCAACAACAAAACAATCAGTGATATGCCAAGAAATTTTGAATGTGCAGCCTGTATGAAATACGCTGATTCAGACAGGATATACCATGAAATGAACACAGAGAGTAATAACAAAATTACACTTACCGCATGTAATAATACCCCTCTGCGATTAATATAAATTTTTTCCATCTTTAGGTTAAAATCTAATTGAATACTTTTTCTTTTTGAAGTTGCGTATGTGTGGAGAGGGCTCTCCCTTTTTAGTACGGTTCAAAAGTAGAATAATTTGTTATTAAAACTGTATTTGTTAAACCTGTTGGGAATTGGGAAGCGAAGGTGTAGCATGAGTGTTCTATTTCTATACATAAAAACCGCTTTAGTGCAAGGCATCGTTTAATCTACAATAGTAGAAATTTAAAAAGGCTTATAGCCGTTAATCTTACTAATTGCCGGCGAGAATATCTACAATAGTAGAAATTTAAAAAGGCTTATAGCCTATCCAAGATTAATTGCGAACTTCAAATATCTACAATAGTAGAAATTTAAAAAGGCTTATAGCCTAAAACCAATTCATCACGATTTTTTAAAATCTACAATAGTAGAAATTTAAAAAGGCTTATAGCCCCAATCTATACACTCCGCACCCTCTAATCTACAATAGTAGAAATTTAAAAAGGCTTATAGCCGTTAATTATAGTCGCATGGGCTCTCCTGCATCTACAATAGTAGAAATTTAAAAAGGCTTATAGCCAAGTTATGGCTCCAGAAAAAGAGTATAATCTACAATAGTAGAAATTTAAAAAGGCTTATAGCCAATATTCCTCCATTTCATCTTCCGTAAAATCTACAATAGTAGAAATTTAAAAAGGCTTATAGCCAAGAAGTATTACCATTGTGGAATTGCAATCTACAATAGTAGAAATTTAAAAAGGCTTATAGCCTGCTGTACAAATAGCTGCTCCGGCGGCAATCTACAATAGTAGAAATTTAAAAAGGCTTATAGCCAGTAAAGTGGGATTTTGAGGAAGAAAAAATCTACAATAGTAGAAATTTAAAAAGGCTTATAGCCTTTCTCGTGGTCAATTTTATTGTGCGTATCTACAATAGTAGAAATTTAAAAAGGCTTATAGCCGCCGTGTCTTGGTACACAGGCAACTTTAATCTACAATAGTAGAAATTTAAAAAGGCTTATAGCCGAAAAAACACACTTTCAAAAAGAATTAATCTACAATAGTAGAAATTTAAAAAGGCTTATAGCCTACTGTTTCCAGCTTTATACGTCACAATCTACAATAGTAGAAATTTAAAAAGGCTTATAGCCAGAAGTAGAAATAAAGGAATTAGCTGAATCTACAATAGTAGAAATTTAAAAAGGCTTATAGCCATCACCGTCTATGTAACTGATATAGCAGATCTACAATAGTAGAAATTTAAAAAGGCTTATAGCCAGACGTAAGAAAGAATTGGAAGATAGGTATCTACAATAGTAGAAATTTAAAAAGGCTTATAGCCCGTGGATTCAAATCTATTGCCGCTGTGTATCTACAATAGTAGAAATTTAAAAAGGCTTATAGCCTAAAGGAACTGCACCGACCCCGTCTTATCTACAATAGTAGAAATTTAAAAAGGCTTATAGCCGACTTGACAGATGATGAAAGAATTGAATATCTACAATAGTAGAAATTTAAAAAGGCTTATAGCCACAGAAAACCACAGAAAACACCACATATATCTACAATAGTAGAAATTTAAAAAGGCTTATAGCCAATATAAAACAAAAACACAAAGAATTAAATAAATCTACAATAGTAGAAATTTAAAAAGGCTTATAGCCTTGTTTCGTCATTTACGGTAACTGTCATTTATCTACAATAGTAGAAATTTAAAAAGGCTTATAGCCTCTGTTAAGTACAAAAGTAATATAACTTATTCAAATTCAAAGTTTTTAAAAAAAAGTAACTAATTATTATTACCCCCCCCCTTATATTTTACAAACAAAAGTGCAGTGCCACAACTTGTTGAAAATCTTATTATAAGTACTAAAAATGAAAATTGAATCATTTTAAATGTAATTGGGGTTTGCTAAATGATGATTAAATCATTACCCAATTGGCTGGCACTGCCATAGCTAATGGTGCTTTCCCTATCTGTTACAAACAAATAAATGCTATCGCCGGGTTCAAATAGTTTTTTGAATCGCTCCTCCACTTTGTTGCATACGATATCGAGTACCCGTTTGGAGTTTTCTATCTCAAAGACCGAAAACTGTACCCGTACACCATACTGTGCCAAAAACTTTGAAAACTTGGTTCTTACTTTGTTGTTGCTAATGTCGTAAGCAACGATGATTACTTTACTCATAACGAAATTTGGGGTATTGGGTTACGCTTTTTCTACCCATAAAACAGCGGTAGTATTGCTGCACGTACTTGTAGATGGCCGACTTATGTGCAATGATGGATTCAAAAAACGCTTGGGTATATTGCCGCTTATGCTCGGGTTTTAGGAACCATGCATTCTTGTGTTGCTCAAAGTTCGATGTCTTAAAAGTGCCATACTTAAGGCATTTCCTAATCTGGTGCTCCACAATGCAACGGAACGGCTCCATGAGGTCACAAACGAGGCTCTTGCGCCGGAACCAAAGCTGGTGATACACGCCCATATAAGGGTCAAAACCAAAAAGCCGAATCATGCACTCCAGATAGTTGAACAGCATGGTGTAGCCAATGTCCAGCGTGGCATTCAACGTATCCTGCTTCACTCGGGGCTGCCGCTGTTGCCAGTCGGCAAACGAAAAGTAGGCATGAAAAAAGGCTTTTGCTGCTCGGCCTTCCAAGCCCATCAGTTCTCGATAATTCTGCACCTTGGGTATCTGTTCCAGGCAGCATAAAATCTGTTGCTTTGCCGCTTCGGTAAGGGCATCTTTCTGTCGTGTTTTTTGGAGGAGCAGCATCTGATTTTCTAATTTGTTATGGATAATGGCCTGCGCTATTTCCAGCACGCCTTTACTATGCTCAAACTGCTGCTTACGGAGGAGGTAGTTGGCCTCCGCCATATTGCCGTAGTAAAACACAGGGCGAAAGTTGGGCTTCATCACCACTACCGGTACACCGTGCTTGTTGCAATGCTCTATAAGCGCAGTGGTGATGGTGGTATGCCCTACAATCATGAGGCTCAATATTTTTGGAAAGGGCAACTTGGTGATGGCAGTGCCGCCCTCAGTCTCCAGTAGTAGTCTGCCGGCCGATACGCGCAGTCGCTGATTCTCCACACCATTAATTATAAATAAGCTACGGTTCTCTATGTCCTTATGCGTAAACATGGTCAGTATTGGTTTTGTCGCAAAGGGCAGCATAGATGCAATGTAGGCACTTGGCGGGGTTAGGCGTAAAGTCTTGTTCAAAGTAGTAGCGGGCAATGCTGCGGATGTGTTGCTGCAGTTCGGCAAATGCTGCCTCACCGGGCAAGGACACCGGGTACACTTTTCGGTCTTTGATAGAAAAAAACTGTAGTTGGGTGACGGTGTAGCCCATCTCTTGCAGGGCGAAATACTGCGCCCAAAGCTGGTAGTAGTAGCCCTTATAAAGCGCAGTGATGGTATATTTACTTTCTACCAGCCTTTGCTCTGCCACATGTAGCGTGTCTATCTTGCCATAGATGCCTAGGCGGTGGGAAATGACATAAATACCTTTCAACAATTTTGACTTCCTGCCCTTGGGCGGAGCATTATCAATAGCTGCGTGATACCGCTTGCCCACCTGCTGTGGTGCCGCGCTGTAGAGCTCCTCCACATTATTGTCAAACACCTGATGCAGGTAGAGAGAATAGGGGCAGAAGATAAAATCATTGAGAAAAGAAATAGGCATATAAGTTTCCATAAGCTGCTTTACTTTTTAATATGTCAAAGAACTTTGGGGTAAACTTGTTTTATGGCTTTTTATTTTTTGTTTGTTCCAACAATTTATCAAAGTCGGATTGGTACAATTTATCCTGCACAATACGGTATTTTTCAAATTCACTTTCAGCAAAGGCTTGGGCTATTTCATGCGTTACTTTGCCAGGATTATCTAAAATTTCACGCTCGTTGAATTGCAAGAATTTATTTAAGCGTATTTCCCAATCTTGCATGGTCATGGGTATTCCTCTAAGCGTAAAATCTTCTGCTAAATCTAAATAAGCAGATACAATACGTTCCAGAGAAGCCATTTCATTTTGAGTTAGGTAATTTTTAGCAATAGAAACATCTGATTTTTGTATTTTACCTTCGGGTGCAGCTTCCCAAGTATTTAAGCCCATATTTTCTTTTTGGTGGTTGGCTCTTGCTACAATTAATTCTGCTGCCGTATGCTGATGAATCGCCCAATGCAATTTATTTTGAACTGTAGCATAAAATCGTTTGGTGGTACTTGCATTTTTATCATAGTCTAATGCTGTAGCATACAAATCAGTAACTTTTTGGTAAAATCTGCGTTCGCTCAATCTTATCTCACGGATTTTCTCTAACTGTTTTTCAAAGTATTCTTTAGTAAGAATACTACCACTTTGTTTCAGTCGGGGAACATCCATCACCCAACCTTGTATGGTATAATCTTTAGCTATTTGTCCTACCCATTTACGAAATTGCACGGCTCTTTCACTATTTACTTTAAAACCTACTGACATGACCATTTGTAAGCCGTAGTGTTCCACTTCTCTGGAAACTTGTCTTTTCCCTTCGGTTTGAACTATTCTAAATTTTCGAATAGTTGCACTTTCTTCTAATTCTGAATCTTCAAAAATCTTTTTAATATGATAATTAATAGTATTAACTTCCACATCGTAAAGTGTTGCCAACATTTTTTGTGTTAGCCACACATTTTCATCTTCATAACGCATTTCTACGCTTTGTTCATTATCACCTGTGGCAGCTACAAAAGTAAGATACTCGGCTGCCGAGCTCAGTATATTTGGCGTTGTATTATTTTTTTTCTTACTCATTATTTTTTGTTTTTAAATCCGGCTTTTTCTAATGCAATTTCAAAGGCTGTCTTGTGTTGAGATACTTTATTGTTGTTTTGAGGGCGATTATTGTTTGTGTTTTTATGCTGTTGATTTGAAGCTTTCTTATCTTCTTTTTTTATAAGAGGAGCAGGGTTTAAAAAATTATCAAACCCACGTTTAGCTATATTATACCCAGCAATGCCATCATTGGAGTGCATTATGTTTTGAGTGGTGAATCCACAATTTTCACAAACCACATTGTTTTGATGATTACCAAACTTCGAATTGCATACTGGGCAATTCTGGCTGGTTTCTGCTGGGTCAATAAAGCCAATATTTCCTAATCTCAAAATGGCTCCTTTATTATTTTTTATTCCTTCACTTCGCACTGCCATTAAGCTTTTAATAGGAGGAACTAAGCCATAATTTTGGAATTTCTGATACAGTTTGCGTTCTAATACACGGTAGATATTCCCGCTAAACTTACCTAAATCTTCTGCTACTTTATTTGTATCAAAGCCTTCTTTGTTCACCAAGCCTTCACCCTGAGTTTTGCTTTTATAGTAGTGATAAAGGGAATCAATGACCCCAATGGCGTTGGCCACTACAGCAGCTCTAAGATGGTTGATCTTAAGCTCTAATTTTTCATTGCCTATTTGCTGGCGGCTTTCATTGGTATTGTAGTTGTTAAGTTCTTGAATAATTTCTTGCTCAGATTTTATAGCATAGAAATCTTTTCTTAGTTTGAATATATTACGGACATCAAAAATTTCTGTTACCGATTGCAAGTCATTACCGATATAACAAACAGCTAATATGACATGCTTTGAGTAATAGCCTACACGCTGGTCTTTCTTAACTATTTCATATTTCTTGTTTTTTTCAGCGGGCAAATTCGTGGTTTGTCTGTTCCAGATAGCGTAAATCCAATTAGTATATTCTGATTTTTCTGTTTCAGATAGTGCAAAATATTTTTTATTGTTTTTAGTTAAATTGAGATATTCAATAAATTTTTCTTTTTCGGCTTGGTTCAGATCTTCGCTTTTTTTCAAGGTTATTTGTTTAGCCGTTTGCTTTTCTGCATGGTCATTCATATCCCACAGCATACGTTGGGCATGTCGCATCCAAAGGTTAAAATAAGTAGGCACATCACCATTAGTAATAATATGTCCGCCAATTAATTTTGCAGTGGTTAAATCGAGTGTAAGTAGCGTTTCTTCTTTAAACAGCTTAGAAAACATTGCCTGATATTCTACTTCTGTTTTTCCGAATGTTCGAGTGTATTGCTCTTTACTTAAAAAGTAAGAGGGATTTTGAATAATTTTTCGAATCTTTCCGTTTTTATCTTGTTCTTGGTGAGATAGGTTGGTAATGGTATGCACCTTAAAACCGTACTCTTCTATTTTTTTTATTTCTGCTATGCTGGATTCGTTACTTCCTTGCTTAAAATCTGGTAGATAAACACCCAATGTTGCTAATTCTGTTTCTCCATTATCCAAACCCAGTGCAAACTTAAAATCAGCTTTATTGAATTTTTCATTAAAGGCGTTAACCGAAGATTCAAACTCATCATCCGTCATGAATGCAAGCACCTTGGTTGGGGTGTTGCTATGTTCAGAGATCGTAGTAACAAGGGTCAATTGCTCGTACAAATACCTATTGTTTTTCTTTTCATCATATAGAGCTGTATCCTTTCCGTATTTATGCACTCTGTTTTCTTTAGCATTGCGCCATTGAATTGCTATTTCGGGGTTGATGCGTATATCAAAATTATTTTGCTCGTTTGCTGTAGTCCAAAATGCTTTCCAAAGTTGGGTATGTGCTTTTTCATTACCTTCATTAGCTTTCCTTAAGTCATAAGTTGTAATATCAAAAATCTGCGGATTATATTTTTTTTTAATAATATCCAAAACAGAATGTGCAACTAAAGCAAAGCGTTTATAACAAACTTTTTCTAAGGCAATTTGAAAATCGTCTAAGCTTTCAAAATTTACATCAAGAACTTCTGCTCTTTGTTGTGCAGAAGGCAGGTTCAAAACAGATTGAGCATATCTTGAGCCCAATACATCTTTATAGAAGCTAATGATTTTTTGTGTATCGCCTTTGAATTCACCTTCGCTGGAAACAAAATAACCCTTATCATTTTTATAACCACTAAGTGATTGTGTTTTTTTCAATTCGGTATAAAAGCTATTACTGCCAGATTCCAAATTTCCAAAGCAAAGTTTTCGTAAACTCCTCAGTGTAAAACTTTCAAACCAAAAGATACGATTAGTCTCTGAAACGGCATTTTGAGTTGCCGTAGTTAAGATTTGATAACATTCGGCAGCATGATTTTTCGGAATGAGGACTAACTTATGTCCACCAGCATCTGCAAGTACCAAAGCCCAATATTGTAGCAGCTGCGACTCTACTTGTTCTCGCTCTATACCTTTTAGCGTAGCATTAATTCGTCCTTGCTTTAAGGCTATATCACGATAAAGATTTGCATAGGCTTTATAAACGGTAAAATTGCTGGAAAACCTACGATCCGCTGCATTCATCATTGCTCCTCTATCTTTTTTCAACTTTTGCAAGTCGCTTCGCAATTGTCTTTTTTCATTATCGTTGGTGGATTGATTTAGCCTTGTGGCTTTTGTTTCAATTTTTTCTGTCTGCTTTTTATAACTGTCAAACTCTTGCTTTGAAATGTTATTGAAGAGATATAGTTCGGTATTTTCTTTTAAATTTTCATAGCTAATATCTTGTGTCATTAACTCATTGAATGCAGCCTTTTGTTGAGCTTTTACATTCTTCAATTTTTGTCTTAGTTCATCTAAATCAGTTACGCTTTCTTTTATTTTCTCTCTTATGATATTAGATAGACTACTTCTATCAAAAATTTGACGATTCCAATCTGTGATTATAAGTTTATTTAGTTGCTCTTCTTTTTTCTTTGCATAGCCAATAGGTTTCTTATTGAGTGTATAATAATTAAAGCTGGCTTTAGCTATTAATAAACCACTAGATTGCTCAGGTAAATACTTTTGTACCCCTAATAAGGAATTATCAATTAATTGCTTCCCTAAAGATTTTAATTGAATACTTAAATCGCCCTCTTCTCGTTTATCTACGGTTTTTTCAACTAAATCAACGAAGTAGGGCAGATTGAGCTTGTTGGCTGTTTTTTTGAGTAAAAGCCCAATTTCAGCATGCCTTGAACGGGCATTGAGTGGGGTGTTAGGTACATCGGCTAAGGATTTGTAAATCTGCTCAAACTCTTCAAAACGTTTTTGAATTTCAAATGCCAAGTTTTCATAATCGCTTATGGTTTTGGTTTGTTTGCGTTTTGATTTATCTCTTACCGCTTCGCTGTCGTGAAAAGTTTGTTTAGCATAAAGCTTCAGCCAAGCAGTTTTAATGCTCAAGCCTTGTTTTGTACTCAGTGTGTCTTTTTCTTTATTAAAAAATAGATAGTCCCTTAAGCCATCTATAAAATTGTGTAAGTCTGATACAAATTCCACAAGGTTAAAAGATGTATTTTTAATCTGTTCTATACTTTGTAGTATTAAACTGTTTTCAGAGCTATTTTCCAGCTTAAAGCGAATTGCTTTAGTTAGTTTATAATTTTCCATTTTTTAAATGTTTTATTTTAAAAATTATGAGTATTAAAATCCTGCTTACTTTTTCTTTTTCACTTCTTTTTCTATTTGTTTTAAGCTATTTAAATAAACTTTTTCCACCTCGCTTAAAGTTTTGTTTTGATAGTCATTAAATTCTTTTTCCCTTTCTCTATCGCTTGTTGATGACTTACCATTAAACGCTGTGTTGCCCAAATACGGAATTGGGTACCCCTCTGTGATTTTACTCGGTAACCAACAGAAATGATTACATCGATGTTGTAATGTTCCACCTCTCGTTCTACGGTTCTATCTCCTTCTTGTCGAACTTGTCGGAAATTCCGACAAGTTCGATCTTCTTTTAGCTCTCCTTCTTTAAAAATATTTAATATATGTTCTGCAATGGTGCTTCTTCCTTTTCCAAACAATGTAGCCATTTGCTCTTGGGAGAGCCAAACAGTTTCTTCTTCCAATTTTACATCTATTTGTACCGAATTATCTTGGTTTTGGTAAATAATAATTTCGCTCTTAGTAGTTAATTTTTGGGTTGGACAAAATTTAACCAGCCTTTATTGGTGTTTTCAAATTTTAAATTTTTCCACTCCTTACCTTCAAAATTATGGATTTGGCGGAGCCACATCAACCCCTTTTTAGCAATATGATACGCTCCATTGGCATCGGCATCTTTGGGTAAAGTGTCATCAGCTTTTCTGCTGTCATAAAATGCTCCTTGGGCATTTTTTACAGGAGAAATTAGATAATCTACTTCGCTATTGGTGATGCTGTTTCGCATTTGCAAAGTGAGTTTGAACAAATTCATCAATTCTTTAAAAAATGCAGCATTATTTTGAGCTACAATTTGTGATTTAATACAAGTACCATCACCATAAGTAATATGGTATTTGCCCAATAAGTCTTCAAATTGTTCTGTGAGCTTAACTTCTTTATTATCCCATTGGTTATTGGCATTCGGATTTCTAAAGGTTAAAATTCTTTCTCCATGTGTGCAAACAGTCCATTTTGTTTTAGTGTCTTTGGCACTTTCTGTGAAATTGTTGTAATCAAAAGCAAATTCAAAATAGTTTTCTTTTATATTAAAGTGAATGCTATCAAATTTTTCAAAAAATTGTTGTGCTTTTTCTATGCTTTCGTATTTAGTAAAAAATAAATTAACAAATCCGGTGGTCGGGTCTATCTTACTGGTATTCCATGCTGGCACATAGAATAGAAAACCACTTTGTTTGCCCATTTTTTGGAAGCTTTCAAACTTATTAGCCAATTGTAAGGCATTGTACAAGCCACCAGCTTCGCTAGGTGCTTTGTCTTTAAACACTAAATAATTGAGCTTATCAATCAGCATTTTTTCTAATTTTTGATAAACCTGTTTTTCAACTTTAAATCTTCCTTGTTTAAAGCCCATATTCAAATCTTCCATCACCACAATGGCGTTGTACTCCACCATTAATTTTGCAATTTTATGCACCACTTGCGAAATGTAGCCCTCTTTCAGTTCTTTGATGTTTTCTATCGTTCCCCAGTTTTCTCTGGCAGCAGCTCTTTCTGTTTCCTTTTTATCCAACAGGTCTTTATAACCGGTTTTGTAGGTAATGCCATTGTGTTCATTCACAATTTCATTCAAAGAAAATTGTTTTAATATTTCTCCTTTTTGGTTGATAAGAGTGAGATAAATCAAATGCCTTTCGCCACGGTCTAAACCAATGATATTGACATCCGGATTTTGTTTTAAAAACGCAAGTACCTCTTGGTTGATATAATCATTACCACTGGCCTTAAAATTGAGTGTGATAGGCACATGGAACTGGAATTTTTCCACAGTAAATCGTTTGTCTTTCACTAAATTGTAGGTAAACAAACTTTCTTTCTTGGTGTTGAGCGGGTTTTTATTGACAACCTTTTCATTGGCTTTATGCACAATAACTTTATCCTTTTTGATGGAAGATTTACGATAAAAAATTTCAGCTTGTCCATTGAGCTTATAGACAACATCTTTCAAATTTTCAGGATCAAACAAGGCTTTCCAATACATAGTGTGCATATTGGGTTTGCCTTTGCTATACTCTGAAAAATCCTTATTGTAGATTTGGAAGATATAGAGTTTGCCTTCGTCAACCAATTGGTGGATAAAGGTTTTAGAAACTTTGACAAAGCTAATTTGATATGCTTGTGAATTGATGTGGTCAGTAAACTCACCGAAATTATCATACTTGCAAGAGTCTTTAAACGTAAATTGATAGCTGTCGAAATACTCTATTGTTCTTTGCTTGTAATAATCAATAAAAGCAATGAGGTCTTCTTTTTTAAAAGTTTCACTTTGTTTAGAATAAGATCTATTTTTTCTAATTGCATTTATGCTCTCTGGTAAATAATTGTTTTTCAGATTCTCTAATTGTAAATTCTGACCAATAAACTCGCCTGATTTTTCTTTTCTTCCATTTTTCTTAACGGTTTTATTATCAATAACCATAAGATTTTGTACATCTTTACTTGGGTCTGCAGCTTGTAGATACACCATTTTATAGATAACATCATTCTCACTTGTTGGTTGAGGCAAGTTTTTCCAATTCCTTTTCCAATCTTTATCTAATACTCCGAGAAAAAATTTATCTCTCTCTTTAAATATTACACTTGATGTAGGCACTTCTCTGTCAATTGGCCAACCTCCTAAGAATTCTGGATTTTCAAAATTCAACTTATATTTTTCTACGCTATACGCTTTTTGTGAGGCGAAGTTGCGCACCTTGTTGTAGAGTGAAACTAAATGCTGCAATTGTTCGTAATAAGGTGCTATGGTATTATAAAAACTTTGGTCTTTTTCTAAGGTGCTGTCATTGGGAAGCATTAAGGGTTTCACAAAGTGCAAAACTAACATCAAAGCATCTAAGAAGGCTTTAATGTCATCAATTTCCTTTGTCTCTTGATTTAGTTTTTTGCCTTCGGGATAGTCCTGTTCCAATAGTCCTTTTATACAACTGTATTTAGCGGTTATATTAGCTACCAAATCATATTCCTTGTCATTGACGGTGGTTTTGAAATGGGTATTGAAATAGTCTGTAATAAGGTGTTGCTCTTCTTGTAAATCTTTGAGCAAATCATTTTCGGCACGATAATTCCAGAGGGCTGTTTCTATCTCGGCAATAGAGAAATAATCTTGTTTTAAGTATTTTTCAATCGCTTCTTCCTGCTTCTTAGAAAGTCCTTTTTTACTTATTTCAAGTGTGTTGGTAAAACTGTATTTCAACGCATCTTTTACCAAACTGAAATCCCCAAATAGTGCTTGAGAAATATCTGTAATAGCCTTTCCGTTGCGGATATAAATGTGGGATAGATTATAGGAAGTCAAATCCTCCAATAACTCTTTTACTCGTTCCAATACATTTTCAGTATCTTTTTTTTCAGAGGATTGATAAGATTTTATATTGGCGTGGTAATATTCCTTTATGGCATTCAGTACCTCTTGACTATTTTCAAACTTATCTTGTAAAAAAGAAACACTTTCTCTATCGCTCAAAATCATTTTATAGAGCGGTTTTAGTTTCGGGATTTTGTATTTTTTGTCTTTTGGTTGATTGTATTCATTGATATATTCGTTTAAGCCTTGAATTTTCTTTTCATTTTCCTTAGGTGTTCTTCCGCCAATAATGAGGTTATACACCTCTATTTGTTTTTGAGTTAAAACCATATTGAAGTAGTCTAATTCAAACGCTTCATCTATGGAATATATGTTCAGGTATTCTTCAATTTCTTTATAGAGGATACAGCACTTTTCGTACAGTTCTGGAACTGCTTTCAGCTTTTCAAACACCTTTATATTATCTAGAAACTTGGGTAAATTTTCATGTACCAAACGGTAAGCAATGGCAGTGCTTTGAGGCTTGTCGCTGTACATGTTTTTTCGGTTTTCGTGAAAGCCGGTAAAATAGGTGGTAAAGGTTTTGAACTCCTCTACCTTTTCTTTTTCTTCTTGTTTGGATAGCCAAGCTACCATCAACTCGGTAATGAGTTCTTTTTTATCCAGAACTTTAAAAATTTCGTTGGCTTCTCCTGTCTTAAATGCAGTAACGATTTCTTTTCTTAGGTCCTCCTGAATTTTCTCAAACTTTTTCTTAAAGGCATCTTCTTTTTTAGCTTCGACAGTGGCTAAATATAAATTCTGAAAATCTTCTAATTGGGTCAGTGTTAAATGACTCAAAGCCAGTTCGATAAAATACTGGTGATAGCGATCTATCAGTTTCTTTACTTCTTGATAGCTTTTTGCTCTGTTATAATCTTGTAATAGCAAACCTTTATCTCGGATGTGATCTTTGGTTTTGCCAATGGGTTTTAATTCAAATCTCAAAGTTTTCGATAGAGCATATTTGTTTTTAAATGAAGAAATATTTTTATTTTTCATAGCAAAGGTTTAGTTAAAAGAATTTCCTAATATACAAGAAAAATAATATTGGTAGCGCATTTTAAAACTCTTAATTTTCATTGTTACTGATGTATCCTACACTCACCAACTAAAACAATTCCCATAGAGATCAACCAACTTTTGATTTAGCAGGTTATTCTTATGGAAGATTACATCAATTAAATTTGTGTTTCGGGGATATATTTCAAAGTTGATTTTTATGAATACAATTATACTTGCCGCTGCCTTTGGTAAAAACTATGAGCTTGGAACAGAAAGCGGAACCCCTTTATGGAATTTACCTGATGAATATAATCGTTTTCGAGAAAGCATTCGATCTTTCCCCATTATCATTGGCCGAAAATCTTTTGATGTAATCAGGCAACCTCTTGAAGATAGTTTGAATATTGTTGTTACACACAGAAATGATTATAATGGACACGGAGCGTTGGTGGTACATAGTATTGAAGAGGCTATCGCTGCGGCAAAACCTGCAGAAAAGATTTATATAATTGGAGGTGGCGATATATTTAAAATGGCAATGGATTTTGCCGATAGGATGGAAATATCCCGAATAGACAAGGCTTTCACAGGTGCAAATGCATTTTTCCCACGATTCTCAACCGAAAAATGGAAACTGATTTCAAACCAAAGGCATGAAATAGATGAGCGTCATGCCTATGCTTTCGACTTTGAAGTATGGGAAAGAATATACAATAAATCATAATTACTCGTAACTTTATAGACTTATTTAACTAGTATGGCGGAAAAAATTATATTACCGGATTTTTCTCTTTCTTCTCATGTGGACAAAGTAGGTATTGAGGAACGAGCATCCAGAATTACCAAACGAAGTATCAAAAGTGAAACGAAAACTAACGGGCTGAAGCTGATATTGAATATGATAGACCTGACCACGCTGGAAGGAAAAGATACACCCGGAAAAGTAAAGCAGATGTGTTATAAAGCCCAGCATTTGCTTGATGCCTATGCAGGATTACCAACAGTGGCGGCGGTGTGCGTTTATCCTTCAATGGTTAACATTGCAAAGCAGGCATTAGGTAATTCCGGAATAAAAGTTGCTTCAGTGGCAACAGGATTTCCAAGCGGTCAAACAACGCTGGATATTAAGATTAAAGATACAAAGTATGCTGTAGAGCAGGGAGCAGATGAGATTGATATGGTTATAAGCCGCGGTAAATTTCTTGCCGGAGATTATCAATACATATATGATGAAATTGCCATGATAAAAGAGGCCTGCGGATCCGCGAGACTGAAAGTGATTTTAGAAACAGGTGAACTGGTTACCTACGATAAAGTACGAAAAGCCAGCGATATTGCTATGTATGCCGGAGCTGATTTTATTAAAACATCTACGGGAAAAATATCACCGGCTGCAACATTACCCGTAACCCTGGTTATGCTTTTGGCCATAAAAGATTTTTATTATAAAACAGGCAAAATGATTGGAATGAAACCTGCCGGAGGTATTTCTAATGCCAAACTTGCACTTCATTATTTGGTAATGGTGAATGAAGTGCTGGGAGAAGACTGGATGAATAATAAATGGTTCCGTTTTGGAGCGAGTAGTTTAGCAAATGATGTGCTGATGCAATTGATGAAACAAAAAACAGGAGTGTATCAGGGCGGCGATTATTTTACAATAGATTAATCATAAATAAAGTCTTTATTTTTTAAAAAAAGAAAATGGCAAGGACAAGAAATAATACATTAAAGCTAAAATTTGATAGTGCACGTAAATTATCTCCTGCACCGGAAAGCAAAGGCGCAGCTAAAATAAATTCCCGATATGATTTATTTATAAATGGGAAGTTCGAGAAACCATCAAATAAAAAATATTTCAGCACTACTAATCCGGCTACAGGTGAAAAATTATCTGAAGTAGCAGATGCAAATGCATCTGATGTAGATAAGGCCGTTAAAGCAGCTCGTGTTGCTTATGAAAAGGTATGGAAGAAGATGCCGGCAACAGAGCGTGCAAAATATATATATCGTATCTCCCGTATGGTTCAGGAACGTGCCCGGGAGTTGGCTATTGTAGAAACAATGGATGGTGGTAAGCCAATTAGGGAGAGTAGAGATTTTGATATCCCAACCGCTGCAAATCACTTTTTCTATTATGCCGGCTGGGCAGATAAACTGGAGTATGCATTCCCCAACCGAAATGCAAAACCTTTGGGAGTGGCAGGGCAAATTATACCCTGGAATTTCCCGTTATTAATGGCTGCATGGAAAATTGCACCTGCGCTGGCAACAGGAAATACGGTGGTGTTAAAACCTGCCGAAACAACCCCACTGACAGCCTTGCACCTTGCTGAAATTATTCAGGAAGCAGACCTGCCACCGGGTGTGGTGAATATCATTACCGGAGCAGGCGCTACCGGTGCAGCATTGGTAAAACATCCGGATGTAAATAAAATTGCATTTACCGGTTCTACCGATGTTGGAAAGATTATTCAACGATCAGTTGCTGATACCAATAAAAAAATTACACTCGAACTGGGAGGGAAGGCTCCTAACATCATCTTTGATGATGCCCCGATTGACCAGGCTGTGGAAGGAATTGTAAATGGTATATTTTTTAATCAGGGCCATGTATGCTGTGCAGGCTCAAGATTGTATGTACAGGAATCAGTAATGGATGAAGTGGTGAGAAAACTGAAAGACCGTATGGATACTTTAATCGTTGGTGATCCGATGGATAAGAATACTGATATTGGCGCCATTAATTCAAAGGAACAATTAGATAAGATTAATGAGTATATAAAAATTGGAATTAATGAGGGCTATGATATGTACCAAAGCAGTTGCACCATACCCGGACGTGGCTTGTTTTTAAGACCAACAATTTTTACTAACGTAGCTCAGTCAAGCCGTATTGCACAGGAAGAAATATTTGGACCGGTGCTAACCATCCAAACTTTCCGTACAGATGATGAAGTAATTCAAAAAGCAAATAATAATCCTTATGGGCTTTCTGCTGGGGTATGGACGGACAAGGGATCAAAGATTTTTAACCTCACAACAAAATTGCGCGCCGGTGTGGTTTGGGCAAATACATTTAACAAATTCGATCCAACTTCACCATTTGGTGGGTATAAAGAAAGTGGATATGGAAGAGAGGGTGGATTACACGGATTGTCGGCTTATACTTCTTTTTAAAAGTTTTGAATAAAATATTATGGCAAAAATTATTTCAAAGAAAACTGCAACAAAAATAAAAATTGGAGTCAATGGAAATGGCTTCGAAAATGAGATTTTAAAGAAAAGGGTAGAAGTGCTGAAAACATATAAAATTTATATCGGAGGAAAGTTTCCACGTACCGAATCAGGCCGTTATTATATTGCAACAAACAGCAATAATGAAAAGTTGGCTAATATGTGCCTTTCATCAAGAAAAGATTTCAGAGATGCTGTGGTTGCCGCCCGTAAAGCTTTTGGCGACTGGGGTACACGATATGCATTTAACCGCGGACAAATTTTATATCGTATTGCCGAAATGCTGGAAGGCAGGAAAGCCCAATTTGTTGATGAATTGATAAAGCAGGATATACCACGTAAACAGGCAGAGGAAGAAGTGAATCTTTCTGTTGACAGACTGATATACTATGCCGGCTGGTGCGATAAGTTTCAGCAGGTATTCAGTTCTGTAAATCCGGTTGGTTGTCCGCATTTTAATTTTTCCACCCCGGAACCTACAGGAGTTGTTTCTGTTATTGCACCGCAAAACAGTTCTTTATTAGGGCTGGTGTCTGTAATAGCACCTGTGTTAGCAGGCGGAAATACTTGTGTTGTACTTGCATCCTATTCGAAACCATTATGTGCAGTTTCTTTTGCTGAAGTGTTGAACTCTTCAGATGTGCCCGGTGGAACTGTAAACATATTAACCGGTAACCCTACTGAATTACTTTCCTGGCTCTCTAATCACATGGATGTGAATGCTGTTATTTATTGTGAGAAAGACAATAATGGGTCTCATAAGACAATTAGAGAAAATGCTTCCTTGAATATGAAGCGGGCTGTTTTTTATACCGATACAAATTGGATGAATGAAAATGCCCAATCTCCATATATGATTATGGATACACAAGAGATTAAAACTACTTGGCATCCGATAGAAGGTATTGGTGGAGCAGGAGGAGGATACTAACTATAGCAAGCGAAGTTATTTTATAAAAAATAGTTGCCGGAAATTTTAAATAATTAGCAACTATTTTTTATTGTATCCTCTTATGAAACCAAAAGAGGAAAATATAGAGGAATTGTTTTCATAAGCCTTACTTATAACATAAGGAATTATTTTTCTTCAACCATTACTGTTTGATAAACTTTACAGAAAATTTTCTATTCTGTGATACCACTTTTAAAAAATAGTTGCCGGCAGGAAGTGATGCAATATTAATTTCATGCATCATACCGCTTTCGCTTATTCTCAATTGTTCTTGTTTCATTATTTTGCCTTCAATACTCCAAATCATCATTTTAATTGTTTCATAATTGAAGATATCTGGAATGGCTATCCATAATCTGTCTTTTGCAGGTACAGGGTAAACAAAAAGAGAAGGCTCTTGTGAACCATTAAAATCTACTACTCTTACCGGAGTGTAGGTAGCTCTATTATCAACATCAACTTGTTTTATCCGATAAAAATTAGGACCGATTTCAGGAAGGAAATCTATAAAGGAGTATTCCATTGCACTATGGCTATTTCCTGTGGCACTAACTGTACCAATTGCAAAAAAGGCACCTGTGTTTCCTCTTCTTTCTATTTGAAAGTGTGATGTGTTTTGCTCAGTAGCAGTGCTCCACTTAAGCAGAGCAGTTTTGTTTTGCTTTGTTGCTGAGAATTGAATCCATGAAACAGGCAGCGGTCCTAACGGACGATAAATATGATGCCATCCATCTCCTGCACCGCCAAAGAAAATATTATTTCCTTGTTGTGAAAAAGATATAAAATCCCATCCATCTCCTGCACCACCATTGAAGATATTATTTCCCTGTTGTGAGAAAGATATAAAATCCCATCCATCCCCTGCACCGCCATTGAAGATATTATTACCCTGCTGTGAGAACGAGCTATTGCTCCACCCGTCTCCATTATTACCGGTGAAGATATTTATTGATGGTTGAAGATAGTTTTTCTTAGCCCAACCATCATCACTTCCACCATTAAAAATAGCATTGTTCTGAGCTTTGACGTTTAAAATACCAAAAAGCAGTAATAATAATCCTACTAGTTTCATCATTATTTATTTTGTCTTATTGTACTGTGCGAGTCAGTCTGCCACCGGTATCTGAGAAAGCAGCATCGTAGCCATACACATCATTATAAATGCTAACTGAAGATCTATCAGAAGTACATGCATAACCATAAGGTGAATTATAACCACCTCCTCTATATCCGTATGCTTGGTAAGATGTCCACGTAGTAATATCCGAATTTCCTGAAGCGGCTAAATATCCATTTCCATGAATTCCATCTGTGAAATCTCGCCCTTGGGAAGAGCGGATTACAATACACATTTCCCTTACATTGTCACCCATATTCATTACACCATAATACGTACCACCACTCAATTCTCTGGTGGAGCCGGAACTGCGTGCAAATAAACCGGTACGTGTGGGAATTGGAAATTGTGAATTAATTGTTGCATTGGCATTTGGAGGGGCATTTACAACTTCGTTTGCAGTGGCCGGATCATCAACAGATGTTAATGGGAATATTTGTGTATTTCCCCACACATATTCATTGGGTACGGCAGGTGTATTATATCCTCTGCAGGCCTTTTCATATTCTAGCTCAGTCATTGGACGCAAACCACTCCAATCACCAATAGCTGCAATACGTGCGGTGTTAAGATAACCTATTGCGGCCTCAGGAGCGGCAGCAATTAGATTTGGGTGGGTTCCTGTAATTGACGAAACTGGCTTATTTACTATTGCTCTTGTTTCATCAATGTTATTTAAGAAATCTGCAAATTGTTGTTGGCTGATTTCATATTTCATTATCCAAAAGGCCTTATATCCTTTGGGAAAATCTGCAGCAAGGGTACCGGATGCTGCACCTGCGCCGTTTGGATTAAGTTGTCCGGGGCCTGTTCCCAATGTAATTTCATTATTATTTCCAACAGTGTACGGGTTTGAAGTGCTGCCATCCATAAAAAATTTCGTCTCTGTGCCTCCACTTCCTAATTGAAAACTGCCTTGTGGAATATATACCATTTCCAAAGCAAAAACTTTAATTTCAACAGTTTCATTATCAAGTAAACCATCTACTCCATAGTTCCATTGTAATTGGTTGTTAGCCCAGCTAATATTTCCGATGCCATTTGCAGAGCGATAAATGAAAGCACCTTTGTTGTCAGAAGGAATGTAAAACGTAGCACCCGAAGCAGGTGTGTTTCCGGTGGAGGAGATGGTGCAATGGCGCCAATCAGTGGTACCATTTTTCCTGTATTTTACAAATATCCATGCACCATCATAGTTATTTTCGTTTGTACTTGTACGCCAGCTATTTTCCCAGGATATATCAAAGTTAACCATGGTATAATGAGAAGTGGTGTTTTGCCCGGATAATCCGGCATTTAAGACGGTGATATTATTTCCATTAGCAAATAATGTCACAGTGGAAAATAACAATATTGAAAAAAGATGTTTCATGTTTCTTATATATTTATTAGTAAAAATGCCATTTATAAAGCAATTGAGCAATGGGCTGATTGGCCCATTTTTTCCAATACAAAACTCAAAAAATTGAAATGGTGATAGTAATTTAACCGGCTTTTTAAATGATAAAATGATTATGAAAGAAGAGAAGATGAACTAACTTCAGTACATTGGATACGGTTATTTCGTCATAATACCTGAACAACAAAAGGCGAATTACTAAAATCAATTTTTATGGCGGAGCATTTATCCATTACAAAGGGCACAAAAGAGGAGCAGTATATTTCTTGTGTGCCTCAGTTACAAGCATTGATTAAAGGGGAGCCTGATTTAATTGCTAATATGGCAAACATCTCTGCTGCATTAAAGGCACAATTTGATTGGCTTTGGGTAGGTTTTTATATTGTAAAAGAAGAGGAACTTGTTCTCGGACCCTTTCAAGGCCCGATTGCCTGTACAAGAATTCAAAAAGGCAAGGGTGTATGTGGCGTATGTTTTGAGAAAAAACAAACCATAATTGTACAGGATGTAAATCAATTTCCCGGACATATCTTTTGCAGCAACTTATCATTATCCGAAATAGTTGTGCCAATTATGAAAGATGATTTTGTTTTAGGGGTACTAGATATTGATAGTGCGGAGTATAGCTCATTTGATGAAACAGATAGGGTTTACTTAGAAGAAATTACATTCATGATAGCAAAAAATTGGTAATAGATATATTTGTTTTTTTACCTCTTTGTGAACTGCCTTTTCCTAAAATATTTTTCCCATTTCTTGGTTAGAGAATTTTGTTTGAAAACATGGTATTCATCTTTTTTATTTCAGATACCTTAGTTAATAAAAAGCGCTCTTCAATTTTTTTTTAATTCAAATTGTGGTGTTAACCCAGGGCACTTTAATTTACGCAAACTCCAAGGCCTGTTGTATGTCGTTGATGATGTCTTCGTAATTTTCTACACCTACTGATAAGCGAATCATTTTATCGGTGATGGAGAATTTTATTCTTTCGGCCTCATCAACATCGCAATGAGTCATTGATGCAGGGTGCTCGGCTAAGCTTTCGGTACTGCCAAGGCTAACTGCCAGCTTGTATTTGTATATTTACTTTTCATTTAGATTTTAAAACGTAAATCAACATGTTATGAGAAATCTATTGTATGTTATCCTAATTTTTATAGGATTTTGTTTGATAAGTAGCTGTAAGAAAATTGAAATTGGAAATTCAACAGACCTGAAGGAATTACGAGCAAGAGGTAGTAATGAATTCCCAGACATTACTACGTACGAGAAATCCTTTCTAGTCTTTGAATCAGAAGATCAGCTTATTGAATTTGAAGAAAGTTTAGAAAACTCAACTTATTCGAGAGCTCTTGAATTTTTAGAAAGCTTAGAGTTCGAATCTTTAGCTTCAAATTTTAGCCCTGAATTAATCGATTTTGATGATACAATCGCTCCTGAACATTATTGGGATTTTGTTTTCGGCGAAAATGGTATCGTTCAAATCGGCGATGTGATAATGAAACCAATTGATGATATAGATTATATTTTAACTCTTAAAACAGAAAACTTCAATCAAACCAACTATGAAAATTTATTAGAAGATCATTTTGATATTGAAGTAATGAGCAAAATCGCAACATTTGATAGCTCTATTGCAAATTTATTAATTTTTATAAACGAAAATCCTAGTGGTTATGAAGCGACTTCTTCGGTATATGCTCCTGAAAAAAGGCGTTTTTGGGGTTGGGTAACAACAGAGTCAGAAGATTATGCTGATGGTTGTTGTACCTATCGATATGAATGTCGTAGGCATTATATTTTAGGAATTCCCGGCAAAGAAAAATGCGGCACTAAAGAGTTACATTGTTTACCAAACTGTAGTTAATATAGTAATAAACTAACACTAAGTGCTTATCCGTTATCTTTTATTCATATTCTTGATTGGAATTTCTAATGTTATTTATGCTCAATCATTTTATACTATTACTGTTAAAAATGAGGATGATAAAGCAATTCCATTTGCAAGTATTGCTAACCTAAGTAAAGGTAACGGTGCTTATTCAGATTCTAATGGAGTAGTTAAATTTTCATATAATTCGTTGAATGATACAATCGAATTCTCAAGTATAGGTTATAAAACTTTAACTACTTCTGTTTCTATAATAAACGGTGATGAGTCAATAAGATTAAAGAAGATTTACTCAGAAAACACTGAAGTAATCGTTCTTTCATCTAAAAACACTAAGTATCATAATATAGGTTATCATAACTTAAGGGATGGAGGGGGATATTATCTCGGCGCAGGAAACAGACTTGCTGTTTTTATCTCAAATCCTGCTCAAAAATATGTATCACTTGCAGGTGTTTATTTCAGAATGATAAAAAGAGGTAAATGTGATTCAAAGATTCGTGTCAGAGTTATAGAAAGTGGGTCGAACTTTAGTGTTTCAAACAACGATCTTCTCATGGAGAATGTCTTTATAGAAAATTCTAAACTAAAGAAACTTAATTATATAGATATTGAAGATTATAATGTTATTTTCCCTCCAAATGGTGCATATATAGTACTTGAAATTTTAAACTCCGGAACACAACCTTGCCAAGAATTTTCTTATCCATCAATAAGAGGAACCTTAAGTTTGGGACATTCAGTTATAAGGCAAAGCTCTTGGAATTCTAAATGGGCTAAGCCTCCACGAAGTGAAATGGGTAAGAATTTAACACCCAACATCGGGATTAAATTAAGGTACTAATATACAGACAAGTTTGGAGAATAGTTATGGGAAGGGTGCCTACCGCCAATATTATGACGAATAGAAAAAAGCCTCTTTAGTAAGAAAGCCTCGGAACTAAATGCTCCGGGGCTTTTTGCTATTCGTTGTTCAGCGACGCTGTTAGGACTTTTCTTATAGGAGATTTTGTAGCTTTTGTGCATAGTTATCGGCAGACGAAATTCTAATTCCCAACCTGCATTACGCCCCGAATAAATAAATAATTATTCTTTAATAAGTTAATTTATTAATTTTAGTTAAATCTATTTTTTATGCGAATCAAATTAATTTCAATTTTTTTTGTCCTATCAGTAGGATTGAGTAGTTGCATTAAAGATAGTATAGAAAATTCTTCTTATTTTGAAAGTGGGGAAATGATTAGGAGGGAACAAATCTCTTCAGAAGATCTTAACAATGCTTTATTAAGTGTAATTGAAAATTCTGAAATTTCTAAATTTATTCAGGACTCAATAATTGATGGAGAACTCGAAATAATTTCCATGGAAAACCTATTGTAGATACTCGGAAGCGAAAATGAAGATGTTGCTACACTTAGGGATGCTGATATTTTGCAATTGTATTTTCCTTATGTTGATCTTAATTTTGATAGTCGTGATTTGGTCATAATTTTAAATTTAGATAAAGTTTCGGCACTTGATGAATTATTTGATCAAAGGAAGCAAGAATATGTTTCTGAAAATGACATAATAAGTCGTTTTACAATCATGTATAAAACGAAGGAACATCAATTTGATACCAACGCAACTGTAATAGTTGAGCGCTTTAATGAAGAATTGGCAGAGTATGAAGAAGTAGAGGTACAATTAAAAGGTGGTTGGTTACCTTGGAGAAGGTGTTATTGTTCAAGAGGGTCAAGGATGGTAGGCTCCTTAGAACCTGGACTCAGTACTGTGGGAAAATGCGCTGTCTACCGGCAAGAAAAAGAACGGTGCGGGTATGTATGTTCTAGAACAGGATTTTTTGATCAAAATTGTAGCAATGATGATTGCGAAGGATGCTAGGGGAGTTTTGGAATATTTAATGGTGAGTATTATAAGTGCTTTTAGCATTTTCGGCACAAGTAGTTGTAAAGCTCAGGATATTAGAAATCTTTTTCTGAAAGACTCCTTTCATATCTCATCCAATATAAAAAGCAGTATCCTCTCTGAAGTTTACTTAATTAATAATCAATTTTGGGCTAGATTTGACCGATGGGAAAAAGATGAAAATTTAGTGGAACTAACTACGGGTGAAAAAAACTATATTTTCAAAACCAAAGATTCATCTATCCTAACCTCAACTTGTGATTTACAATTTTATGAATACGGCTTTATCATACCGTATTATTATAGTTATAATTTAATGTGTTTTGATACAATTTCCAAAAACTTAACTTTTGAGAAATTTCCTTTTAAAAAGAATATAATTCCTTACCCTAATGTGACAGGATTTGGTCGCAATTCTGCACAAGTTTCAAACCAGCTATTTTATTTTAGTACGAGGTCGATTTCAATTTACGGTCGTAATCATAAATCTTTCAAGAGCAGTTTGAGCAACTTTTATAATAACAGTTGGGTAATTAGTTCAACCAATAATAATGGGAAGTCAGTGCACCCCCTTGTAAAATACTCCGAAATTTATAAGACAAAAAAATATTTATTGGGTAATTCCGATTACCATTTTACAATTGATTCGAATGAAAATAAATTATATATTTCCTTTCAAGCAGACAGTTTGATTCATGTTTATGATTTAGAAGGGAAAAAACTGTTTTCATTTGGCACTAAAGGCTCGAAAATTTCAAATGAGTTATTACTTTCAGAATATGCAGAAAAATATGATTATACTAACAAACCTTTCCTTAATCTTCTTGCAGATTCCTATGAAGAAATATATTGCTACGATAAATTTCTGATTCGTGTTTATCGTAAAGGTTTCAGTGGTTTCGAACTTTCTTATCTTCGACCTGCAGCAGACTTAAATTTCTGTCCTTCCCCCGCTCTATTATCCATGTGGTACAAAAAGAAATTTGAGAAGAAAATGTTTTTTCAGGTTTACAATAAAGAGGGTAAGTTCTTGTATGAAATGTTATGTCCTGATGGCTTAAATACATTTCTTGGATTTGACCAAAAGACATCACAATTCTATTTTTGGCAAAATGAATTTAATGATAATACAGAGAAAGTTACCATTTATTCATACATTGTTAATTAGGTTTGACTTGCTGTAAGGAGGTTGTGATGTAATCGAAGTGTTTTAATCTATCTAAAAAATTGTCAACCAATTCCAGGGCGATACATGGCGGTTTGTTCCTGTAATTTTAGGCATTTTATTTCTGAGAGCTTATTCTTTCAAGGTTCAAAATTTCTCCTAACTTTTGAATAGTTTGTAATTTATTTTTTTTACAGACTGCCGTTGTGCGAAGGCCATTAGACTTGATCGGAAATTCTATTAGAGCTTTACCCATTTCAGCACTTTCTGCATCCTCTTATTGATGAGTTTTAGAAAGTATACGCCCGAAGGAAGGCTTTCAACATTAATATTATTTAGCCCTGGTGCCAGGCGATGAATTGAAATAGTTCTTCCAATTGCATCGATAATGATTCCTTTTTTATAATCTGATTCGACGAAAACATTAATACTATATGTTGCTGGGTTGGGATAGACGATCATCGACGGTGGAATCGGCTCTGGATTAGGGTTTGGTATAATTACTTGCCGAAGGGGAGAAGCAAAGGTGAACAAACCATTGGGTGTAATTGCTGTTGCTGAAGAAATAAAACCATTTGAATAGTTGCCGTTTCCTTCATCCTGCCATTGATTTCCATTCCAACGAGTAATTCTTGCGGTTGTTGGGTCAGAAAAGTAAACCGTATCATTCAAACATGCTTGATTCCATGATGCGGCGATAGTTAAATTATTGCTCCCATTCAACTGCTCCACTTCCCAATATTCGCAATTGCCGATGTTAGTAAGCCCTGCAGCCTTTGAAGCGGTATCCGTTATGGCGGAAACGTCATCATGATGATATTGAACAGATACAATTTCTGAAATTTCTGCTGGTGCAGAAATAAATAGCGGCTTGAACTGATCTATACTTCCAGTAGGGAAAACAAAAGATGAATTCCCTTCTTTTTGTACCAGCCCGTTCACATAGCTATGATCTCCAAAATTTTCGGCCGTAGAGCCTGGCAAAAATTTCAGATAGCTTCCGTTTGATGTGTGAATTCGGCCATGATCAAAACGCATAAACCCGGACACATGCAAAGGTCCAGTAAGGTTAACATATCCGGCGCCATTTTTTTCGACAATCATATATTGAATAATAGTATCTCCGATGTTCACTTCAGAAACTTGATCACCCGTAAATCTTGCCCGGTGATAAGTTGATCCTTGCAATGGCAAAATGGTAAGGTTTCTATGAAAATTTGAAGTGTCAGCAAATCCTAGATTCACCATTCCTTCAAAGTAAGCATCACCCAAATAGTTATTTGGGCCTCCAAAAACTGCCGTTCCCGTTGTTCCTCCTCTGGTTTCCTGCATTTCCTGCTTGAAGTCTGTCCAAGAAAAATTGCCATTAAACGTATTAGAAGAAATTCGACTTGGGACAACAGGAGTTAATATTGAATTCCCGGTTTCCAACCGAACGTTCCCATTAACTATGCAGGAATCAATAGTTACCCTCCCTGAATCAGTTAATACAATTAATGAATCAAGTTTTAGATTGCAGTTTTGAATTTCACATGTTATTACCCTTGAAATCTCAATCCTACCCCCTGCTGAAGAGTTGCTCAAAAAACCCAATTGAACCGGACCTAATCGAACTCCCGGGTAATTTGAATGGACAAGATTGACCTTCCCTTGCACTGTTACTGGATTTCCAATCCGACCCAATTGTAATGGCCCTCCCATTAAATTTCTATAATTAAAAGAACCAGAAATATTACAATCATATATGCGAATTGGTCCTCCAACTAATAAAACAGGTAGGTTCTCTTTTTCAAATGTGAGATTACCTTGAAAAGAACTGTTAATTAACTCCATACTTGTTCCGACGTCAAAAAACTTTATGAGTAGATCATCGCGAAAAATACAATTGTCTTTTACCCAAACTCCTTGGCCCGTACTTCTGAGATTTCGGGCAGAGAATATAAAATCTCCAATAACCTCACTATTTTTCAAACTGATCCCAAAATGGTAAGTTCTCATTTCAATTTGAGATGTATCGCTATTCCCCAGCAAAATCGCATTTTCACCGCCAAAACCTATAGCTCTGAGCTTAAAACCATTGAAGTTAATGCTTCCATTTCGACAGCTAACTGTTCCGACAGATGTCGGCCCCTGTAATGCCGGCCAGTGAGTTTGGGGATTAGATGCATTCAAGATAATATTCACGTTAGAAAAGCTATCAGGAACACCTAGTGGTTCCCAATTTAAAGGATTGTTCCAATTCTCATCAATTGTTCCGAGCCAATTACTTTGCGCAATGCCCTTGTGGGAATAAAAAAAGATAATGCAAAGAAGTAGGATATTTATTCGCATGATTTTAAAGAAAAAAATTTAGGCAAAAGTTAATAAAAAATGCTAATATTAAAAATTATTTACAATGGAAACCTTAACCTCCAAGTTCCTCGTTTGTATTTTAATTTTTCTCGGATTATCCGGCTATTCTAAAAGTCAAGATTTTATCGCAGCAGGAAATGTTACCGAAATCTCTTGTTCATTGCCAGATAATTCACTTAACAATTCTGAAACTGGAGTGGATTATCTCGAAACCGGATGTAATAAATATCGTGTGTCAGTTTCGAACACTATGATAAGTTTAGAGTACAATGGCTGTTCAAGTCCTGTTCTTGATAGTATCTCACTTCAAAATAATCCAGTTACTAACCCAGACGTTTCAATTGTCATTGACAGATACAACACTGGTACTGATGTATTTGCTATAGTTGTTTATTATTATCCCGGCTCCATGGAATATATTGCTGAAATATACCAAATAGACGGCGGATCATTATCATTTGTCGCGACTCACGTGCTTCAATATTCCTCAATTGAGCCCGATCCGAATGATAATGGAATTAGGATTGATGCTAATGCTCAAGGCGATTTTGTGATTGTTTGGGATAATAAGGATACAAGAAAAATAATGGCTTTAGCAGGGAATGGTTACGGGACAACAAATCGACCGGAGTTTAGCTCTGAAGTTGATGGCTTCGGGAATTTTATAAATTTGTTACCCGTCGAACTTCCTGTCGATTTCCCTTTTTATTATATGACAGCTCCAGATGTCGTTGTTTCAGCAAGTGATGATTTCAGGGAAGCAAATGTTTATATAACATACTTAAGCGATTCACGGATACAATTATTTGTTGATAAATACGATTTTTCTGAACTTCTTTATTTTTCAACCTCCTCAACTCCACCAAGCATTAATTCAGATTATCATGAATTTAAAGATTATCTTGGAATGGATTTGACAGCTGGAAGACCTCGAATTTCTGCCCCCGGACAAATTGATAATGATGTAAATTGGGAGGACAATTGGATGGTGGTGTTAACTCAGAATTACACTTCTCCCTCAACAAACTCATACTCTCATATAATTGGCTATTCTAGGGTAAGCAGTTGGGATTTTGATCGGTTTTACACTGAAAACGTAGAAGATGAACTCATTGCTGCCGGTGGAGGATGGTTAACATTAAACGACTGGCATAAAAATCCAGCCATTTCATTTGGATTTGATAACGCCGGAGACCATGTTGCACAGATTGTTTGGGAAGGCGGAGAGAATAATACGTATCCTTGGGGAACGGGAACTAATGGACCTACTATTATTGGGGTTTCAGTTGACATAAACGGAGCAATCGAAACAAATGGCTGTGCAAACACGACTTCACTTATTAAAATAGTCCCTACAAACAATATGTTTGAATCAATTTCACCTTCCATAGCAGGAAGGCTTACTAATGGGTCACCAACTATGATAGTCAATTGGTGGAATGATAATGAGCAGGATGTTAAAGGTAAGTATTTTGAATGGTGCGATGCCTCGTATAGAAGACCAATAGAAAACTATTTTAATCCAAATAACCCCAACGAGAAAAATATTATTTATCCCAATCCTACATCCGGCATAGTTAAAGTCGAATTAAGAAATTGGAAGGAATCTTCTCATGGGAAAATTGAAATTTTTGACATAACCGGCAGGAGACTTTCAGTGATCACAGGAAGGAGGAATTCATTGGAGCAAAACGCAAGAAATTTGTTTCAGTCATTACGTCCAGGAATTTACTTCTTGAAGGCAACGAACGATGAACGCAGGGCTTGGACTCAGAAAGTGATTAAAAGATAACGTGTTGTGCTATTAAAAACTCAAAGCATGTTTGATTTGAGCTAACTTTTTTCCATTTACGTGGTTTATTCAGTGAAGTATTGACATGGCTGACAGTTTTGAAGTTAGTCTTGTCAGTAGTCCCTCAAAGGGTTTTGCATAGTTTCTTTTTAGGTTTAGTTAATCACACATTTAAGCAAAGAATGTTTTTACCATTTGTCGTTTGGTTTTATATTTTTTCGGATGCTTTTTGTACGCATGTTAACGCCGGGCTCTTTAATTTACGCAAACTCCAAGGCCTGTTGTATGTCGTTGATGATGTCTTCGTAATTTTCTACACCTACCGATAAGCGAATCATTTTATCGGTAATAGAGAATTTTATTCTTTCGGCCTCATCAACATCACAATGAGTCATTGATGCAGGATGCTCGGCTAAGCTTTCGGTACTGCCAAGGCTAACTGCCAGCTTGATAAGTTTTAACGCATTTAAAAATCGAAATGCGTTTTCTTCTCCGCCGGCAACATCAAAAGATATCATTGCGCCATTGGTTGCACACTGTTTTTTCTTTAACGCATATTGAGGATGCCCTTCTGTAATATTTCCTAAATAATATACTTTCTCCACTTTCGGGTGGCCATTTAAGTATGTTGCAACTTTATCAGCATTGAGCGCCTGTTTATCCATCCGCAATTTTAGCGTTTCCAAACTGCGCAGCATCATCCAACAGGTGTGTGGGCTTGCCATATTACCTAAAAAAGTACGCATGCCTTTTACACGTTTTAGTAAGGCTTTATTACCTAAGCATGCGCCGGCAATTAAATCACTATGGCCGCCTATGTATTTTGTAGCTGAATATAATACTAAGTCAGCGCCATGCTTTAGTGGATGTTGCCATACCGGTCCCATATATGTATTATCTACAGCCACATAAATTTCCTTTTCTTTTGAAGAAAAATATTTAGCCACTTCTTTTGTACAAGCAATATCAACTAAATCATTAGTAGGATTTGCTGGTGTTTCCGTATAAATAAGTGATAATTTTTCAGCCATCCCACTTTTTTCAATAATGTCTATTACCGCTTCCTTACATTCTCCAACGCTAAATTCTAAAACATGAATTCCAAATTTTGGTAGAATCTTCTTTATAAAGTGGTCGCTACCTCCATAAACCGGACTACTCATCAAAACAAGATCACCCGGTTTCAAAAATTCCAATAAAACGGTTGTAATGGCAGCCATGCCACTTTCAAAAACGGCACAATCCTCAGCGCCATCCCAAAGGGTTAAACGATTTTCCAAAATCTCCAGAACCGGGTTATTTATCCTGCTATAAATGAGCCCTAATTCCTCACTCTCTCTTTTCTCTCGCTTACCATAGGCAATTTCAAATAAGGCTTTTCCTTCTTCAGCGGTTTTAAATACAAACGTGGAGGTTAAAAAGATAGGTACCTTAACTGCACCTTCAGATAATTCAGGCTTAAAGCCATACGACATCATTAAGCTTTCCGGTTTCATAATGAAGATTTTTATTTTTAATATTTTTAAAAAAACGTAACTAATGAATTGTGGTAAGCCAGAAATGGATATTTATTTTATATTCATTTTGGATAGGAGCCAAGCTAAGCAAAATTATTCCTAATTTCTCTCATTTAATAAAACCTTTGTTCATTCAATTTTTTATACACTTAATATTAATCCAGCAGCACCTACTATTGCTGCATCAGATTCAGGCAATGTAGAGTATAATATCTTAACCTGATTTTGAAAGACCTTCAATAAATGTTTTTCCATACTTCTTATAATGGGCTGTCGCAAAAGTTCACCGGCATGTGTAATGCCTCCAAATAAGATAATGGCTTCGGGTGCCAGCGTATGCACAAAGTTTGAAAAGGCTTCACCTAAAATTTCTCCTGTTAATTCAAATGTTCTAATAGCAACTTGGTCATCTTTTTTCGCATATTCAAATAGTTGCTTTACAGTTAATTCCTTTGGATTGATATTATTGAGTTGTGTAGGTAAGGTGTTTGATTGAGCCAGTTCTATTGCCGTCATAACGATTCCTGCAGCACCTGCATACATTTCTAAAGAGCCTACTAAATGTGTGCCGGGATGTTGTCTTCCACCCGGGCGAATGATGGTGTGCCCTAGTTCTCCTGCGAAGCCATTGTGGCCGGCAATTAATTTTCCATTGGCAACAATACCGCTGCCTACACCTGTGCCTAAAGTGATTACAATAAAATCTTGCATACCCTTTCCTTGCCCATAATGCATTTCGCCCATGGCGGCAGCATTGGCATCATTGGTTAAGGATACAGGCAATCCGGTACTTTCATTAATCCAAGATGCTATAGGGATGATTCCTTGCCATCCTAAATTGGCAGCATATTCAATACATCCGGAGTACATATTGCCGTTAGGAGCGCCAATACCTATGCCTTTTACATTTTCTTTTCCCCCTGCTTTTTCAAATAATGGTTGAATATGGTGAAGAAGTGCTTCTGTATATTCTTTCGGTTGTGCGTAACCGGTAGTTGGTATGCTTCCTCTCCACACTATTTCACCACCTTTCCCAACTAAACCAAATTTTGTATTCGTACCTCCAATATCAATGCCTATAATCATGTATCAATCATTTTAATGTGAAGCAGCTACTTTTTTATCATAATCAATTCCCTGGCGCTTCAGTATTCTTTTTACAATAATTGCAAATAGGGTAATATATACAAAACAAAGTACGGGAATCCAGTACGATTGCTGAATTCCAATGATATCAGACAACTTTCCCTGAATGGGAGGAATGATGCCGCCACCTAATATCATCATAATTAAAAAAGCAGATCCTTGGGTGGTGTACTTTCCCAACCCTGCAATAGATAAATTAAATATACAAGGCCACATAATGCTGCAGCATAGTCCTCCTGCAAGAAAAGCATAAATGCCCATTTGACCGCTCGACATAATACCGGTTATCATAAATATAATACCTAAAATGCCAAATAATAATAAAGATTGTACCGGTTTATCACGTGTAAGCATATACGCAATTACTAAAATGATTACACAAATAATGTAATAGTATAAAGGTGCCATATCATATCCGGCCAGTTTGCCAACCCCTAATACAATACCGAATGCAATAAGCGGAACCACCATTTGCAAAATAATTCGGGTGCTGTTTCTTAATTCAAAGGCACTAACCGAACCCACCCAGCGGCCTATCATCAAACTGCCCCAATACAT
Source organism: uncultured Ferruginibacter sp. (assembly GCA_964490345.1). GTDB lineage: Bacteria > Bacteroidota > Bacteroidia > Chitinophagales > Chitinophagaceae > Ferruginibacter. The sequence goes on from CAZBBO010000006.1 coordinate 91,936, forward strand.
GCTAATATAGGGTGTTGCCTCTGAGGCTTGCTTATTACCAAAGGCGTCCAGTTTTAATAATTCACCGAGATTGCTGCCTATGGCAACTTCAACGCCCACATATACAAACAATGCTAACATACCTAAGGCCAGTTGAGGATATTGCATTGCACCCCAACCTTGCGTTTTCTTACCTGCACTGAAATAAGCAAATAGCAAGCCTATTATAACTACGGCAAGCGCCCCAAGCAACCAATACATTCGGTGGTGCTCAATGCTCTTTTTTGCATCCTCAGCCAATGAACCCATATCTATTTTGTAACTGTTAAATACCGGTACAAACATGATAAATAATACAATGGTCATTATAATTAACAGCAGTAATGCCTTATTGGCGCTTTCTGTTTTCTCTTCCAAAATTCCGGTGGGCACTTTTTTAGAAAAATTAAACATCGCAGCAGCAGCTAAAAATAAAAGGCCTACACAAGCATAAAGAATAATTACTTTGTTTAAACTCATACCTGAAATTTGTTCATCAGTAACTGCTGCGGTGGTGCCAAAAAGGGCATAAGCTACAAGGATTGGTCCTATGGTTGTGCCAAATGAATTGATACCACCCCCTAAATTTATTCTGCTGGTACCGGTAGCCGGATCGCCCAATAAAACACTAAAGGGCTGGGCTGCTGTTTGCTGTATTGAAAATCCTAAGGCAACAATAAAGAATCCGCATAGCATACCTGCAAAAACATCTAAATTCACAGCAACTATCATGTTTACAGCACCCAGCGCAGATAATAACAAACCATAAACGATGCTTTTTTTATAGCCCCATTTGCCTATTAAATCCTTGCCTCCAAATGAGCCGAAAGCGAATAACAACAAAGCTCCAATGAAATAGGCAGTATAAAATGCAAAATCAATTAATTGGCTTTGGAACTGGTCAAGATGAAAATAATGTTTACAGAATGGAATAAAGATGCTGTTGCCGGCTGCAATGAAACCCCAGAAGAAGAAAACAGTTACCAATGTGGTTAGGGCGCTGTAATTTGTAGGGATTAATATCGGTTTTGTGGTTTTATTTTGCTCCATAATATGTGTTTACAAATTGTAAAATAAGCATTTCGTAGCTTCACTAAAATTTGATTTCGCACAAACTTTGCTAAATTGGTGATATTTAATTAACAATGGAAATTTTACATGTAAGTTTTGAGTGCTATCCGGTAGCTAAAATAGGTGGTTTAGCTGATGTGGTTGGTGCGTTACCGCGCTATCAACAGCAACTTGGCCATATAGCTAAAGTGGTGATGCCCATGCATCGCACTAAGTTCTTGTATGAGCATGAATGGGAAGTGGTGCATAAAGGGTCGTTTAAAATGGGGAAAAGAGTGATAGACTTTACCATTATTAAAGAAACGAATAATTCATTGGGATTCGATTTGTATTGTGTAGACATTTTTGGGTTGCTTGATAGAGAAAAAGTGTATAACTATGATGATGATACAGATCGCTTTTTGGCTTTTCAAATTTCAGTTACCGAATGGCTTGCACAATGGCATCATCATCCTGATGTAATTCATGTACATGACCACCATGCAGCACTTATTCCATTTATGCTGCAACATTGTTTTGGATATCGCCATCTTGCTCATATCACCACCATACTTACTATTCATAATGGAGAATACCAAGGCTGGATGTCGTGGCAACGAGGAGTTGAAATTCCGGCATGGGACACTTGGAACTGGGGCCTGCTGGATTGGGATAATACTATTAATTCTTTAGCAAGCGGAATTAAATGTGCTTATAGGGTGAATACCGTTAGTTCTAATTATATGACGGAGCTAATGGAAAGCAGTAATGGATTACAACATTTGTTTCAGATGGAAGCTGCAAAGTGTAGCGGTATTTTAAATGGTATTGATTATGAAGTTTGGAACCCTGAAACCGACACTCTTATATTGGATAATTATTCAATAAAAGATGTAAATCATGGGAAGGATTTGAATAAAAAGAAATTATGTGATGATTTTGGATTTGAAACTACTAAGCCACTTTTTATTTTTATTGGACGCTTAGTTGGAGAGAAGGCTGCAGATTTATTAGCGCCGGCTGTTTCTGAAGCCTTGAATTTACCTAATGCTGATTTTAATTTTTTGGTATTGGGAAGTGGAGAAAAATCAACCGAGGCTGCTTTAAATCAATTGAAGGATGCACATGTTGGATTCTGCAATGCACAATTTGGATATAATGAAAAGCTTAGCCATCAAATGTATGCGGGTGCAGACTTTATTTTAATGCCCAGTAGGGTTGAGCCATGCGGATTAAATCAAATGTATGCAATGAGGTATGGTACAATACCGGTGGTAAGAAAAACCGGAGGATTAGCTGATACAGTAATAGATTATGAGGATGAAAATGGCTATGGTATCACTTTCCTCCAGGCGTCAGTAAATGATATTGCCCAGGCAATTCATCGGTCAATTATTTTATATCGAAATAAATCAAAGTTCCTCGAATTGCGTAAATTGATTATGAAATTGGATTGGAATTGGGAAAAAAGTGCTTATAAATATATTGAATTGTACACAAAATAATGGATATGCAAAGTAGGCAAGTGGTTGCAATAATATTGGGAGGTGGTGCAGGTACACGGCTTTATCCGCTTACGGCAACACGAAGTAAACCGGCTGTTCCCATTGCAGGAAAATACAGGTTGGTAGATATTCCTATTTCTAATTGTATTAATAGCAATATTAGTAGAATGTATGTGCTTACACAATTTAATTCAGCCTCGCTAAATAAGCATATAAAAAATACCTATCAGTTTAGTGGATTTAGTACCGGTTTTGTAGATATACTTGCTGCAGAACAAACACCTGAAGGACAAAGTTGGTTTCAGGGAACTGCAGATGCTGTAAGACAATCACTGAAGCATATACACAATCAGGAATTTGAATATGTACTCATACTAAGCGGTGACCAATTGTATCAAATGGATTTTGCTGATATGATAGATAATCATGCAGAAAGTGGTGCAGAAATTACTATTGCTACAATCCCCGTGGGTGAAAAAGAAGCTACCGGTTTTGGTATTTTAAAATCGGATGAAGATAAAAGGATCCACTCTTTTATCGAAAAGCCGGCTAAGGATTTATTGCCTAAATGGAAGAGCGATACAGGAACCGAAATGGCTTCTTTTGGTAGAAACTATCTGGCGTCTATGGGTATCTATGTCTTTAATCGAGAATTATTGTTTAACCTGTTGCGTAATGAAATGACAGAAGCCACAGACTTTGGTAAGGAAATTATTCCATCGGCTATTCATAATTACCATGTTAATTCTTATCAATATGAGGGGTATTGGGAAGATATAGGAAATATATATTCATATTTTGAAGCCAACCTGGCATTAACCATGGACATACCGCCGTTTAATCTGTTTGATAATCAAAAAATGGTGTACACCCGTGCCCGCATGTTGCCACCGGCTAAGTTTGGTAGCTCAAAGATTGAACAGGTTATTATTGCAGAGGGTTGTATCATTCATGCAGCATCTATCACTAATTCTGTAGTAGGAGTGCGTAGCCGCATCGGAAAAGGAACCATTATAAAAAATTGCTACATCATGGGTAATGATTTTTATGAAACGCTTGCAGAAATTGCCTATGATGAAAGTAGAGGTGTGCCCAGGGTGGGGATAGGAGATAATTGTCAATTAGAAAATGTAATTGTAGATAAGGACTGCCGGATTGGTAATAATGTAATAATAATAGGAGGTAAACATTTGCCCGATAGCAACCATTCCCTTTATACTATTAAAGATGGTATCGTGGTGATTAAAAAGGAGTCTATTATTGAAGATGGGTTTTCAATATAATTCACTCACCATAAAGTGAATTTCCCATGGCATACGAAGATGATTTTTTTGTGGATACTACAGGTTTGGTATGGAATTATTCTTTTTTTACCGATAAGGATGTTCGTGCATTTAAACAAGGTAAAATGTTTAATGCTTATGAAAAATTTGGAGCACATCCGTTAACAGTAAAAGAAATTGCAGGCTATTATTTTGCTGTATGGGCACCCAATGCTACCTATGTTTCTGTTATCGGTGATTTTAATGGGTGGCGCCCGGAATTACATCCGTTATTTGTGCGTCAAGATAAATCAGGCATTTGGGAAGGCTTTATCCCCCGATTACCAAAGGGTGCCTTGTATAAATTTCATATAGTTGGTTTTGAAAATACTATAGGTGAAAAAGCAGATCCTTTTGCTCGTTATGCAGAATTACGCCCGGGAACAGCTTCAATAGCTTGGGATGATCATTTTAGTTGGTCTGATGAGGATTGGTTATTACAACGGACACGCATAAACGATAATCAAGCACCTTATAGTGTTTATGAGCTGCATTTAGGAAGTTGGATGCGGCCTGAGAAAGATAATACCAACAGCTTTAACAGTTACGAACAAATTACCGGCAGGCTGATTCCCTATCTAAAAGGAATGCATTTTACCCATGTTGAATTGATGCCGATTATGGAACATCCGCTTGATGATAGCTGGGGATATCAATGTACCGGTTACTTTGCGCCTACTTCCAGATTTGGTAAACCAGAAGAATGTAAGGCACTTATTAATGCATTACACAAGGAAAGAATTGCTGTTATTCTTGATTGGGTGCCTTCTCATTTTCCGGCTGATGCACACGGGCTTTATATGTTTGATGGTGCACATACTTATGAGTATGCTGATAGGCGAAAGGGTTATCAACCGGATTGGGATAGTTATATTTTTAATTATGCACGCAATGAAGTGATATCATTTTTAATGAGCAGTGCCCATTTTTGGCTAAATAAATTTCATGCAGATGGGCTAAGAGTAGATGCCGTAAATAGTATGATTCGCCTTGATTTTTCACGGCAACCCGGCGAATGGCAGCCTAATGAAGAAGGAGGAAGTGAAAATTTAGAAGCACTTTCTTTTTTACGCAAACTGAATAAAATAGCCCATACTCATTTCAATGGAATTAAAATTATTGCAGAAGATTCATCTGATATGCCCGGAATAACTCATCCTATAAATAAAAATGGTGTTGGATTTGATATGAAATGGATGATGGGATGGATGCACGATAGCCTTAATTATTTTAAACTGAATCCTGTTGATCGCATCGGGCATCGTAATGAATTCACATTTAGTATGATGTATTTCTTCAATGAAAGATTTATGCTTCCATTTAGCCACGATGAAGTGGTGCATGGAAAAAGCCCAATGTTGTACAAAATGCCCGGAAATGAATTTGAAAAGTTTGCAAACCTGAGGTTGTTATATGCTTATTTCTTTACCCACCCCGGTGCAAAATTGCTTTTTATGGGAAATGAGTTTGGCCAAACAACTGAATGGAGTGATAAAACAGAGCTATCATGGGAGTTATTACAATATAGCAGCCATAATCAATTGCAAGATTTTGTGCGAGATCTAAACCTACTTTATAAAACAAACCATGCTTTATTCGAATTTCAATTTTCACCCAAAGGGTTTGAATGGATTGATATTGACACAAAAGAACTGGGATTATTCATTTATCGCAGAATGGGTAGGAAAAGAGAAAACGATATAGTTGTTTTTTTAAATATGTCTAGTAGTCCTATTGAGCAACTTACTGTTCCATTAAATGGGAAATTCTATTGGAAGGAAATATTAAATTCAAATTGTGTATCATATTGGGGTTCAGGGGAATATAAAAATGAAAATATACCTCATAAAATTCTTGATAAAAAGAAGAAGACTTGTGAAATAAAAGTATGCCTTCCGGCGTTATCTGCTGTGATACTCATTTAATATGGGTATTATTTGCTTACCCGCTGAACCATGAGAAAATACCAGATACTGCTAACATGTTTGTTGCTTGGCATAGGTGCTAAGTCACAAAACGCCGACAGTTCCCGGCATTATTTTATGCTAGGTAAAACCGAAATGGATGGTAAAAGATATTTAACGGCATCCAAACATTTTGAAAAGGCTATTTCTTTTGAACCCAATAATTCCGAAATTATTTTACAAAGCGCCTATGTGTATCTCGAAATGCGAAAATTGAACATGGCATTAGAGGGTTTTAAAAAAGTACATAATCTTCAGCCTGAGAATACTGAAGCTATTGAACAACTTACTAATCTTTACTATAATTTCCGTCAATTTGAAAAAGCCATCGAAATGGCTAAAAAGTGCAAGACCTGTGATAATGTGGCACGTATTATTGGAATGAGTCAATACAGGCTTGAAAATTTTCCGGAAGCAGAATCTCAACTTAAAGCAGCTTTAGAGGCTAATGGTAATGATGCTGAAGTAGCTTATACTTTAGGTAGGAATTTTTTGGATATGGATGAATACAAAAAAGCAATCCCTTATTATGAACGTGCTGTAATAATTGATCCTACAAAAAGTTTGTGGATGTACGAGTTGGGATTGATTTATTATAATGAATACGATTATAAAAGTGCAGTTATCATGTTTGATAAAGCAGCTTCTGCCGGTTATGTGCAATCAAACGACTTTAAAGAGAATTTTGGTTTTGCTGCACTTTATGCCGGACAAATTGATAAGGGTGAGGAACTCATATTGGATGTATTAAAAAAGAAACCAGGTAATACTGATTTATTACGCGGCCTTGCAGAAATGATGTATAAGAATAAACGCTATGACCAATCTCTGGTTTACTGCCAAAAACTGATGGAAAAAAATCCTAATGATGGAGAAGCTTTATATCAGGCAGGTTTAAATTTTATTAAAAAAGGTGAAAAAGATAAGGGACAACAAATGTGTGATAAGGCAATTGAAATGAATCCATCGCTGGCTAATTTGAGGAAGAAAAAGGAGATGATTTTTTAACACAATTCAACTGCTTTGCAGTTGTTCATATAGCTTGTTTTTGTGTGGTTATTTTAAAGGCCGGGAGAAATCCCGGTTTTTTTGATAGGATAAACTGCAGCTCATAATACCCGTTATATTGGGGTTAAAGAGATACTTTTTAATGATTAAAATCCTGTGTGGCTGTTGCTTGCTGATTAATTTGAATTACTTTCGTAATATGAAGAATATAAAGATTATTGAAGTGCCTTCTGAAATTGGTGCTGGAACAAGAGGAGCCAGCTTGGGAGTTGATGCGATAAAAGTGGCCGCCCTGGATTTTATGAGTAATTTTTTTGTTCATTTCCCCTCTGAAAAGGTTCAGGTGGAAAATCAATTATTATTTGAACAAATTCAATCTCCTTATGCCAAAAGAATTCATGGTGTATTAAATATGTATGACAAGATTAGTAAATCGGTCTTTGATTGTATTAAAAATAATTTCTTTCCGGTTGTACTAAGTGGCGATCATAGCAATGCAGGAGGTACTATTGCCGGTATTAAAATGGCTAAACCAAAATCAAAGTTAGGTGTGGTATGGATAGATGCCCATGCAGATTTACACACTCCTTATACCACTCCATCAGGCAATCTGCACGGTATGCCACTGGCTACTGCAATTGCGGAAGATAATATGGAATGTAAAGTGCATAATATTGATGAAAAAACAGCCCGTATCTGGAATCAATTAAAATCACTGGGTGGTATTAAGCAAAAAGTGCTGCCTGAAGATATTGTATTTATTTCTTTGCGAGATTACGAAAAAGAAGAAAAGTCTCTAATAGAAAAATATGGAATGAAGGTAATTACCACAGCCGAAGTGCGCAGAAATGGAGCTGAAAACATCAGCCGTAAAGTGCTGCGCCACCTAAGTGACTGTACGGATATTTATGTGAGCTTTGATGTGGATAGTATTGATTCCTCTATTTCAAAAGGTACAGGTACACCAGTGAGTAATGGATTGCGTGAACGAGAAGCAGAAGACCTGATTAGTAAGTTTATGCAAAACCATAAGATTTGCTGCTTTGAAATTACAGAAGTGAACCCAACCCTTGATAAAGAAAATATGATGGCTGAAATTGCTTTCAATATTTTGCAACGAAGTGTAAATATGCTTATGATGAATTAAGTTTTATTTATTAATTTTTTTTGTGCCATTTCCTTACTTTTTATTTTTTGTATGACCTGGCAATCCATCGGTTTAATTATCTATAGTGCTATTGTGGTCTTGGTGTGCCTTAGGATTATTTTCGAAACTTTAAGCCCCACTAAAACCATGGCCTACCTGCTATTGGTTATGCTTGTGCCAATAATAGGCATGCTGTTTTACCTTGTTTTTGGTATTAATTTTTGGAAGTCGCGCATGTACAAAAAGAAAAAGGGTGAAAATGAGTTTTTGCATGACGAGGTTAAACGAACAATTAAACACTATAATGAATCCATGCTTAGGCAAATTGATAAGGCCAACAATCCAATGGGTGAGCTGGCAGCAATGCTTATTCGTGATCTGCAAACTCCGCTTACCCAATTTAATACTGTAAAATTATTAATTAACGGAGAAGAGAAATTTAAGGAAGTATTGGATGCAATGAAAAATGCAAAAGACCATATACATATTGAATATTATATTTTTGAACAGGATGACATTGGGTCAACAATAATTGACTTAATGATTAATAAGGCCCTTGAAGGAGTGGAGGTGCGATTTATTTATGATGATTTTGGCAGCCCGGCTATTAAGAAGCTGCTAGAAAAGAAAATGCGAGATGCCGGTGTAGAGGTATATCCATTTCATAAGGTACATTTCTTTTTATTAGCTAACCGTTTGTATTATCGTAATCACCGCAAAATTATTGTTATAGATGGCCAAACCGGTTTTGTGGGTGGCATTAATGTAGCTGATAAATATATAAATAATGGTAAGCATAAACTTTTTTGGAGGGATACACATATCCGGGTTGATGGACCCGGTGTTTATTATTTACAATATTTATTTTTAACTGATTGGAAGTTCTGCTGTGGACACCTGATGGATATTGGTGATAAATATTTCCCTACTATTGATAATACAAACAGAAACACTTTTGTACAAATGGTGGCAAGCGGGCCCGATTCTGTTCAGCCTTCTATTTTGTTTACTATTTTACAGGCTATCTTTCTTGCCCGGGAGGAAATTTTAATTACTACACCGTATTTTATTCCGGGTGAAAGTGTTGTAAATGCACTTCGTATTGCCGCTTTAAGTGGTTTGAAAGTGAAATTACTAGTACCCGGCAAGAGCGATTCAAAGTTGGTTAATTATGCTTCAATGGCTTATTATACTACCTTAATAAAAGCAGGCGTAGAAATATATCTTTATCAAAAAGGATTTGTACATGCAAAAACTTTAGTGGCAGATAGCAGGGTATCGGTGGTAGGAAGCGCTAATATGGATAACCGTAGCTTTGAATTAAACTTTGAAGTTAATGCCATTATTTATGATGAGGCATTCTCTTTACAATTGCGAAAAATATTTTTTGACGACCTGCTGGATGCAAAAAAGATAGACCCTCAGCAATGGATGAGTCGTAACGCTTTGCAGAAACTTCCCGAAAAAATTGCTCGTCTGCTTTCTCCGGCTTTATAATCTTCTTTCTTTAACTAAAGGAAATAACCGAAATTTGCATTAAATTTTTATTATGGAGAAGTATAATTTAAAGGTTATTGTTACCAGCACACGAAACGGAAGACAAGGAATTGCTGTAGCTAATTGGTTCGCAGAAAAAGTAAAGGAACATAATGCGTTCAATACCGAAATCCTCGATTTAAAGGAGATTGCATTGCCTATGCTGGATGAGCCTCATCACCCCAGGTTAAAAAATTATCAATATGACCATACTAAGGCCTGGAGTAAAAAAATTGAAGAAGCAGATGCATTTGTTTTTGTAATTCCGGAATATAATTATGGCTTGCCCCCATCATTAGTAAATGCTATTGATTACTTGTTTTCTGAATGGAATTACAAACCTGCAGCCTTGGTAAGTTATGGAGGTATCAGTGCTGGCCTCCGTTCTGCCCAAATGTCAAAATTAATTCTTACTACCGTAAAAGTTTTTCCTCTTACTGAGGCTATTTCTATTCCTTTCTTTGCAAAGCAAATTAATGAAGAAGGCGTGTTTATCGCTAACCCACTTATTGATAAATCGTATAACGAAATGATGGATGAATTAATTAAGTGGACAAAGGGGCTTAAGTATATGCGAGATAATTTATTGAAATAATCCCTTTTAATTTTTTACTCTTACCCGTATTCTCTTATGGCATCCCATTTTTTTAATCCTTTAGAAGATATTTTACTTTCACCAAATATTTGCTTCCTAACCGGTGGAGAGTTGAGTTCATCTGAAGAGACAATAAATGTATTTCCTGATTGGATCATGGATAACTATAACCTGAGAGGTAAGAAGTTTAAAATGATGGATCAGGTAACTCAAATTAGGTATGAAGATTTGAAATTGCCATGCAGCGAAGAGGCTAAAGGAGCCTTTTTAAAATTAGAAAAAATAATAAAAGCAGCTTTTGAAAAGGGATATGAGGGCGTAATAAAATTACCCGAAGAAAAGCTCTTTTTGTGGATGGGAAAAATTGTTTACGGTATTTTATATCATGATATGATTATTGAAAAGCAAAGATTGGAGGCACGTGAAAAAGATTTTAACCTATCAGGATTATTAAAGGAGCGCTATAGCTTGTTCCATTTAATGTTGCAGTCATTGGTTAAACCTGTTTCTTTCTCAACCTTCAAACCATGGAGCTTTTCTATAGTGAAACTAAAATATTCAAAAGATATTTTTCATTATCGTGATAATCCGGTTAACCTGGTATTTTCTTTAGGAACTAATGGTTTTGGAATAATCGCCTGTTTGCAAGATAATGGTGCTATAAAAAATGAATATAAAGGTATGTTGGATAAAATCAATGATACCGTACTTCATCCTGTTCAATTCGAAGAGTTGTGTGCACGCATGTTGTATTCAAATTATTTAATGCAATATCGGCCAAAGTATAAGTTTAATTTGAGAGATGATGGTCTTGAAATTTGTGCAATCCCATTTGAAGTTACAGACCACAAGCCACTTTTCGCAAAATGGGATGATAAAGTATATGCACAAGTACTTGCCGGTTATCTTGAAGCGTGGGGCTATACTACTCAAAATATTGTGAAATTTCCGGATGGACCCATCAGCTTTCTGATTCAGGATTATTCTGAAGAGCTGGTTAATCCGGAATCAATTTCACTTCCTTTTTAAGAGACACACCATCGAGTATAGAATTCAATCTATTGCCAATTTTACGGGTTCAAAGTTTTATAACCGAATTTATTAAGGCTATCAAATGCATTTATACGATGAAATGCGTATTGATGAAGGAGGGGGCTTTTGCTATTTTTGACCTATTGTTAAAACTAATACTAATCCAATGAAACAATTCCTTTACTCCTTTGTCTTGGTTGGCCTTTTTATTTCTTTTGCCTCAGGAGCTGATGCTAAAATTTGGCGATTAAATAACAGCAACAATCAAACTCTAAATCCTGCAATCAATGCTGATTTCACTGGTACCATCCAACAGGTGCACGATGATGCCCGTGTGCAGAATGGTGATACTGTTCACGTAGAACAGAGTGCTTATACTTATGGTCCGCTAACAATGACTAAACGTCTTATTCTTATCGGCCCCGGATATTTTCAAAATGAAAATCCTAAAACACAAGTTACAAAAGACTATGGCGCCACAATAGGAGTGCTAAATATTTCTTCTCCAGGGGCTGCAGGCTCAGTAATCTCAGGGCTCTCTTTTAGTGGTAGCAATATCTATTTAGGTGCAAACAGGTTGATATTTGAAAACAACTACGTATCACAAGTATATACTCAAATATATATTGGCTCGGGTAGCGCTATAAATATTGATTCAATTGTTATGCGTTCAAATTATATAGTTGCGAATTATACAGGTTATCACCCCATTACGGTAAGGCCAAGCACAAGTGGACAGATTTCAAATTTTATTTTTTCAAATAACATTCTTTCCACCGGAGTTCTTAACAATACCACGGGTCTTCTCCTTAATTCATTGTTTAGTGGGATTATCAGAAACAATACTTTTTATGGAGGCATGAATATGGTTGTTTATAATATGTACGTTGTAAATAACCTGTCAAATTTTGCCAATGCATCTGTGCAGGGTAATGGTTTTGAAAATTGTGTGCTGGAATACAATATGGGTATGAACGACAACCAATATGTTACGCCATCTAGGCTTAATATAAACAATACTAATATCAACAGCAGTACAAATGTTACGCAATTATTAATTGGAATAGGTACTACTGATGGTAAATGGGGTTTGCAGTCTTCATCTCCGGCGAAAGCTGCAGGTAAGAATGGTGTGGATTTGGGAGCATTTGGCGGACAGATCCCTTATACTTTATCGGGAATGCCAAGAGTGCCTAATATTTATTATATAAAGATTGCTCCAATTAATCCCGGAGCATCAAGTATTTCAGTAACGGTAAGTGCAAAAAGTAATTAATTACCCGAAAGCGCTTTTTATGCCGGTCAAAATGAGTATAAAAAGTACTTTGAAAGCTTCAAATGATGATGGCAAAACTTCCTTTTATTAAAAATAGGGAAGTGCCATCACCAGATGAAATAAAAATTTATTTACATTTTAATTACTAACCATGAAGAAAATCTTCCTTCAGGTTTTCTGTTTGTTTGCAATAAATCAAGCCATAGGCCAGGTGCGCGTTGTAGAGTACTTTTTTGATAATGACCCGGGTTTTGGAAAAGCAGATTCCATTCACTTTGCAAATCCAACATCGGATACTACTTTTATCTTTATTGCCAATATCAGCTCCCTTAACAGAGGGTTACATCGGCTGTTTGTAAGATCATTTGACAGTACCACTTTTACATGGAGTCATACAGCAAGCAGATTATTTTTCAGAGACAGGCCAGAAACCTTTACTAAACCTGATATTCATAAAGCAGAATACTTTTTTGATAACGATCCCGGATTTGGAAGAGGAATTGATATACCTCTTGGTCAAGGCCAGGATATCACCTTTTCTTTTACCGGCTCTGCTGCAGGCTTAACCACCGGCTTGCATAAACTATATGTGCGTACACGGGATGCCTTGGGCAGATGGAGTCATACCACAACGCAAACGTTCTATTATGAAAAGGTAGAAAGCTATATGGCCCCAAATATTGTGAAGGCAGAATATTTTATTGATGATGACCCGGGGTTTGGAAGTGCTACCAATATCCCGGTTACACCGGGTGATGATATTACATTCACTTTTAACAGTGCCACCGCGGGGTTAACAGCAGGGTTACATAAGTTGTATGTACGCACCCGTGATGCAAACGGAAGTTGGAGCCACACAGCACCACAGATTTTCTATTATGAAAAGGCCGAAAGTTATTCTGCACCTAACATCGTTAAAGCAGAATTTTTCTTTGATAATGACCCCGGATTTGGAAGTGCTACCAATATCCCGGTTACACCGGGTGATGATATTACATTCACTTTTAACAGCTCTGCTTCAGGTTTAACTACCGGCATTCACAGGCTATATGTGCGCACCCGTGATGCAAGCGGAAGTTGGAGTCATACAGCGCCACAGATGTTTTATTACGAGAAGTTTGAAAGCTATGCGGTTCCAAACATTGTGAAAGCAGAATATTTTATTGATAATGACCCGGGTTTTGGGAATGGCACAAACATTTCTGTTACGCTTGGTGAGGATATAACATTTGGGTTTAGTGGAGATATTAGCAATCTGGCAACAGGTTTGCATAGGTTGCAAATACGAACATTAGATGCAAATGGAAAATGGAGTCATACCGCGCCGCAACTCTTTTACAAAGAGGTTCTAGAATCTCATACACCACGCAACCTTGTTAAGCTTGAGTGGTTCTGGGATACAGATCCCGGATTTGGCAATGCAAACCAGGTAATAGTTCCCGGAGGAAATACTGAGGTGGCGGACATTAATTTTAATGTACCTGCACCTTATTATTTTTCCAATGAAGTGCATTATCTGTATGTAAGAGCGATGCCAGATTGGAGTCACACTACTGTTACAAGAGTTGATTTTACAGGTATTGTACTTCCCGTAACCTTACTTAGTTTCTCGGCCCGCGCTGAAAATGAAAGAGTGCTTACCTCATGGCGAGTGACTTCCGAAATTAACATGGATAAGTACATGGTTGAGCATAGTACAGATGCTATTCATTTTGAAGCTATTGGTGAGGTACCCGCTACAGCTAATGGAGAATCGGAAGCAACCTATAGTTTGTATCACAACAATCCCAATCAGGGAATTAACTACTATCGCCTCCGTCAGGTTAATCTGGATGGAACTTATACTTATTCTGGAATAGCCACTGTTGTATTCTCTAAGGGTTTAAATAATATTGTGATCTTTCCCAATCCGGCTACCACACAATTCCGAATTGATTCAAAAGAGCATATCAAAGAAATTATTCTGTTGGATATTACAGGTAAACGGTTGAAGAAATATCCGGTAAGGAGTGAATATCATTCACTCATCGGAATACCATCGGGAGCTTATCTGATACAGATAGTTTTGGAAAATAATCAAGTGGTTACTAAACCCATCATTGTAGAAAAATAAGTATTTGGATTAGTATCAATCCCTCTTAAGACAGGCTGTTCCATTTTGGGGCAGCCTTTTTTTGTTTTGCTGATTGGAATGATTAAGTGATCAGGTACTTATTACAGCCATTTTTTTTCTTTGGCTATATTTAAAGCGCTAACCTTGTTGTTAACCTGAAGTTTTTGATAAATATGTTCAATATGCTTGCGTACAGTTCCCTCGCTAATATTTAATTTTTGACCGATTTCCTTATAAGTTAAACCGTTTTTTATTTCAATGAGGACTTCAGTTTCGCGTGAAGATAATATACTTTCTTCAGCGTCTTCAGTTCTCTTTTTTAAATCGGAACGAATATACTGTATTGCTTTCAGCGCTACACCTGCCGACATAGCAGCACCACCCTCACGAATATTTCGCAGGTACATATAGATACTTTCTGCAGGCTCGTCTTTTAGCAAATATCCTGATGCGCCGGCCAGAATTGCATTGAATATTTTATCATCATCATCGAAAGTAGTAAGCATAATAACTTTTACCTGCGGAAATAATTCATTGATTTTCTTTGTTGCAGTAATACCATCCATCACCGGCATTTCAATATCCATTAGCACCACATCAACCAACTTCTTTTTCAATTGATTTATGATCTCCTTCCCATTGTAAGAAATAAAGTCAATGGTAATATCGGAGAATGATGAAAGCTTTTTAGTTATTGATTTCAATGCAAGTGCATTATCTTCTGCTATAGCAAGATGTAAAATTTGCATAATGATAAATTATGAGTTGCACACAAGATAATATTTTGAATCTCGGATTTCAATACGAAATAATTCGGATTTTAAATATTTGTTCGTAATGAAATAATAGTTCCCTTCCCTCGAGAACTCTCAATTTCTAATTTACTACCAATTTCCTCAGCACGCTGTTTCATGTTATTTAAACCAAAACCAAGTTTTATTTCGTTTTCATCAAACCCGATTCCGTTGTCTATTACCGAAAGCGTTAAAATTTCATCAAAACTGTTGATATCTATTTGAATATTGGTGCATCCCGAATATTTAATGGCATTGTTTACAGCTTCCTGAATGATGCGATAAAGTGAAGTTGCTAAAAGAGCAGTTAATGTTTTTGAAGTGTTGGTAATATTTATGTTGATTACAATTTGTTCAATTTTTTTATAGTGCTCTTTAAGCCTTATTATCCATTCTTCAATGGTTACGGATGGTTTATTTATCAGCCATACCGTTCTGCGCAATTCGGAAATTGTTTCTGATGTTAACTCCTGCAGTGCCTCTAATTGTTGCTTATTATCAACTGGATGAACATTTAGCTCTTCGATATTTGTTTTGATGTAAGTGAGGTAGGCTCCGATATTGTCGTGAAGATCACGTGATATCCGGAGGCGATCTTGCTGCATAGAGTTTAATGCCTCCATTTTTAGCAATTCCTGCTGATATGCGGCCTCTTGCTGCAGCTGTTTTTCATTTTGTTTTTTGTTTCGATAAATATATGCAACCAGGGAAGATACAATTACCAGTAGTAGAAAGGAGAGGACGAGTAGGTAGCGTTGATTGTTGATACGATTTTGCTGTAAAAGCAAGTTATTATCTTTTTCAGCTGTTTGGTATTGAACATTGAGTTCGGCAATCGCTTTTTGAGACGCAACGGAAAATAAACTATCCTTTATACTAGCATGTTTTAATCTGTAGGAGTAGGCCTTGTCGAATTTGCCGAGGGAGGCATATATATTGGCAAGTCTTCCGTAATTTCCTGAACGTAAATCAGCATAATTCATTTTTTCTGCAATGCTGTCACTGTATTTCAGGTAATATATCGCTTGGGCATAATCGCCTTTTTTCTCATAAATGAGAGCAAAGTCTGAGCTTTGTAGGGCTATACTTATTTGGTCATTTAGTGATGCAAACAAGTGAAATGACCTCACACCATAATCTTCTGCGAGTTTAAAATTGTTGGATAGTAAATAGGCATAGGATAGAAAACTGTAGGAATATGCAATGCCTATTGAATCATTTAATTCTTGTTTAATTGTTAGCGACTGATTATAATAGTCAATAGCTTTCGGGTAGTCTTCCATCATTTCATAAACCACTCCCCATTCATTAAGTACAGTAGCCAAATTGTTTTTATCATCAATCTTCTCAAATGTGCTGTGTGCCAGTTGATAGGTACTAATAGCCTGCTGAAACATTTTTAGCTTTCTGTATAATTTAGCCAGTTCAATCAGGGTTAATCCTACTTCTTTTTTGTTATTTCCGGCTTCAAGTATTTTTATTGAATTGGTAAAGGCAATACCGGCTTCCTTTAATTTTCCGGAGATGTAAAATGCCTGCCCTTTTATACGCAGTGCCATACCGTTTTGTGTGGATGTTAAATGGCTGGCTATTATTAGGCTGTCAATTAAGTGTAGGGCCTTTGCCGGTGTTGAACGCAAAAGCGTTGAAGCCTGAAGGATGATGCTGTCATTAGGTACCTGAGCATGAATATTTCCGGCACCTAAAAATAAGAGAGAAATAAAAATGGAAATCTTTTTCTTCAAATTAGCTCCTGAGTGATGGTTTGCAAAAGAGGCACTTTAAAAACTAAAGTAGGGAAAAATTAGCTATTCAAGGTAATTCGGATAATGTAACATCTTCTACAGAAACTTAATTCCATCACATGTCTTTCCTCTTGTGTAAAGAAGGGCATCAATTTTCCCTCTTTTAAAATCTTTTTCAAACTTATTGAGATATTTCTGTAAATCTTCCTCAATTGAGTTATTTACCAATCCACCGGTCACCAATGATTTCCATTTTACACCACCTCCTTTATCACTTTCAACAGAATATTTTTTTAATGGTTCACTCATTATATAAACAGGCATACCATTAACTTTCTGCACTTCCGCAATTCGGTCGTTTTCCTCAGTTTTATTATCAATAAATTTTACGGCGCTTACGCTTTTACCGTTTGAATAAATTATTGCATCGAAAGTGATATTTTGCTGTGTAGCCTGATTTTGTACTCCTTTTACAAACCTGGAAATTTTAGTAGCTATATTGTCATTTACCAAACCACCCGATACCAAGCTAGACCATTGAATGGAGTTTCCTTGCCCGATTACAACTTCATATTCCCTTACGGGTTCAGATAGTATGTACACTTCTATTCCATTCACTTTAGTAACTCTGGCATTAACCTGCGCATTTGCATTAGATAAGAATAAAGTAAAAAGTGCTGCGAAAAATATTTTCATAAATTTAAAATTATTCAAATTAGAGGGTTGGTGTGTATAACGTATTACTAAGTTAGGAAATTTTAAGGTTCAGCAATTATAATCATAGCTTATGAGGTTGTATATCCGCATTAATTGATGAAAAATATTTGATCGCTGCGCCATCTAACCAGTACTCTTCATTTTCTTTGGTTAGTATAACAGGCATTCTCTTTTTTGAATTGTGTATTTCGGCCATTATTCCGGTAGCTTGGGTGGTGATAATAGTGAATGTAGAAATTATTTCTCCTGAAGTTTTATCTGTCCAATGGCTATAAAGGCCGGCAAATGCAAATGGGATATTGTTTTGTAGGGTTAA
This sequence comes from uncultured Ferruginibacter sp., assembly GCA_964490345.1. Taxonomy (GTDB): domain Bacteria; phylum Bacteroidota; class Bacteroidia; order Chitinophagales; family Chitinophagaceae; genus Ferruginibacter. The sequence continues at coordinate 110,074 of CAZBBO010000006.1, forward strand.
GATATAAGGCTGCTTTTTCTTTCCTGCCTTATCTAACCATTGCCATTCAAAAAAACCATCAGCAATAACCAGACATCTGTTTTTTATAACCCCTTTAAAGCTTGGCTTTTCATTAAGTGTTTCAATTCTGGCATTTAAAGTATTTTGCTGGATCTTTTTGTCCTTAGCCCAAAAAGGAATTAAACCCCATTCTAATGGCCGGATGATTTTTGGTTGAGAATTTAAAATAACCGGCGCTTGTGGATGTGCAAAGCCCACGTATCGCACTGATTGAATATAATCGCCATCAACAATTGTGGTATTAAAATAACTTTTTAATGTATCCGATGTTTGCTCTTGTTTATAAAAGTAGCACATAACATTGGTTATATTATTCAAAAGCCACGTTAAATTCTCCTTCTGTAATGGTTATAGTGGGGTTAGGAGCGGTTCCCATGGCATCCCATAAATTACCGGTGAAGGTTCCTTGTACTCTTTCAGCGTTAATGAAGGTAATATTTACTTTAAAAGGATTTGTTCGGGGTGTGGGCGCAGTATTATCTACAAACCAAATATCTGAAGGCGTTTTAATATACATCGCTTCGGTGAAAATGGTAGCACCGGGTACAGCATTCTCTTCCTGATAGGTGCCGGTAGAAATGTTGGCGCTTCCAATAATATCTATATAAAATACATTTGAAGATAGATTGGTTGGATTGGCTGCCGCAGCAATACTTAAAGAATCACCGTTACGAAGTGCTCCTGTGGTATCACTCAAATTAATTTGTACACCGTTTGATTTAAACCGAAAATAGTACCCCGCCGGAGGAGTAGGGCCCGTAGTAGTTGTAACTGAAAATGAGCATCCGTTTCCTTCAGGTACAAATGCTGCACTTACTGCCGCTGCCGGTGTACCCACGCCATATAATTTGAGGGTTTGCACTCCGGTTGAAGTAAAAACACCCGATCCGGAAAATTTAAACCCATTAGCACTATTGGTGCTAACATTATAATGACCGGTTTCCGTTACTGTTACCACTATGGTAACTTTATTGCTGCTATCCAATGCAACACCGGCGTAGTAATTTCCTGATACTACCGCTGTGGCACAAGCCCCGGGAGCACCATCGTATCTAAAATAAGCAGGCCCCTGAGGGCCCTGGCTCATTCCATCAATCGAAAATTCTTTCTGGCAAGAGGTTAACCCCATTATGAACAGACCTGAAATTAATAAAAAGCTTAAACGGCGTATCATATCGCTGGTATATTTTTTTGACGGCTAAAGTTAATGGTTAGTTTGGTTTATTGCAATTTTTATATCCACAGATATTCCCTCTTTTTGTGGCTTTATTTTGTAGATGAAGGTTTAATTTTAACAAAAAATATTTGTCACAACCACTTAAATTATCTCAGCTTACTGCTGCCATTGCTCAGGTTATGCAGCAAAATTTTGGTAATAAAACATTTTGGGTTATTGCCGAAGTGTCTGGTTTGAAATATTATGCAGGTAAAAATTATTACTTTTTTAATTTAATTGAAAAGGAGCAGGATAGTACAATGATTAAAACCTCTATTTCTGCTACGGCATGGAGTGGAGCTGTAAATCAAATTAGAAGGTTTGAAAAGATTACCGGACGTCCCTTTGCAGATAACCTTGAGGTGTTGTGTTGCGTTAAAGTAGAATACCATGTTACTTATGGCCTCAAGTTAAATCTGCTGGATATTGATTCCTCTTTTACGTTAGGAAAACTGGCCTTACAGCGTGAAGCTACTATTGCTCGGTTAATAAATGAAAATCCCACCATTATTCAGCGTGATGGAGAAAGGTTTATTACTTTTAATCAATTGCGTTTACTCCATCCCGTTATACAACGAATTGCTTTGCTTGGTTCACCTGAAACAGACGGATTTAGAGATTTTAAGCACGAATTACAAAATAATATGTTTCACTATTATTTTGAAATAGATGTCTTTCCTACAAGAGTACAGGGGCCAACAGCAGAGGAGATGATGGTAGAACAACTCACTAAAGTGGCTGCTTCAAGTATTAATTATGATGTTGTGGTGCTTGTTCGGGGCGGTGGTGCAGATACCGATATGCTTGCCTATGACGGATATGATTTGAACCGGACTATTGCTTCCTTCCCGATACCCGTGTTTACAGGTATCGGACACACCCGAAATGAAACCATTGCTGATTTGGTGGCTTTCCAATCATTTAAAACACCTACCAAGGTGGCTTCGTTTATTATTGAGTACAATCGAAAATTTGAAGATGAAATAAGGAAATGTTGGTCAGATATTGCTGTTAAATCGTTACAGCATCTTAATACAAAGCAAAAACAAATAGCCCGGCTACAAGCTAATATCCCGGGAATTGCCAATCAATACATTTTTTCAAAGAAGATGGATTTAAAGTCAATTGAGAATTTGCTAAATAATAAATCACTTACATTTCTTTTAAGAAAAAGTGATGGGTTAAATTTTTTAAAACAAAAAATGCAAGTTGTTGTTAAAAACTATCTTGAAAAGCAAAATTTTATCCTTAATACGAATAGTCAAGTGTTGAAATTGGTTGCTCCGGAGCAAATGTTGAAGCGAGGCTTTGCCATTGTATATCAGCAAGGCCAATGGGTAAGGCACCCCCATCAATTAAAGGAAGGTGTTGAAATTGAAACTAAATTTTATAAAACCACGGTAACATCCGTTGTAAAACAAGTGAATAATGGCAAAGAAGAATGAACTAACCTATGCTAAGGCTTTAGATGAGTTAAATGCTTTGGTGAAAGATTTGGAGAATGACCAAATCAATGTTGACGAGCTTTCTGAAAAAGTAAAGCGTGCTGCTGTCCTACTCAATTTTTGTCAAGTCCGGTTGAGGAGTACAGAAGAAGAAGTGAGAAATATTATGGACAATATGCAGGGGAAAGAAGAATAAAAAACCCGAAACAGGAAGCATAACTTCACATTTCGGGTATTCATTTTTGCTACTATATAAATATAAAAGCAGAATCTAAATCTTAAAACTGCTCCAGCTTACTAAAAAAGAAATCACCTTCAATAGCAGCGTTTTCATTACTATCACTTCCATGAATAGCGTTTTCACCCAAGGAAGTAGCAAATTTTTTACGAATAGTTCCTTCTTCTGCATTTGCAGGATTTGTAGCACCAATTAATTTTCTAAAATCTTCTACTGCATTTTCCTTTTCTAAAATAGCTGCAGTAATCGGGCCACGACTCATAAATTCAACTAACTCGCCATAGAAGGGGCGTTCACGGTGAACAGCATAAAAATCACCGGCTTTTTCGCGGCTAAGATGAGTCATTTTCATGGCTACTATACGAAAGCCTGCAGCATTAATCATAGCTAATATAGCTCCGGTATGCCCATTAGATGTTGCATCAGGCTTAATCATGGTAAAGGTTCTGTTAGTCATTGTATTCAAAATATTTGGCCGCAAAGATAAGGAAGCACAAAACGATTTTTTTATAAATACGTTAAAAACATTTAATCCAAAGTCTATTTCATTATTTTTGCGCTCCTTATGCAACCCATTGAACTTTTCTATCCGCAGTTAAAGCATCCAAAGAAAGTGGTGATTACCACACATCAAAAACCGGATGCTGATGCAATGGGATCTTCCTTAGGTTTAATGCACGTGTTGGCTCAACTTGGGCATACTGTTTCCGTGATTTCTCCTACAAATTGGGCTGGTTTTTTGAATTGGATGCCCGGATGTAAACATGTAATAGATTATGAGAGTAAAATAGTTGAAGCAAATAAACTGATTGAATCAGCAGACTGGATATTTTGTCTGGATTTTAATGTGCTGCTTCGTACACGGAAAATGGAAGAACCCATAAGGAATGCTGGTGGGATTAAAATTTTGATTGATCATCATCAGGAGCCGCAAATCACTGCATTTACTTATGGGATAAGTGATACTAAAAAAAGTTCTACAGCAGAAATGGTTTTTGATTTTATTCAAAATTCCGGTAACGGGGCTCTAATTAATAATGATTGTGCTCAATGTTTGTATGCCGGCGTAATGACAGATACAGGATCATTTAGGTTTCCATCTACAACCGCAAGTGTACATCGTATGGTAGCATCCCTTTTAGAAAATGGATTAGAACATAGCAAGGTGCACGAAAACCTATATGATAATTTTAGTGAGAGCAGATTTAGATTTATTGGTCATGTGTTATTGAACAGGCTTGAAGTATATTATGAATATAATACTGCAGTTATTGCTGTGCCTCAAACAGATTTAATTAAGTATGAAATCAAAACCGGAGATACAGAAGGATTGGTTAATTATCCATTGAGTATTTCAGGTATTAAATTGGCAGTAATAATTATTGATCGGGGTGAAGAACGAAAACTCTCTTTTAGAAGCAAAGGTGATTTTGATGTAAATACTTTTGCAAGGAAATATTTTAATGGAGGTGGGCATTTTAATGCTGCCGGAGGGTCATCTAAAGACCCATTTGATGAAGTTGTAAAAAACTTTGTTATTGCCATGAAGGAAAATAAAGATAAACTCAGTTCATATCAATTTTAAATTAATCTTATATGCGTTATTTTTTGCTGTTGGCTTTTGCTGCCGTAGCACTTACATCCTGCCATGAATATAAAAAAGAAGAAGGTGGGTTAGAATATATTGTTATTTCGAATGGAAAAGGGGATTTGCTCAAGGATGGCGAGATTATCAAATTCCATTCGGCACAATATTATCGAACAGGCAAGGTGGATTCTTTATTAAATGATACCCGTAATAGAAAGGCGGAATTTGAAAAAATAGATACAACCACAATCCCCCGAAATTATTATCGCATTTTTAAGCAAATGCGAGTAGGAGATAGTGCTATTTTTCGTATTTCCAGCGATAGCTTGATTAGCCAAAATCCCGGATTATTACCTCCCTTTATTAAAAAGGGACATTATTTAATTAGTAAGATAAAAATTATTGAAGTATATAAAAATGAAGAAGAAGCTGATGCTGCAAGACACGCGGAAATGACTGCTATGCTCGATAAACAAGCTAAGGAAGATGCTGTGCTGGCAGAAAATGATAATCGGGTAATTCAGGAATATTTGGCAAAGAATAAAATTAAAGCTGAGAAAACAGAGCATGGTGTTTATGTAGAAATATTAAAGCCGGGTACAGGAAGTTTACTCGATACCAATACTATCGCTACTGTTGATTATACCGGCCGTCTCCTTTCAGGCGAAGTGTTTGATAGCAGTACAGACACTTCAGTTAATCCTGCAGGGAAACCGATACATGTTAATTTAACCAGTGACCCGCGTTTAGCCATGAGTGTTATTAGAGGATGGCGAGAGGGGCTAATGAAACTTAATAAGGGAGCAAAAGCAAGGCTATTTATTCCATCGGGATTAGGTTATGGTCGTCAGGGAGCTGAGCCTAAAATTCCTAAAAATGCTATTTTAGTTTTTGATGTGGAAGTGGTGGATACGGAGTCAAAAGAAACAGCGCTGGCAAAGTATGAAAAGGAGTATGCAGCGTGGGAAGAACAAATGAAATCTAAAGAACCTAAGAATAAGCTTGAAAAAATGGTTCAGGATAAAATAAAGCGAGGAGAGAAAATGGAAATTACTGAACCTGCGCATTAAAATATCGTACGTTGTACTAATTGGCCGCACTATTAATCTGGGCGGCCTTTTTTATTGCTTCCGTTAGAATGACTGCCTCCCTGGCCTCAGCCACGTCATGCACACGTAAAAATTGTACTCCACGCATTAGGGCAATGGTATTCAGTACAGTGGTCCCATTAAGGGATTCTGATGCAGATATTCCCAATGTTTTATAGATTGTACTCTTGCGTGATAGCCCTACAAGAACAGGATGATTTAGCATTTGAAGTGCACTAAGATTATACAGTAATTCTAAATTGTGTGATATCGTTTTGCCAAAGCCAAATCCCGGATCAACAATAATATCTTTTATACCTGCCTGCAAACAAATATCTATCCTTTGCGCCAGATATTGAATTACTTCAGCAGTAACATTTTTATAGTGTGGATTTTGTTGCATGGTTTCAGGCCTGCCTTGCATGTGCATACAGATATAAGGCGCACCAAAGTGAGCAACTGTACTTAACATTTCACTGTCCATTTCTCCGGCACTGATATCATTTATAATGTGAACGCCAGCTTGTAAGGCGTTTTCGGCTACACGTGACTGATAGGTATCAACAGAGATAATGGTATTTGGAAATGTCTGTACTATCTGATGTAATGGTAATCGAATCTTATCCCATTCTTCATTAGCGGAAAGTGGCTTACTTCCCGGTCGGGTGCTTTGTCCGCCCACATCAATAATATCAGCTCCCTCTTTTACCATCTTAGCCACCTCTTGCAAAATCTGTTCGGTATTTTCTACCCTGGAGCCTGCATAAAAAGAATCAGGAGTTATATTTATTACTCCCATTATCAACGGCTTGGTTATAGAAATAACTTTCCCTCTACAATTAATGGTAAACATTAGCAGCTAAATTGTATTTTTGATTCAAAAGCAAAGATGAAGCTTATTCAGCTTTCAAACTAATGGTATTATGAATACAACTCTTCAGTATGATGGTATTGTACACAGATGTAGAGAAATCTTTTTAAAAAAGACAGCAGATTACGGAACTTCCTGGCGCGTGTATCGGCCAATTTCTGTTGCCGATCAGATATATATTAAAGCAAGAAGGATTAAAACAATTCAAGAGAAGGGGATACAGCGCATTGGAGATGATATTCGCTCTGAATTTGAAGGGATATTTAATTATTGTATCATTGGCTTAATTCAACTGCAATCTGCTGATGATGCTGCTGAACAATGGCCGGTAGATAAAGTGGCCGGGCTATATGCGGATTTATCTAATAAAGCTAAAGGCCTGATGGAAGATAAAAACCATGACTATGGAGAAGCATGGCGAGAAATGAGCCAGGAGAGTTTTGTTGATTTGATTTTGGCAAAAGTGCTTCGAATTAAACAAATTATTGCCAATGAAGGGAAAACACAAATTAGTGAAGGTATAGATGCTAATTTTTTTGATATAGCTAATTATTCAATATTTGGCCTTATTTTAATTGAAGAAGGAAACCATAAGTAAAAAATGAAAGCATTAATTTTCTTTATTAGAATTATTACAGGTGCGCTGTTTATTTTTAGTGGATTAGTTAAAGCGATTGACCCTCTTGGGTTGGCATATAAAATGGAAGAATTTTTTGAGGCATTTGCTTCAGAAGGTTGGATGCCGGGGCTGATGAACAAACTTAATCATTATGCCCTTTCATTTTCAATTGCTATGATTACGCTAGAGGTTGTTCTTGGTGTGGCATTGCTAATAGGCTTTAGAAAAAAAATCACCTCCATACTGCTTTTACTGTTGATGATTCTTTTCACCTTCCTTACTTCTTATGTATTGTTTAGCGGTAAAATACGTGCCTGTGGCTGTTTTGGAGATTGTATTCCACTTACACCCATGCAAACTTTTAGTAAGGATATTATTCTATTGATTTTTACTATACTGCTGCTCATTTATCAAAAGTATATTCATCCTATTCATAAGCCACTGGTGATAGGAGGGGCAGTAATACTAACAATATTGGGTACACTATTTTTACAATGGTACGTATTAAAACATTTGCCTCTTGCCGATTGCCTCCCCTTTAAAAAAGGTAATAATATTATTGAACTGCGCAAAATGCCTCCTAACGCCATTCAAGATAAATTTGATTATGTATTTGTATATAGCAAGGATGGCCAATCAAAGGATTTTAAAGCAGATTCTCTTCCTGATGATAGCTGGGAATTTGTGGATAGAGTTCAAAAATTAATTCAAAAGGGAAGTAATAATATCCCCATTATTAATGATTTTCATCTTACAGATGCTGATGGAAATGACGTTACAGAAAAAATAATGGTTTCTAAAAATGGCTATTATATGCTCTATTTAAGAGATATCCCTTCTGGTTCGCCAAAGTGGGTAAATGAATTTAAAAAATGGAAAAAGGAAGCCAAACAGCCGGTTTATCTGGTGGTAACCAGGTATGATGAAGCGGTTAAATTTGGTGCTGCAAACAACTTGACTTTTTCAGGTGTCTTAACACTTGATGCTACGGCATTAAAAACCGCTTGCCGTGCAGCTGCCACTCTTTATAAAATGGAAGGCCCCATAATTAAAGAAAAGTGGAGCTGGGCAGATATAGGGAAAGCTACATATTAATGCGTTGTATAAATCTATACTATGCTGTTACGAAGAGCAATTTGGATTATTCTCGGTGTTGTGCTATTGGTGTTTTTTCTTTTTCGTTTACTGGGTGATCCGGCAAATCTAATGATAGGACAAAGTGGTGATGAAAAGACTCGTAATAATATTCTACGTGAATATCATTTGGATAAACCGGCTTGGAAACAGTTTTTGTATTATATAAATGATATATCACCCTTAAGCATATACGAAAAAAAATCATGGGATGATAAGAACGTATCCGGCATTTTTATAGGAAAAAATACAGGCCTGGTAATTAAGTGGCCCTATCTTGGAAGAAGCTATCAAAACAACCGACCGGTGCTCGATGTATTGTTACAAGCGCTACCCGCAACCATAATCCTCGCTATTTCCGCTATGCTTTTGGCCGTTGTTGGCGGTGTATTTTTAGGCGTTGTTGCTGCAAGTAACAAGGGGAGTGCAAAGGATCACATAGCAATGCTAACTTCTATTGCAGGCATTTCAGCTCCATCCTTTTTTACCGCTATGATAATTGCCTATATTTTTGGTATATGGCTTCAACCCTATACAGGACTGCATTTTACCGGTAGCCTATTTGAAATAAATGAAATTACCGGTGAACAAACACTTGCATTAAAAAATTTAATTCTACCAGCGCTAACTTTAGGAATTCGCCCTTTAGCCATTATTACCCAGCTTACCAGAAGTGCCTTGCTAGATGAGTTGGGTAAAGATTATATTAGAACAGCTTATGCAAAAGGATTATCTAAACGAACCGTTATTTGGAAACATGCTTTACCCAATGCAATAAACCCCGTTATTACTGCCATCACAGGATGGTTCGCTGATTTGCTAACCGGAGCCTTCTTTGTAGAGTATATTTTTGGTTGGAATGGGCTGGGAAAAGTTACGGTTAATGCACTTGAAAAACTCGATTATCCTGTGGTAACAGGTGCTGTATTGCTTAGTGCAATTATTTTTACGCTGATACAAGTATTTACTGATTTACTTTATCGTATAGCTGATCCACGAGTGAGGCTTTAACTTTTGATTGGGGTAATGGCTTTGCCATAAAATGCTGTAACTTTGCACCTCAAAATTGAAAGAAATGAATGAAGTATATGTAATCTCAGCGGTAAGAACCCCTATCGGAAGTTTTGGCGGTTCTTTAAAAGATTTTAGTGCTACTCAGTTGGGTGCTTTAGCTATTAAAGGTGCCTTGGAAAGAGCCGGTGTAGATGCTAAGTTGGTTAATGAAGTATTGATGGGATGTGTGATGCAGGCTAATCTTGGACAAGCCCCGGCGCGTCAGGCAGCAAAATTTGCAGGGCTTCCTGATGATGTTATTTGCACAACAATTAATAAGGTATGTGCCTCAGGCATGAAAGCCATTACAATGGCTGCACAGGCAATCAGGCTTGGGGATGCAGATATTGTTGTAGCAGGTGGAATGGAAAGCATGAGCAATGTGCCGTTTTATCTTGATAAAATGAGGTGGGGAAATAAATATGGAAATGTACAGGCTGTAGATGGATTGGCTAAAGACGGATTAACGGATGTGTATGATGGCGCAGCAATGGGGATGGCTGCTGAGGCTTGTGCTTCAGGCTGTAATATATCCAGAGAAGACCAAGATAATTTTGCTATTGAAAGCTATAAACGCAGCCAGGCTGCAGTAAATAGCGGAAAGTTTGTAAATGAAATTATTCCGGTAGAAATTCCTCAACGTAAAGGCGACCCCATAAAATTTGAAAAAGACGAAGAACCTTTTAATGTAAAGTTTGATAAAATTCCACAATTAAAAGGTGCATTTAAAAAAGATGGAACTGTAACAGCAGCTAATGCTTCTACCATGAACGATGGAGCTGCAGCAATGGTTATCATGAGTGGAGAAAAAATGAAAGAACTGGGTTTGAAACCTATTGCGAAGATTATTGGCTATGCTGATGCAGAACAAAAACCTATTGATTTTACTACCACACCATCTTTAGCTGTCCCTAAAGCAGTGGCTAAGGCAGGAATTAAAATGGAGGATGTTTCATTTTGGGAGCTAAATGAGGCTTTCGCAGTAGTAGGTATTGAAAATACACGTCGGATGAAATTAGACCCGGCTACAGTAAATGTGAATGGAGGCGCAGTGTCTATTGGCCATCCTTTGGGAGCTAGTGGTGCCAGAATTATGGTTACACTAATTAATGTATTAAAACAAAATAATAAACGCTATGGCGCTGCAGGTATATGTAATGGCGGCGGTGGTGCAAGTGCTATGGTTATTGAAAGTGTTTAATATAAACAGGAGTTTCCATAAAAAGCTTCCTAAATGGGAGCTTTTCGCTTTTATTTGAAATTGGTTTTATGAACGATAAGGAATAAATTTGCCCTCCAAACAATAAATAGACGTTATGCGTGAAATTGCACTGCGGGAAGCACTCCGTGAAGCTATGTCAGAAGAAATGAGAAGAGATGAAAATATCTTTTTAATGGGTGAAGAAGTGGCAGAATATAATGGTGCCTACAAAGTGAGCCAAGGGATGTTAGCTGAATTTGGCGAAAAACGTATTATTGATACACCAATCGCCGAACTCGGTTTTGCATCTATTGCTGTTGGAGCAGCACAAAACGGATTACGACCTATTGTTGAGTTTATGACATGGAATTTTGCCGTGCTGGCACTTGACCAAATCCTAAATACAGCATCAAAAATGCTGGCCATGAGTGGAGGACAAATTCATTGCCCAATTGTTTTTCGTGGACCCAATGGAAGTGCAGGCCAGTTAGGTGCTCAACACTCAACTGCTTTTGAATCATTATATGCTAATATCCCGGGTATTAAAGTGGTTTCTATAAGTAATCCTTATGATGCTAAAGGATTACTCAAATCAGCTATCCGAGATAATGATCCAGTCATTTTTATGGAGAGTGAAGTAATGTATGGTGATAAAGGAGAGGTGCCAAGCGATGAATATCTTATCCCAATTGGTAAAGCACATATTGCTAAGGAAGGAACAGATGTTACTATCGTGTCATTTAATAAAATGATGAAAATAGCTTTAGCTACTGCTGATGAATTAACTAAGGAAAATATTTCTGCAGAAGTTATTGATTTGCGTACTATTCGTCCTCTTGATTGGCATACCATTTTAGAAAGTGTAAAGAAAACAAACCGATTGGTAATTATTGAAGAACAATGGCCATTTGGCTCAGTATCATCCGAAATAACCTACCGAATTCAAAAGGAAGGATTCGATTATTTGGACGCACCTATTCGCCGTATTACTGCCGCAGATGCCCCTATGCATTATGCACCTAATTTGGTTGCAGCCTATTTGCCCGATGTATCTCGTTCGGTTAAACTGGTTAAAGAGGTGATGTATTTACAGAAATAATTGTTGACTCTTTCAAGAATGCTTCGGGAAAAGTATTTATTGCTTCCTCTCTTATTTTTCCTGTAACTCTAATATTGGCTATAATCAGGACACAGCCAATGAATATCATAATGGAAGCGGGTAAGGAATTCAATTGAAATAAGGTTATGCCAAACCCTAATTGATAAATAATAAAAAAAGGAAGTTGAAACGGCGGTCTATATTGGAGCATAAGTAGCTTTTTCTCTTTTTGATCCGTTTTTAACCTTTTAAATAATATAATGGATTGAATAGTATAAAATAAAATGAACAAAATGGTGGCAATCATGGGGTCAGTCCAGATAACTAAAAAATAGCATAATAGAAACAAGATTATAGCAAGAATAAATATAGGCCATTTTGTTAACCCTATTATTTCTTTTAGCCACATGGAATAATATTTCTTTTCAAGCAGAGCTTGTTTATCTTGAACAAATTTAGCAAATCCAAAAATTCCAAAACTTGAATATACCTTCAATAAGGCATCATTAAATGATAGTGATTTGTCAGCTCCGGTGGTTTCCAAAATCTTATTTTCTAAATCATTCACTAATTCAACTTGTAAATCATAATATTCCACCCTCCTTTTCTTTGTGAAGGCAAAAAGCTGATCAATTTGATTTTTTTCAAGTTTCATGTTACGATAACGCATAAGGGTAATATAGATGCTCCCTTTTTAAAAATACACAATTTAATTGATGGTAAAAATTACTATGGCTATTTAACATGCTTTACGATCCAATTATACACATATTGCCAAAGCGTTGGATGGTACCATAAAATACTTTCAGAAACTTTAGGTGTAATTGCCTTTAATTGATTATTAGAAAAGTCATTTATGGCAAGCTTCATACATTCAATCCCTTTTGCAATTTGTAAATAAGGATATGTTACCAGGTTATCATCCTTTTGTGGAGAAATATTCATTTGATAAAGGATTCCTCCGGTATCAATTCCTTCATCAATTAAATGCACGGTTACACCACAATTTTCTTTGTCATTATTTACCAATGCCCAATATCCTCCATGCACACCGCGATATTTTGGTGTAATGCCAACATGTGTATTTACAAAGGTGGCCTTTATTTCGTTCAATATTTTTTTTGATAAAATACGGGTGCCATTTACAATCACCAGATCAGGTTTTGCTTCTTTTAAAAAAGCAATACACTCGGGTGAGTTTACTGCCGTTACATGTTTAATAATTGATTCGGGAATAGGTGTATTGTCCAATCCAAATTGTTGTTCAATCTCTAAAATTCTTTTTTTTGAAAATTTAAAATGAAATTTTACAATCAATAATTGAAATAATGTCTGCCCCAAAACAGTCCATACACCCAGCCGCTTAATCTTTCTTTTTATCAGTTTTTTAGTACTTAGTTTTTCTTCAATGATAACTGAAGAAATAGGGTAGTTTGCCCTTATACCATTAAACATAAAGACAGTTGACGAACCGGCGCTTGCGAGCATAATTATTTTCTTCTCATTCATTTTCCGATGTCAGATTTGATAGTTCATTCATAGATACACTTTGGAAGTTATATTTCTCCCTTAGGGAATCAAAATGCGTTAGGATGTTTTCAAGAAAATGGAAATTTTCTTTTTGATTATCTCCAAAATTATGAGGATGCCACCAGAGGTGAAATACCAGGTCATTTTTTGCAGCAAAGGTCATGCTCTTTTTAATTCGATTTAGCCTTAATCCTTCAAGCGCCTTAAGTCGAATAGAACAGGGACGTAAAAATCTGCTTGCAGGAATATTAACCGGGTGCCGCTTATTGGTGGCGTGTGGTAAAGGGGAGCAATGATGCCCCGAGATATTGATATACGAATCAATCAGCCTGAATATTCTTTTAAAAAGTTCATTTTTATTGCTGCTCGCTGCTTTATGGAACCAGAGTGGTTCATTTCCACGATAAGAGGTTATTCCCAGCCTTTTTATTATCTCAAGGTATTCGTTGTTGAATTGATTTCTTGGAAATACAATGCTTTTTAACAGAATCCCTTTTGTCTTTGCAATGTTGATAGCGGCTCTAATGTCTTCTTCAAATTGCTCCTTTGTTTGCCCGGCTTCTAAACAATAGTAATGTGAAAATGTGTGTGTGCCAATTTCCTGCCCTTCAGTTTTTATAATAAGGTCTATTAAAGCAGGGGCAAAATGCAGCTTATTATCTTCCTCGGTTCTTATCAGATCAAAATGTCCGTTGTAAGGAGATAAATTTTTATTCCTGTAATTGGGTTTTATTTCAGGACAAAATTGCACGAGTTCATGCTTATTTTTTGCAAATAAAAAGCCTACTGTAGCAAATGAACCATGAATTTTATGTTTTACAAAAAAGTCAAGAATCTTTGGCAGGGCATCCCATACACCAAGAATATTTTTGTTATATGCAGGTAAAATAGAATCAATATCTCTTACACCCCAAAGGAGCTCAAAGTCTAATGAAATAACAAATTTCCCCTTTCCCTTTATTGTTCCGGCTGATTTCATACCTGAAGATGTTGTGTTGGCAAATTACACAGAAGCTTTTGAAATTTGACCTGTTTGATTTTAATAGTCTTTTTAATTTCTCAATAAGATAGGTTGAGGATAAAAGTTTTATCATTAAATAATATACCATAACTAATTCAAGCCAACATCCATAAAAAAAGGCTGCTCAAGTGAGCAGTCATTTTAATGAGCGGAAAACGGGATTCGAACCCGCGGCCCTCAGCTTGGGAAGCTGATGCTCTACCAACTGAGCTACTTCCGCTTATGTTAAAAAGTTTCTTGGTACAATTTAGTATTTTGTATGCTATTTGATTTCATTAATCTAAAAATATTATTCTCATCAATGGTTATGCGGATTATTATCAAAAGCTCCCTCTCCAATTAAAGCGGCTAATTGTTCAGGAGTTTCCCATGTAGAAAAATCAGCATTAGGCATAGCAGCTCTGTTTTGAGGAGTGTCTATGATATAAGGAACAATCACTTCTGCCCAAATTGCGGTTCCTTTTGTTTCAGAATTGATAATATTAGCTAATTGAAAAAGTAATGATTTGGATAGGCTATAGGCTGTAACTCCTTTTCCCTGAGCGGTGTCCCTGCCGGATACTGAACCAATAAAAAAAATTTTTCCGGTGTTTTGCTTTTTCATTTGGGTGAGCACAGGCCGGGCTATATTATAAGCAGTTTCAAAATTGAGCCGAATTTGTTTATAAATATCTTCTGTTGAAGTGCTTTTAATATCTCCTAACGTAAAGCCACCCGCAGTTAATACCGCTATATCAATTCTTTTGTATTGTTCAATTAATTGCTCAACGCATTTTTCCGTAGCATTTGCATTTGTCAAATCCAATTCCAACTCTTGGTAATTTTGAGATGGATTTCTATTTTCACTTTTATGATGAACTATGCCTGTTACTTTGCAATGATTATTTAAAAAATGCTGAACAACAGCTTTTCCTAAATTTCCAGCAGCTCCACTTACTATAGCCGTTCTGCTTTCCATAATTCAAATGTTTAAAAAATTCCTAAGTGTAAAAATAAACGATAAAACAATATTTCTCTATGTCTTTACTATTTAACGCTTGTTATTCGTTGAGATTGGCAGCATCCTTCCTAACTTTATGGCATGATATATCAATCACTAGAAGCTTGTTTACTTGATTTGGAAAGGCAGGGTGAGCTTTTAAGAATTAAGGAAGAGGTTGATCCTAATTTGGAAATGGCCGCCATCCATTTGAGGGTGCATGCTATGGGCGGACCGGCATTGTTGTTTGAAAATGTAAAAGGATGTAGATTTCGTGCAGCATCAAATATATATGGTACACTCAAACGTAGTGAATTTATTTTTAGGAAAACCCTACCTGTGATAAAGCGTTTTGTTTCGCTGAGACAAAATCCTATTAAAGCAATTCGCCATCCGTTAAAAAATGCCGGCCTTATTATACCGGGCTGGAAAGCGATTCCAAAAAAAAATACCCATCCACTCAACGGTTTCTCCCCAATTGAAATAAGTAATCTGCCACTTATTAAACATTGGCCTAATGATGGAGGTGCCTTTATTACCTTACCGCAAGTTTATACCGAAGCACCAAATGGTAGTGGTATCATGAAAGCCAATATGGGGATGTATAGAATTCAACTTAATGGAAATAGTTATGAGAATAATAAAGAAATTGGGTTGCATTATCAAATCCATCGAGGTATAGGTGTGCATCAAGCCATGTGGAATGAAAAAAGGGTACCCATGCCTGTTAGTGTTTTTGTGGGTGGCCCCCCGGCACATGCTGTAGCAGCGGTGATGCCGCTTCCCGAAGGAATGAGCGAAGTACTATTTGCCGGTATGTTGGCCGGCAGGCGATTCCGTTATGGCTATCACCAAGGCCATTGTATTAGTGCTGATGCTGATTTTATAATTACCGGCGAGGTTTTTCCTGATGAGAATAAACCGGAAGGCCCTTTTGGCGATCATTTGGGATATTATAGCTTAACACACCCTTTTCCCGTAATGCGCGTTAAGCAGGTATGGGCAAAGGAAAATGCAATATGGCCATTTACTGTTGTTGGCCGGCCTCCACAAGAAGATACCAGTTTTGGAGCGCTTATTCATGAAATGACAGGTGAAGCTATTCAACAAGAAATGCCCGGGCTAAAAGCTGTTCATGCAGTGGATGCGGCTGGCGTACACCCCTTACTGTTAGCCATCGGTTCCGAGCGTTATACACCTTATTCGCCTTCAGCCCAACCTGCAGAAATTTTAACACTTGCTAACCGAATTTTGGGTACCGGACAATTAAGCCTCTCTAAATTTTTATTTATAACAGCTGCTGATAATTCCCAGTCGCTAAGCGTACACGATACTAGAGATTTCTTAATACATATTTTGGAGAGATTTAATCCAAAACGGGATTTGCATTTCCAAACCTGTACATCTATAGATACGCTTGACTATTCAGGCACAGGATTAAACACAGGTAGCAAGTTGATTCTTGCAGCCTATGGCCCGAAACTTAGAGATTTGGCTACTGAACTGCCCGAGGTTTTAAAAAACACCGGAAAAATGATTATGCCCGGTGTGGCTGCTGTTAAATTAAATGAATGGAAAGATTATCCTTCAACCATAAAGGAAATAAGTGAATGGAGTAATAACCTATCACAGTCGTTTGATGAGTTAGCCGGTGTACCATTAATTATCATAACTGATGATGTTGATTTTACTGTAGCAACCCTCAATAATTTTCTGTGGATAGCATTTACCAGAACAAACCCATCTCATGATATTTTTGGGGTTAATGCCCAAACTCAATTTAAGCACTGGGGATGTAATGGTCCGGTTATATTTGATGCACGTAAAAAATCACACCATGCGCCCGAGCTTATCCTCAATCCTGATATGGAAAAACGGGTAGATGCACTTTTTGAAAAGGGAAAAAGCCTTTATAGCTTAAAAAACTTATCCTGATATTCCCATAAGCTTAACATGAGTTCACTTATTTTTGAATCAAATTGATAGTATGTCCAGATTACTTTTATTTTTTCTTTCTATTTCTATTCTCCAAAGTTGCAAAGCACAACAACCTCCATTATCCCAAAATGCAGATGATAATACACTACTATGGGAAGTATCAGGTAATAATATCAAAAGTCCATCCTATATTTTTGGCACCTTCCACATGCTTTGTAAGGATGATATTCATTTTAGCGAAAACCTGAATAAAGCTATTGCACAGGCTGAGGAAGTTTATTTTGAAATAGACCTGGATGATGTTTCAAGTACCTTGGGTGTAATGCTTTTTATGAATATGAAAGACGGGAAAACGTTGAAGGATCTTTATACTCCTGAAGAATTTGATAAGGTAAAAACTTACTTTGAAGATTCTTTAAAAATGCCTATGTCTGTAGTGAAAAGAATGAAACCCATGTTTTTGCAGGCTATGTTGTATCCTAAGCTTATGCCTTGTAATAAAGCCAGTGGAGTAGAAGAAGAGCTAATGGTAATAGCAAAGAATAATAAGAAGGAGATAAAAGGGTTGGAAACGATTGCAGAGCAAGCTGCCGTTTTTGATAGTATTCCGTATGATGTGCAGGCAAAAGAGTTATTGAAAGGAATAGACAGTTTGCCCTTTTATTCAAATGAATTTGTACAAATGGTAGAAACTTATAAAACACAACAACTGAAGAAGATTGGAGAGTTGTTTTCACAAAGTGAATTTAATATGGATGAACAACAACAAGAGTTCTTATTGAACAGACGAAATAGAAACTGGGTACAACAATTAAAAAGTATTATGGCAAATAAAAATGTGTTTGTAGCTGTAGGTGCCGGTCATCTTCCCGGAAAAAGTGGATTGATTGAGCTGCTGAAGGATGCCGGTTATACTTTGAGGCCAATCGCTAATAAATAATCCACTTCTAATTTATACCTTAGCAGGATGAGTGAGATTTCATTACAAGATGCGTTGAATGAGTTTTTAAATAATAATAAACAAAAACCGGCATTCCAATCTGCAAGAGTTGAATTGGCCTGGCCAAAAATAATGGGTAAAACCATTGCTCGCTACACTCAAAAATTACAAATAGTAAATCATACTCTATACATTACCACCGATGTGGCTCCGCTGAAAAATGAGCTTATTTTTCAAAAAAAATTAATTATACAAAGAGTGAATGAAGTGTTAGGAGAATCGGTTATTACCGATGTGGTAGTTCGGTAATCAGGGCTCAATTATTTGAGCAGATAATCCTAAGGTATTAAATGTTTTTTCTAGACGCTCCCGATGAGTATCTGTTATAAATACCTGACCGCTGTTTTTAATACAAACCCATTGTAGCAAATTATGCATTCTCCCTTCATCCAATTTTTCAAATACATCATCCAACAAGAGCAAGCTGTGGCCAGCATGCGCCACCAAAGTTTGATATTCTGCAAGTTTAAATGCAAATAGTAAACTCTTCCGCTGGCCTTGTGAGGCAATGCTTCTAAAAGGCACATGATCTAACACAACCTGGATATCATCTTTATGTATTCCGTAAGAGGTACGTTGTAATAAAATATCCTTCTGCCTGTTTTCTTTTAATAATTCTGCTATGGAATGGTAGAATAATTGGCTTTTATATTGAATTTCCGGTTCGTCTTCTGTGCCTGCTATTTGGTGGTAAAACGAAGTGATGCGGGGAAGCAATTCATGCATAAATTCATTTCTTCTATTAAAGATAAACCCTGCAGGTATCGTAAGCTGATTATCTAATACGTCCAATAAATTATCGTTAGGGTGGTGATGATAATTTTTTAATAAACTGTTTCTTTGCTGTATGGTTTTGTTGTATCGCAATAATTGATACATATACTCTGTATCAAGTTGACATAATACTGTATCAATAAACTTTCTTCTTGTTTCACTGCCCCCACTTATTAGTTCAATATCGTCAGGAGCAATCATTACTACAGGAAACTTACCAATATGATGCGAAAATTTCTCGTAGGGTACATCATTTACACTTATTTCCTTTTTATTTCCTCTGTAAATTGTAGTAACTGTGTAATCCTTATCGTCTTTTTCAAATACAGCCTCTATCCTAAAACCGTTTTGCCCAAATTGAACATTGAGGCTTTCTGAATTGGTAAAATAACTACGGGTAAAGCATGAATAATAGATGGCGTCTAATAAATTCGTTTTCCCTTTACCATTTTTACCTGATATGCCCACCACATTCGAATGAAAATCGAAAGAGGAATGAAGGTAATTTTTATATTGAACAAGAAAAATTTGCTTTAACCGCAGCATGAATGCAATGTTACGGATAATCACAAAATGGTAGGCAATAAAGATGTAATTACATTGATAATGAACATAATGAGGCACTAAACAGGAGTTGGGATTTTTGTTATTCTCCCTTATCTTTGCAACCTAAAATTACCAATCTTGGCAAAGAAGTATTCTAAAGACACTTATTTGTACTGGTACAAACTGATGCTCTTACTTCGTCGTTTTGAAGAAAAAGCAGGTCAGTTGTATGGTATGCAAAAAATAAGGGGCTTTTGTCATTTATATATCGGTCAGGAGGCTGTAGCAGCAGGTTGTATGACAGCAACCCAGCCTGATGATATTTTTATTACAGCTTATCGTGATCATGGATTGGCTATCGCAAAAGGAGTTACATCCAAATCATGTATGGCTGAACTTTATGGTAAAGCCACAGGTTGTAGTAAGGGAAAGGGAGGAAGTATGCACTTCTTTGGAGTGAAAGAAAAATTTTATGGTGGACATGGTATAGTGGGGGCTCAAATTGGAACAGGAGCCGGATTGGCATTTGCCGAACAATATAAAGGCACTAAAAATGTAGTTTTATGCTTTTTTGGAGATGGTGCAGCTCGTCAAGGAATATTGCATGAAACTTTTAATATGGCCATGCTGTGGAATTTGCCTGTAGTTTTTATTTGCGAAAATAATAATTATGCAATGGGTACTTCTGTCGCTCGAACCAGTAAGGTGCTAGATATTTATAAACTGGCTGATGCGCATGAAATGCCCGCTGATTCTGTAGATGGAATGGTGCCCGAAAATGTAGCCGATAGTGTTTTACGTGCAGTAAATAGAGCGCGTGAAAATGGCGGACCTACCTTACTTGAAATTAAAACGTATCGTTACAAAGGGCATAGTATGAGTGACCCTGCAAAATACCGAAGCAAGGAAGAATTGGAGGAGTATAAACAAAAGGACCCAATAGATCATGTAAGGCAAGTTTTGCTTGAGCAATATAAAGTAAGTGAAGCCGATATTGAAAAAATAGATAATGAGGTGCATTATGAAGTGGAGGAGTCTGTTACATTCGCAGAACAAAGCCCATGGCCTGATGATGATGAATTGCTTAAAGACATTTACGTACAAGAAGATTATCCATTTATTATAGACTAAAAAATCCCATTCGGGCTAACAAACAAAAAATCTATGGCGCATCAGGCACATAAGGAAACGTCAACTGTTGATTTGGCGGAAAGATTACAAAAGGGCTGGCAGAAATATACTAAACCCATTATTGCTATTGGTTCAATAGTTATCTTGCTTTCAGGCGGGTATATTGGTTATAAGCAATTTGTACTTAAGCCAAGGGATATTGCTGCCAACGAAGCAATTTTTGGAGCAGAAAATTTATTTGATAAGATGGCATCCTCTTCGTTTGGACGCGACTCAGCCATCGTGGTTTTAAACGGTGGTAATGTTGGAGAACAGAATATCACCGGTGTTTTAAAAGTGATTAATAAGTATGGAGGAACTCAAGTAGCTAACAGAGCACAATATATTGCAGGGGCAACCTATCTCCATCTTAAAGAATTTGATAAGGCTATTTCTCATCTTGAAAAATTTAAAGGAAATGGTGCCAATCAAATTCAAAGCAAGGCATATATTATGCTGGGACATGCCTATGCAGAAAAAAATAATGTTAACCGAGCTCTGGAATATTATAAAAAAGCAGCTAATGTAAATAAAGAAGATAAATCAATAACTGCAGATGCTTTATATATGGGAGGTTTGTATGCCGACTCCCAGGGAAAAGCATCGGACGCTAAATCATTATTTAATGAACTTAAAGAGGGGTACCCTGATTTTCAACCGGTTCGCTCCGGAGAAATTGATAAATATCTCGCCCGTATGGGAGAATTAAAATAAGTATTTATTATGTCGGTCATTGCATCGCAACAAATGGATTTAACAGGCATCCCAATTAAACAGGATGCCTGTGTTGTTTTGGTTTCCACGGAGTGGAATCTTAATATTGTAAATGAACTGGAACAAGGTGCAAAAAGCGTGTTAGAACAAGCAGGCGTTAAAGTAAAAGTTATTAAAGTTCCCGGTGTTATTGAAATAGGATTCGCTATAAAAAAATATTGGGATACGTTTGGACAAATTGAAAAAGAACGCCCTGATGCTTTTATTGCCTTTGGATGCGTAATTAAAGGAGATACGCCGCATTTTGATTATGTTTCTCAAAGTGTTACACAAGCTGTAACCCATTTAAACCTTCATCTTCCTACACCCGTAATTTTTGGTATCTTAACGGTAAATAACCATTTACAAGCCTTTGAAAGAATAGGTGGCAGAGCCGGTCATAAAGGAATTGAAGCAGCTGTAGCAGCATTGAAAATGATGGCAATACATCATTCATTTTAATATTTACTTAAAGCACTTACTGTGTATGATTGCCCATATTTTTATCCCTTGCTTTATTGACCAACTTTTTCCTCAAACAGGCTTTAATATGGTAAAGGTGTTGGAAAAAGCAGGATGTTCGGTTATTTATAACCCCGGACAAACTTGTTGCGGACAACCGGCTTTTAATGCCGGATTTTGGGATGATGCAAGAGCAGTTGCCGGTAAGTTTATGCACGATTTTGAAGATGCACAATATGTGGTAGTGCCCAGCGCAAGTTGTACAGGTTTTGTAAGAAATTATATTCCTAAAATTTTTGAAGACCATGCTCAAAGCAATAAGGCATTGGCTACAAAAAAGAAAGTGTATGAATTCACCGAGTTTTTAACTGATGTGCTTCATCAAAAAGATTTTGGTGCAACCTTGAATATAAAAGCTACCTATCATGACAGTTGTGCTGCACTACGGGAATGTAATATAAAAGGCGGGCCACGCGAATTACTTAGCCACGTAAAAGGATTAGAATTGGTTGAAATGGAAGATACCGAAACCTGTTGCGGATTTGGCGGGACTTTTGCTGTAAAGTTTAATGGAATCTCAACGGCAATGGGTGAACAAAAAATTCAACATGCTGCAAATACAAATGCAAAGGTAATTATCTCAACAGATCTCAGTTGCCTGATGCATTTGGATGGGTGTATTAAAAATAAAAAAATGGCAATGGAGATAATGCACGTGGCAGATGTATTAGCTTCAGGATGGTAATAAAAATTTAATATTATGGCTTATTGGCTTGTTAAATCTGAACCCTATGTATATAGTTTTGATATGCTGCTAAAGGATAAAAAAACTATTTGGGATGGAGTTAGAAATTATTCTGCCAGAAATAATTTAAGGGATATGAAGGTGGATGATTTAGTGTTTTTTTATCATTCAAATGAAGGTATGGCAGTTGTAGGAACAGCTATTGTTACCAAAACAGCCTTTCCTGACCCTACTACTGATGTTCCCGGGTGGGTTGCTGTTGAATTAAAAGCAGGTAAGAAACTAACAAAGCCTGTTTTATTATCTACTATTAAAAGTGATAAACGTCTTACTGAAATGGAATTGGTGCGTATTAGCCAGCTTTCTGTACAAAAGGTTTCACCTGCTGAATGGAAAATAGTAATGAAACTTGCAGGAGAAAAGGGAGGTTAAGTATGAAGAAAAAATTGGTGGCTTTAACCGGAGCCGGAATTAGTGCCGAAAGTGGGATCCCTACATTTAGAGGCAATGATGGATTATGGATGGGACATAAAGTAGAAGATGTAGCAACACCGGGTGGCTTTAAAAGAAATCAACAGAAAGTACTTGATTTTTATAATAAAAGAAGAAGGGATGTGGCTGATGCAAAACCTAATGGAGCGCATCAGCAATTGGTAAAATTGGAAGATTTTTTTAATGTGGTTGTCATTACGCAAAATATTGATGATTTACATGAGAGGGCCGGGTCTTCGAATGTTATTCATTTGCACGGTGAGATATTTAAAAAATGCAGTAGTATAGATAAGGGATTTGTAACACCCGTTTTTGAAGATATCCAAGTAGGAGAGAAAGCACCTGATGGCTCTCAATGGCGGCCATTTGTAGTTTGGTTTGAAGAAGGGGTGCCTCAAATGAATCGTGCAGCATGGGAAGTAGAAGATGCCGATTGTTTTGTTGTTATTGGAACCTCCCTGCAGGTTTATCCGGCAGCCGGTTTAATAAATTACGTAAAACCTGATATTCCAAAATTTATTATTGATAATAATATTCCAAACATTGGCATCAATGCAGACATGATTTGTATTGAATTATCTGCAACACAAGGAATGAAGGAATTAACAAAACATCTTTTAAATCATTAATTGTCTTTTTCATTAAAAGAAATGCCGTTAGCAGAAAGTTCATTTAACACAGGATTATATATTTCTGGTAATATGGGAACATGAACACCCGAAATTTTTATCACCCCTTCTAAAATTAATTTTGCAGCAATCCCTAAAGGTAAACCTACTGTTTTTGCCATGGCTGTGCGCAAACTATCTTTACCCTTTACTACCAAGCTGCTTTGTAAAGTATGCTGCTGTTTATTTAATTCGTAATCAAATTCATGCAGCATTACTATCATGTCTTTATCATCTGGGTTAAGGACTAATTTTTTTTCTAGTGCAAATTGCAAAACGTCTGCAGTGCTATAATTTCCTTCAGGAAGTAGGGTAGTGCTGTCATTTAATCCTAAATAATTCATCTGAGTTAAAAATAGGTTATCGTCTGGCATTCCACCTGCCTCATTAATCTTTTTGTTTAAAAAATGAGCTAAAGGTTCGTTTTTAATATGAACTTTTTCACTTTCATCTGTGAGGCCTAATTTAATAATGTTATTCCATCCACTCATATAATCAGGATAGCGTAAGGTAGTTCGTACAAATGTTTGAACATTTTCCAATCCATAAAGAGAAATGTATGACAGGCTGTTGCGGTTGGCATAATAACTGTATGCAACGCCTTCCACTTCAACAACCACCGGATTTGAAAATACTTTCTCGTATGGGATTTCAATAACTTGATTATGCTCACGATATATAGCTCCACTTTTTCCAGCAGTAACTACATTGCGCGGATTCCAGCTAATTTTATAATGCCAGGGATTATTGTCACTTTCAGGGGCAACTAAACCACCGCAATGGCTTTTAAAAGAAGTAATTGTTGCGCCTTGTTGCTGCAATCGGTGTATAATGTGCATAGCACTCATGTGGTCAATACCCGGATCAAGCCCCATCTCACAAAGCATTAATATGCCTTTTTCTTTAGCTTCCTTGTCCATTGCCTTAATACGATCATCAGCATAGGATGCGGTAAGCAAATGCTTTTTCATTTTTAAACAGTCTTGTGCTATTAGCAAATGTAATGTTGGCGGCATCATAGAGATCACTAAATCAGCTCGACTGATTAAATTACCTCGTTTATCCGTATCCGTTATATTTATTCCGATGGCTTCGGTATTTGTGGTATTCGATCCAAGCTTTTCTTC
The DNA here is from genome assembly GCA_964490345.1 of uncultured Ferruginibacter sp. Taxonomy (GTDB): domain Bacteria; phylum Bacteroidota; class Bacteroidia; order Chitinophagales; family Chitinophagaceae; genus Ferruginibacter. Next base: position 134,891 of record CAZBBO010000006.1, read on the forward strand.
TACCCGTTTTTTATCTGCATCTGCAACCATTATTTTCCAGTCTTTTTCAATAGAAAGGGAAAGCAGGTAATCCATTAAAACAGTAGCCGATTTTCCTGCACCAAAAAGTAAAATTGTCTTCAAAAAATGTAGATTTTATAGCTGCAAGTTACAGATTATAAACAGGTGATTCGCTAAAAACGCATTATATAATTTAATATGTGTATTATTTTAATTATTAAATTATAACCTGCCAAAACTTATCCACCATTGTGGGTTAATATATCCTTGTTTTTAACACTAAAAACGGTGTGTTTTTAGTAACTTTGACCACTTTATTTTACTATGGATAATAACGAAAATTTGAACGATGTTCCGGAAAACAGAGGGAAGATAATTCCGGTGCATATTGAGGAGCAAATGAAGGCCTCCTACATTGATTATTCAATGAGTGTTATAGTTGGAAGAGCGTTACCTGATGTACGTGATGGTTTGAAGCCCGTACACCGGCGTGTTCTTTTTGGAATGAACGAGTTGGGAAATAACAGCAACAAACCGTATAAAAAGTCTGCGCGTATCGTGGGTGAGGTGATGGGTAAATATCATCCTCATGGAGACTTATCTATATACGATACTATGGTTCGCATGGCACAGGATTGGTCAATGCGATATACCTTGGTAGATGGACAAGGTAATTTTGGTAGCCAGGATGGAGATCCCCCAGCAGCCATGCGTTATACCGAGGTACGGATGGAAAAGTTTGCAGAAGTGATGCTGGAAGATATTGAGAAAAGAACAGTTGACTTCCAGAATAATTTTGATGATTCATTAAAGGAACCAACGGTACTGCCTACACGAATTCCCCAACTTTTACTTAACGGAAGTAGTGGTATAGCCGTAGGTATGGCTACCAATATGATGCCGCATAACTTAACAGAAGTAATTGACGGTTGTATTGCCTATGTAGATAACCAGGATATAACTATTGAAGAGTTATGTCAGTTTGTAAAAGCACCGGACTTCCCAACAGGTGGAATTATCTACGGTATGGAAGGCGTGAAATCTGCATTGCTTACCGGAAGAGGTAGAGTAGTGTTGCGCGGGAAAACTGTTGTAGAAACAGATAGTAAAGGCAAAGAAAAGATCATTATTACCGAAACACCATATCAGGTAAACCGTGATATGCTCACGCAAAAAATCGGGGATCTTATCAATGATAAAGTGATTGAAGGAATTGCTGATGTGAATAATGAAAGTAATAACAAAGAAGGCACCCGAATTGTTGTTGAATTACGTAAGGATGCAATTGCGCAGGTTGTAATAAATCAATTATACAAATACTCCGATCTGCAAACCTCATTTGGTATTAATAATGTGGCTTTAGTAAAAGGCAGGCCCAGGCAGTTAAACCTGAAGCAACTGATTGTTGAGTTTATTGAATTCAGGCACGAGGTAGTAGTTAGACGAACCCAGTTTGAACTGGATAAGGCTAAGGAACGAGCACATATTTTAGAAGGTTATATTATTGCCCTAAATAATCTGGACGCTGTAATAAAACTAATTAGAGAAAGTGCAACACCTCAAATAGCACAAGAAGGACTGGAATCTCAATTTGGTATGTCCACCATACAGGCTAAAGCAGTATTAGAACTCCGTTTACAGCGGCTTACCGGTATGGAAATTGAAAAAATTCGCCAGGAACATGCTGAAATCCTTAAGCTAATCGAACATCTTGAAGCGATACTGGCAAATGAAGATATGCGCTTTGATATCATAAAACAAGAATTGCAGGAGGTTAAAGATAAATTTGGTGATACACGAAAAACGGAAATTGAATATGCAGATGATGAAATTGGTATGCTTGATTTAATTGAGGAAGAAGATGTGGTGGTTACCATTTCAAATATGGGATATATCAAGCGTACATCCGCAAACGAATATCGTCAACAAAAACGCGGGGGTAGAGGAGCAAAAGGAAGCAGTACAAGAAATGAAGACCATATTGAACATCTATTTGTAGTTTCTACTCACAATACCTTGCTCTTCTTCACAGAAAAAGGAAGATGCTATTGGCTAAAAGTATATCAAATACCAGATGGTGATAAAACAAGTAAAGGGCGCGCTATCCAAAATCTGATTCAAATTCCTCCCGACGACAATATCCGGGCGATAATTGATGTAAAGAATTTTGAAGATAAAGATTTCGTAAAAAACCATTTCATTGTGTTGTGTACCAAAAAAGGAATTATTAAAAAAACTGATTTGGAAGATTTTAGCCGACCAAGACAAAATGGTATTAACGCAATTAATATTTTAGATGGTGACCAATTACTAGCCGCCAGACTAACCAATGGAAACAATGAAATTTTGATGGCAGTAAAAAGTGGCCGCGCTATTCGTTTTCATGAAAGTAAAGTGCGTAGTACCGGGCGGGGTGGTATTGGAGTGGCTGGTATAGAAGTGAGTGACAAAGAAGACGAGGTTGTAGGGATGATTTGCATTGATGTAGATGATAAGTCAAAAACCGTGCTTGTAGTGAGTGAAAAAGGGTATGGAAAGCGAACTGCGTTAAATGACCCCGAAAACGGTGAACCCAATTACCGAATTACTAATCGGGGTGGCAAAGGGGTTAAAACAATTAATGTTACAGATAAAACTGGAAGTTTAGTTGGCTTGCTTGATGTGTCTGAAGATGAGGATCTTATGATTACTTGCGAATCAGGCGTAACCATCCGAATGCCGGTTGTGGATATTAGTGAACAAGGTAGAGCCACACAGGGGGTAAAACTGATTAGAGTTGATGACGGTGATAAAATTGCTGCAATCACCAGCTTGCAAGAAAAGGAAGACGAAGATGAAGACGAAGGTGAACAGCAAACAGATAATGGAAATGTAACACCAACAGAAAACCCTCTCTAAAAGAAGCGTTCAATCGATTTTTATAAATCCATTCAGACTGAAAGGAATGAATGGATTTTTTTATGATGAAAACAAAGAAGTGAAGTTATGGAGAGGAGCGAAACGTAAATGAGATAAACAAAGCAGTCTTCTTAATATTGAAATATCCTACTTAACATAATATTAATTATCGTGCAAATAATAAGGTTTAGATTTTAAGAATCGAATTTAGTGGCATCCAACGGGTACGGAAATATGAGGTAGTGTGCAGTATAATGAGATTATAAATTAACTGATGGTAGGCTTTTTATGAATTCAATTATTTGATGATTGAACTTATCGGCGCCACCAAACAAAAATGAATGTTTCATTGGTAAGGCATAAATCGGAAATTCAAAAAGCTCAGATTTAAATTTCTCAAGGCGCACCCCGTCTTTTTCAGTAGTTAGAATTATTTTATGGGCATTATTTAATCCGTTAAACCGACTTTTAATTTCCTTTAAATCATCACTGTTAAAAATATGGTGATCCTTATATTGAAGTATTTCAACTTTATTATAGTGCCGGTTTAAATGTTTCTTTAATGGCTCAGGATTAGCAATACCACAAATTAATAATATCCCAGTATCCGAGTTTGGCTGAATTGTTCTTGGTTGAAATAAGTGTATCGGAGTACTATAAACGATGGAAGTAAAATAGATTTGTTGATGGCTTAATGGTTTAATTCTATTAATTATTTCATCACGCTTAGTATTTGATAGTTCCTCCGGACATTTGGTTACAATTATTATCTGTGCCCTGTTAGCACTTTTCACTATATCTCTTAAATTCCCTGCAGGAAGTACAAAATCATCGGTGTACAAACGTGCGTATTGGGTAAGTAAGATGTTTAATCCTGCCTTTACCTGTCGGTGCTGAAATGCATCATCTAGTATGATAACGTCAGTTTCTGGCTTTTCGTGCAATAGTTGAGGAATGGCCACTAATCGTTCTTCACCAACTGCAATGGTGATATTAGGATATTTACGCTGAAACTGCATTGGCTCATCTCCAATTTCGTGTGCAGTGGAGCCGGGATGTGCAATGGCAAATCCTCTTGTTTTTCGTTTATACCCTCTACTTAGCGTAGCCACAGTATAATTATCTTTCAATAGCTCGATTAGATATTCTGTCATGGGTGATTTTCCTGTACCTCCCACAGCTAAATTACCCACACAAATAATAGGAAAATGGAATTCGGATGAAGCGAGAATATTTTTATCGTACAAATAATTCCTCACTTTTAAAATGAATGCGTAAGCCAAGGAAACCGGATATAATAAATATCTACTTTTAACTATCATAGTTTAAAATTCAAAAACTCCGTTTGGTGTTATACAATATGATAATGGAACATCATGCTCATCTAAGTTATCAATTGTTGGTATTGGGTCAAAAAAACTAAATCCAACTTTTATAATTTCTTTATTACATGTTGCTAAGAATTTATCATAGTATCCTTTACCAAATCCAACCCTGCCTCCCTGTTCATCAAATGCCAATAATGGAATAAAAATAAGCGGAATCGTTTTCGGATCTTCCTCTGCAGTCTCCTCCGGTTCTAGAATTCCCCAGGTATTGCTTACAAATGATGAATCATCCGTTACCGCACAAGCTACCATCTCTCTTCCTTTTTCTACCGGGTAAAAGAAACGAACCGCCGGATTCCTAAACCTGCAATGTGCCATCACCAAATTTGGGTCGTATTCATTTTTTGCTTTTATGGGTGAAAACGTCATTATTATGTTTGGAATCTGAATTCCTATGGATTGAAACCAAATCAATATCAGGTCTTCCATTTTATCCTTTTCAGACTCCGTTAATTCCATTCGCTTTTTGTGAAAGACTAGTCTTGCTTTTGCTTTTTCCATTTTTTAGGGTTGTATGAAAATAGAAAAAATGGTAGTTCCGTAATTTCGCTCGGTTTTATAAAGAGGAAAACTTTTGTAATTATTTCTTGGCGTATGTTCTAATACAAACCATCCATCCGGGTTTAATAATTTTTTTGCTTCAATTAATCTTGGTATCTCATCAATATTAGTTAATGCATAAGGTGGTCCGGCAAAAATGAAATCGAATTTTTCGGTACAGCTTTCCAAAAATTTAAAAACATCTGTCTTTAATACCTCTATGGTTTTAAATCCCAATGATTCAGCAGTTTGTTTAATAAAATTATACATGGCTGTGTCCTTTTCAATAATAATTTGATAGGGTGCTCCCCTACTTGCCAATTCAAAAGTTATAGCACCTGTGCCACCAAATAAATCCAGTGTTTTTAATGAGCTAATATCTTTGTTGTTCTGAATGATATTGAATAAACCCTCCTTTGCTATATCTGTTGTTGGCCTTGTACAGGGCATCTTAGCGGGTGGCCTAATTCTTCTTCCTCCGTGTGTGCCACTTATGATACGCATTGGGCTAATTGAATTAGATGGCTATAAAAATGCGATTCCGAATCAACAATACTGGTTTCAATATCTGATAATTGAGGAATGGATATAAGTGTAAGGTTTGAAAAATACTTTGATAACTCACGGTATAAGCTTGAGTCTTTATCAATCATTCCGGAAATTTGGATGTGAGTCAGTTCTGCATTTACGCTGTGTTGATTGCAAGTATTCAATAAATGATAGGCTACATCAGTTGGCGTTTTATAAAAGAAGTATTGCACAAATTTAAAAATTCCGTTATCGTATAAAAATACTTTTATCCATTGTTGATAAACAATACAACGAATTCCGTCTTGTAAATCATTGTTATTAATTTGTAAAGACGAACTGTGTTTGATATGTGCAGTAGGATATAATAACAACATCATTTCGTGTATTTCGGGAGCAACCCGATAAACATTCTTAACGGCTGTATTTCCCAAAAGCTCAGCCTCTCTTAAGTCATCCTGTAAAATCGTATAATTTTTTAAACCAAAAATAAGGTTTAGTAAATGATGAACAGATTTGGCTTCATAATATGCCACCGGAATAATTAAGGAATCTTGATAATTAAAACAAATAGTCACACTTTTTTGTTTGAAGCTGCTATTAGCACATAATTCTTTTATGTGTTCAATAAGTATCTTTTGGCTCAGTTGTCTAGAAAATGAATACATCTTTACTCCAATAACTGAAAACGGATCGGGGTGAAACCAAATAAATGAAATGCCATAAATGCCAACTTCTACCAGCATTGAACAACTATTATTCTCAAGCTCATCAGCATTATGGTTATAAAGAAGGTTCATTCTTAGAATTTGCAAAGCAAAATAAGGTAATTTTGCGGCTTTTATGGAAGTGCAACCGTTAAATAACCTGAAGGTAAAGGTAAGTCATAGACAAATTTTATCCTTTGCAATTCCTATTGCGCTTGCTGTTCTTATTCCACAAATTAATTTATTAACTAATAGTATTTTTTTAGGAAGGCTATCTGAAGAAGCGCTTGGCAATGCGGGAATAACCGGTGTGTATTATTTAATATTTGCAGTTGCCGGCCATGGTATGAATAATGCCATGCAAATTATCTTCTCTCGCCATGCAGGTGGCGGAAGTGCCCACCACTTTGCAGATATCATGAATCAGGGTATTCGGTTGTCATTCATTTTTGCATTGGGATGTATCCTGTTTACCTGGTTTGTTGCTCCAATTTTTATGCAGCATATTGCTGATCCGAAGGCTTTTCCGATTGAAATGGAGTTTATAAAAATTAGGATTTTAGGCCTTCCCTTTCTGCTGATTTTTCAAATGGGAAATGCTTTTCTAATCGCAACCCTCAACAGTCGTTATTTAATGATAGGTTTTTTGTTTGAGGCGGCAATAAATATTTTATTAGATTACTTATTGATTTTTGGTAAGGCAGGATTTCCTGCAATGGGCTTCAATGGTGCTGCGGTGGCCTCGGTAATTGCGGAGTGTGTAGGAATGTTTGCAGTATTTGGATTACTTTCTGTATCCGGCTTACGCAATCAGTATAACTTGCTAAAACATTTTAAGTATCATAAAAACTTTTCTTCAGATATTAAAAAGGTGGCTACACCACTGGTATTTCAGTTTGTGTTAAGTGTTACAACCTGGCTGATATTTTTTCTGCTGATTGAGAATAGAGGAATTACTGCAAAAGCAATTAGCAACACCATGCGTAATGCTTTTGGTATTGCAGGGATTTTTATTTGGGCATTTGCCGGTACTACCAATGCTATGGTGAGTAATTTACTTGGGCAAGGGAGTGCTAACCTGGTTATTAAAGCTGTGAAGATGATTTCATTATGGAGCGTGGGCTTTTGTGGCTTGTTGATTTTGGCATTAAATATTCACCCCGGTTTTTTCTTTAAGTTATTTGGACAAGATGAGGCGTTTGTATCAGCAGGAATTCCGGTTATCCGGATGGTATCTGTGGGAATTATTATTAACAGCTTAGCTAATGTTTGGCTTAATGCAGTTACAGGCACCGGAAAAACTAGGGTAAGTTTTCTCTTTGAATGGATTTCTATTTCTCTGTATATGGGTTATACCTTGTATTTTATGAAGGTGAATTATATTTCTTTGGCTATGGCTTGGAGTAATGAATTCATTTATTGGTCTGCCACATTAATCATGGCAGTATGGTATATGAGAAGTAAAAGATGGGAAACAAATTCGATTAATCTTTACCGTTAGTATTTTTTCTATTGCTTATTATTAAACCTGTGCCTTTTTAATATGGGTAATGCCTACTGTACCGGTAAAATTCTTTATAGGTGGGTTTAGCTTTGAAATGGATATAGAAACTTGATCTATCTTCTTATCCAAAATACAGATTTGATTAGCTATTTCTACAGCGAGGCTCTCTAACAACCGGTGAGGTTTGGCCATTTGGGCTGCAATACAATTATATACTTTTACATAATCTACAGTATCATCCAAACTGCTTATGGAACTTTGGTGATTAAAAGAAATAGTTACATTAACCTCAAATTCACCACCCATTTGTGTTTCTTCAAAAAAAACACCATGGTGTGCATGGAACATTAATTTGTTAAGATGTATTTCCATTTAATGAAATCCTTTTTCGCTTAAAAATCGTTCTGCATCTAATGCAGCCATACATCCGCTACCTGCGGCTGTAACAGCCTGACGATATATTTTATCTTGTACATCACCTGCTGCAAAAACACCTTCAATATTTGTTTTTGAAGTGCCGGGAATAGTTTTAATATATCCTGCATCATCCATATTAAGCCATCCTGTAAAAATTTCAGCATTGGGTTTGTGGCCAATGGCTACGAAAAATGCACTAACCGGAATAGTCGTCTTTTCTCCTGTTTTATTATGGATAATACGAACCGCTTCAACCTTGTTTTCTCCAATCACCTCCTCCGTTTCTGTATTCCAATAAATGATTATATTATGTTTGTTAATAACCCGATCCTGCATAATTTTACTGGCTCTCATTTCGTCTCTACGAATAATCATGTGAACCTTGCTGCATATTTTGGATAAATACAATGCCTCTTCAGCAGCGGTATCCCCGGCACCTACAATAGCCACCTCTTTACCTTTAAAAAAGAAACCATCACACACCGCACATGCACTTACTCCCTGCCCGTTTAATCGTTGCTCACTGGGTAGTCCTAACCATTTAGCAGAAGCGCCGGTTGATATAATTAATGCATTGACTTGTAGCCAGTTATTTTCATCCACTTCTACTTTAAATGGATGTGATGATAGGTCAACTTTTGTTACAATCCCATACCTTATGTCGGCTCCCATCCGAGTGGCCTGGCGTTCAAATTGAAGCATCATTTCGGGCCCTTGAATACCATCTGGGTAACCCGGATAATTTTCCACCTCAGTGGTAATGGTAAGCTGCCCCCCGGGTTGAATTCCCTGATAGAGAACCGGGTTCATATTTGCACGTGCGGCATAAATGGCTGCGGTATAACCTGCCGGGCCTGAGCCAATGATTAAACAATTTACTTTTTCAGGAGAATTATTGTTTTCCATACCGATGAAATATTTAAGTGCTTTTTTCTATAGTTAGGTGATGATGAATAGTTTTGCTGTTAATGTACAAAGTTTCAAATCTATTTTTCAAATATAGTTCAATTGGATTTATCCTCAGTTTCGGGTAAGCATTGAAAGTGGCTGCTTTTTTCAACAAGTTGTAAATATAGTTTAATGAATTGAAATT